>DATDBL010000292.1:0-5054 GCA_036524855.1 Aldersonia sp. | reverse complement strand
CTGCAGGAAGCAACGTCCGGCGAGAAATGCCGCCTCCCAGGGTAGGTCCTCGCGTTCGATGCTGTCGGGCAGTGCCTCGTCGAGATCCTCGATCCGATCGAACCCTACTGAGAGTTCGGCGAAGATCAGCGGATTGATCGCCACGGGGCCGGCGTCGAATGCGCTCGCGAGGTGCTCCGCGGACCAACCGCCCCAGCGCGTGTCGTCGGTGAACACATCGAGGAGCACGTTGGAGTCCACCAGCGTCCCGATCGCCATCGCTCAGGAGTCGTCGCCGCGCGTCAACGCCATGATCTCATCGGTGCTCATCGTCAGGCGACGTCCCCGCATTCGCGCGACGAGTGCCGCTCCGCCGCATTCGGTGCGCCGAACCAGCCGGACGGCGTCGTCGTCGACCTCGAAGTCGACCTCGCTGCCCGGATCGATGCCCAATCGTCGCCGTACGTCTTGCGGGATGGTCACCTGTCCCTTGCTCGTGACACGCATGAGTCCATGATAGCAGTAGTAATACCATTCGGTATTACTACTGGCGCGGTTGCGCAACCACATCCGCAGCCGCCCGCTCATGGATCCCCTTGCGATGCGCGCCCTCGGCGAGAAGGTTCGTCTATGTTTGCAGCCGCCCCTTCAGCCGCAGCTCTAGGTCGACCGCGGCTGGCCGGGATCCGCCGCCCAAAGCCGCCACCGGCGCGAGCGGCCTGACGAGAGTTGAGACGAGGGAGACGACCATGACCGACCCACTGCTCCTCGACCAGTTCCTGCCGACCTGGGACCACGAGATCTCCATGTCACAGCTGTTCCGGGCACCACCGGCCGAGGTCTTCGACGCGATCACGAACCTCGACCTGTTCCGCCTCCCGGTGGCCCGGGTGTTGCTCGAGGCCCGCGGCCTGCCCGGCCGCCTGGCCAACGCGGCGGCCCGGCGACACGGCGAGACGGTCGTGCCGGAGCCGCCAACCTTCCGCGTGCGCGACTTACCGGCCCGCGGCTGGATCCCGCTGGGCGAGCGGCCCGGCACCGAGCTGGTCTACGGCGCGGTCGGCCAGCCATGGAAGGGAACGGGTGGTTCGCCGCCGGAGCCCCCGGTAACTGCCGAGACCTTCGCGGCCTTCGCCGATTCGGGGTTCGCCAAGCTTGCGGAGAGCACCGTGGTCACCCCGTACGGCGTCGGTGGGTGCGTGCTGACCATGGAGAGCCGGGTGGTGATGACCGACGAGGATAGCCGGCGCCGGTTCCGGCGCTACTGGCAAGCGGCCGGGCCGTTCATCCGGCTGATGCGCCCGGCGGCGATGCGCGCCCTGGAGCGACAGCTGCATCACGGCGCCTCCCGCAGGCCGGTGCCATGACACCCGAGAAGCCCGGAAGGCTTACCCGTCTTCGCCGCTCAATTGAAGAGCCCGCCACCCAGACCGGTCCGACCACCGAGGGCATCGTCCGCCGGGTCGAGCTGGGCGTCGCTAGCCGAGCGAGGACCGGCATAGATCGCGGAGCGGGAAGCACTGCCGCTTGTCCCACAAGGGATCCCTTACGGACACAAACTTCCCAGCGCCCGAGGATCGCCCGGGTTCGCGGCCTCGCTGCCGACCCACGACCGGATGCGGTTCCGCTTACGAACTGCCCATAACGCTGGACCATCAGACGCGATCGGTATGCGACGATGCACTGTTGTCGGTCGCTGATCATCAGAAGTTGCGGGTGCTGGACGGTCGATACGTACTGGAGCGCGCGGTATCGGACGTCGAGGTCGCCCGTGATGGCGAGGTACTCGCGGTCGTGCGCGGCCCTGACGGCAGGTGAGAGCGGCTCCGCACCCCTCGTCCGAGTTTGTTCGTCGCTCGGTGCGAGGCCGCCCGCGGAGAGCTTTCAAGACCAAAGGAGATGCCGGCCGATGCCGCACCCACAGGCCAAGATCCACCGCATGTTCGAACTCGTTGAGCCGATCGCCACCGTCACGTTCTCAACAGTGCCGGACGAAGCGTTCCGGGCCCTCGGCATGCGCAACTATTGGGACGGGTACTTCGCGGGCCGGGCCGCGCCGCTGGGGATGGCACCGGCCGAGGTGGTGCACGCGGTTTTCTACAACTTCGCCGACGGCGAGGTGGCGCGGCACATCCCGTGGGTCTGGGGGAAGACCACTCCGGAAGAGGCGATCGCCGTGCGCGAACGGAGCAGCACCGCGGCGCTGCGGCAGATGATCGGGGAGGTCGCCGACTCCCCCGGTCTGGTGAGGGTCGGCGACCTGGCCACCCGAGCAGCGGTCAGTGCGCCGACCGAGGGCCGAGCGCTGTACGCCGGGCTGCGGGCGCTCGACGTACCCGAGGAGCCGGTGGCCAGGCTCTGGCACGCGGCGATGCTGCTGCGAGAGCACCGCGGGGACGGCCACAATGCCGCCCTCGTCGCCCACCGCATCGGCGGCACCGAGGCCCACGTCCTCATGTCTCTCTCCCTCGGAATGAGGGCGGAGGAGTTCGGCCGGACCCACCACCTGCCCAAAGCGCAGCTGGCCGGTGTTGTCGACGGGCTGCGCCGCCGCGGCCTCGTCGACGCCGCGGGCTGGTTCACCGCCGCCGGCCGGGCGATCAGGGAGCGGATCGAGGCCCTTACCGACGAGCTGGCGGCGCCGACATACGACGTACTCACGGCGGACGAGCTCGACGAGCTGGTCGCGGGGCTCGAGCCGATCGCTGCCGCGGTTTAAGGCGGCAACGACGGAGTGGGCGCCGTCCGGCGACGCCCCCTGTTCGGCCACGCGGTGAGCAGGTCGTTGTGCGCAATCACCCACAGCATTCAGCGTCGGCGGCGCGGCGCACGACTGCCACCCGGCTGGCCAGGGCATCGTCCCGAAGCGGATCCCTCAGCGCTTCAATCGGCGTACGTAGGCGATCTGAGCCGGCGACAAGGATCCCGCCTAGTGGCTCAGCCGTCCAGTGAGCGCACCACTCGTGCCGGCGAGCCGACCACGACTGAGTCCGCCGGTACGTCCTTCGTCACAACCGACCCTGCGCCCACGACTGCGTTGTCGCCGATTGTCACACCGGGGAGGACGGTCACATTGGCGCCGATCCAGACGTTGCGGCCGATGAGGATGGGCGCCGGGTGCATGTCCGTGCGGCGGCTCGCGGACAGGTCGTGGTTGAGCGTGGCCAGCACGACGTTGTGCCCGATCAGGCAGTCGTCGCCGATCACAACTCCGCCCTGGTCTTGGAATCGGCATCCGGAGTTGATGAAGACCCGCTTCCCAAGGGTGATGTTCTTCCCGAAATCGGAAGTGAACGGCGGGAAGACCACTACCGAGTCGTCGACGGGCCTACCGGTCAACTCGGCGAGCAACTCCCGCACCCGCGCTGGTTCGTGATAGCCACCGTTGAGCTCGCCTGTCGTGCGCAGCGCCTCCTGGCTCACCAGGTGCATAACCGCATGCAGCGGTGAGTCTCCGGTGATCGTGTGGCCGGCATTCAGCGCCCGAAGGAGGTCGTCGAGTTCCATCGTTCCCTCAGCGTAGACGTGCGGCGCGGAGGCGTGCGCGATGCCGGCGGAGATGCGGCGGCTAGCGACCGGCGAACCGGCGCAAGCCGCGACGCGTGATCTGCTGCAGCGTGTGCTGGGCCGCCATGACCTTAACGCCTCAATCGATCGAGCTTGTGCACAACGGGATCGGGGTTATGGCGCTCGATCGCTCGTTCGTGACCGCTCGGCGTGGATCGCGCCGACACCGTTGCGGGCCGAGTCGCATCCGCCGCGCACGTCGGGAAATCGGTCGGCTACGACATCCTCGCCCGCCTCGCCCAGGTCGGGTTGATCGAGCGCCGCCGCGGCCGGCTGGCCCCTGGTGCGGTGAGCCTCGACGACCTCGCCGCCCGCCACCACCTCGGTGTCGGCGTCGGTCCACGCGAACACCTCATCGACCCATTTCACCGCGTCCGCGGCTCGGTGACTCCACGCGGGCACCAGGGCGGTCGACGAGGCGCAATTGCGGGCGCGCGTCCAAGGGCCGCCCCTGGGTCATGGAGTCGGGTGAGGTGATGGCAATGGAACGGGCAACCATTGGCGCATACGAGATAGCCTGTGGGCCCCGTAGAGCAGCTACCACGCGAACGTCTGCGCAGGCGCTGACGCAGGCAGGTCGCGGACCGCCCCAGACAGAGGTTCGTCCCGTAACCGCCCGGCGTGACACTAGGTGATGGCCAACGGCTCGATCCGTGTCAGGAACGACCGGGCGGCGAGGAAATCGGCGAGCGGCTTCTTGTGCTCGTCGCAGGCCACCCAGACCTTCTCGCGGCCGAGGGTGTGCAGCCGGGGATTGTTCCATACGAGTGACCAGCGCGCGGCGGCACGACAGCCCTTGGCCGAGCAGATCGGCGGACCCGACCCCTTATCCACCGGGCCAGTGTGTCAGCCGAGCGCCCGCGACACCCAGCGCCGACCGACGGACGGCACGCCCTGGACGTTCCCCGCCACCTCAGCGCCCGATGCAGCGGACCGGCGAATCGAACTGTCCGATCTGCCGATCCCACGCCGGGGACGCCGACGATCCCGGCGGATCCGAATCACCCCACCGTTGATGTGGGACGCCGAGCTCACCCGTACTTTCCGTATCAGGCTGCCCGCGTTGAGATTTGGTGCACGGCGCGGGACGCGACCACCGGATCGACGGTGCCGTCGGCCAGCGACATCGTCGCGTAGAGACTCATGCTGCGCGCCAGTTCCAGCAGCACGTACATATCGGCCGCACGGTGCGTGAGCGTCTGGAACTTCGCGATCGGCACACCGAACTGCTTGCGGGTCTTCAGGTACTCGGTGGTCAATCGCAGTGCTTCCTCCATCGCCCCGACGGCCTCCGCGCACAAAGCCGCCTGCTGGTGTCGTTCAGCCCCATGTACCACTGGACCGAGCAGAAGATCCGCGTACACACCTCCCACTTTGCCAGGATGGGTGAGAGACACATCGTGTGCAACGAGGCGCGGGGAATGGAGAGTCGAGGATGATCGATGTCGAGATCGGGCGTACCCGGACGGGCGCGCGGCGTTTCCCGGTGGCGTTCCGGATCGAGTTCG
>DATDBL010000291.1:0-14874 GCA_036524855.1 Aldersonia sp. | reverse complement strand
TTGGCGGCCTCGACGAGGCTCGGGATGTCGAGCCACGCGGCGCGCACCGGGGACTGGAACAGCCCGGACTGCGAACAGAAGTGGCAGTCCTCCGGGCAGCCGCCGGTCTTGAGGCTGATGATGCCCTCGACCTCCACCTCGGGACCGCACCAGCGCATCCGCACCTCGTGGGCGAGCGCAAGCAGTTCCTCGAGGCGGTCGTCACCGAGTTCGAGCACCGCGAGGGTCTGTTCCTCGCTCAGTCCCTCTCCCCGCTCGAGCACCTGCTCGCGCGCGGTGGCCAGAATGTCAGGGCGAGCGGAGCGACGGGAGGTCTGCTCGGTGTCGACTGGAGCCTGAGTCACAACGGATCCCTCTCGTGGCGAACTTGAACGGTGTTCAGGCTAGGGTAGCTCCCGAGAACGTGTCAAAGCTTACGGGCCAGATCACAGGGGCGGGTGCGGTGCAGCTACGCAGGGCCGATGTCGTCGACGGGGCGCTGGCGATCCTCGACGAGTACGGCCTCGCCGACCTCACGATGCGGCGCCTCGCCAGCTCGCTCGGCGTACAGCCCGGCGCCCTGTACTGGCACTTCCCGAACAAGCAGACCCTGCTCGGCGCGCTCGCGGACCGGATCCTCGCCCCGCTCGACACCCCGGTCGCGGCGGCGTCGTGGGACGAGCAGCTCGCCGAACTGGCCCACCGTTTGCGCGACGCCCTGCTCTCGCATCGCGACGGCGCCGAACTCGTCTCGGCGAGCTACGCCGCCCGCTTGGTCACCAGCGGCGCCCGGGACAGCCTGATCGCGGCGGCCACGGGGGCCGGCCTCGCGCGCACCGAGGCCGAGCTGACCGCCGACACCCTGCTCTACTACATACTCGGCGAAACCGTCGACGAGCAGGCCCGGATCCAGATGGACTCCGTCGGCGCGCTGACCGACGAGTCCTCGCCGCTGTTCGAAACCCCCGATGCAACAGCACGATTCGGCTTCGGACTGCGCCTGTTCGTGGCCGGGGTGCGGCAGGTGGTCGGGGAGCTCGCGGCGGGCTGAGCGGGTCGGGGGCTGGCTGCGATCGATCGATTTCGGAGCGCGGGTGGGGTTGAGCACCGCGCGGTATAGGCGCCTTTCGGCGCCGACGCCCGATGAGGATCACTTCGTCGGCCACAGCGGCGGTCGAGGCGAACACGTCCGCCGCGGCGTAGCGGAGAACCAGCAGGTCGCGGACTACCAACCAGTTCTGGCGGCGGCGGTCGCGACGGAACACGAGCGGGTCGCTGTGGAACTCGAGACCGTCGACCTCGACGACCAGCGCCGCGCGACGGTCGTGGAAGTCCACGACCCAGGGCCCGACCGGCGCGTTCGCCGCGATCGCATAGTTCCGCCGGGCGAACTCCCGGGCGAGCAGCCGTTCCGGTTCGGACGCCGCCGAAACCGCCGCGGACCGCAGTTGCCGCAGGAGATCCCCGTTCCCCCAGCGGCCGGGGTACTTCTTACGCAGCAATCGGACGCCCTCGGCGCTGACCGTCCGTGTCAGATGCTCGTCGACCAGGTGGTCCGCATCTGCCGGATCGAGCACCGACAGGCAGTCGATCAGCGCTTGCTCCGGCCCGACGGCTGGGAGATCCCAGCTGTCGGTGATGTCGATCGAGTCCAGTCGGCGCCGGTACAGCCGCAAGCCAGCCGGCGCGTGACGAGCCAGGTCGGGTGGCACGGTCGCCTCGAGCACGTCGGGGACGGGCCACATCTGCCACAGCCACGCGGCCGTGCGGTGGCTGAGCACCGCTCGCGGCTCCCAGGCGAGCACCGCGGCGCACCTGGCCAGCGGCGTCGGCTCGTTGATGCAGTACACCGACGGCAGCAGTCGATGGTAGGTGCCGGCGCGGCAGCGGTTGTCGATCGTCGAACTGGCGATTCCCTCGTCGAGCAACTGCTCGCGGGTGCGGATCCCGAAGTCGTACATGTTGTGGAGGATGTGCGGCGACGATGTCGAGTTCCCCGGTTACCGGCCAGTTCTGGATAACTCTAGCTCTGTGGATAACTCGGGCCGTGGGCCCGAGAGCACGCTCCGGGCACAAATCGGCGGGATCCCGTCGATCCCGCACGCACCCGCGACCTGCAGCGAACATGATCGGCGCGGAGCACGGTCGGCCGATACCGGGCGGCGTGGGCCTGAGCGCACACTCCCGGCACGAAACGACGGGATCCCGTCGATCGCGCGCGCAACCGTGACCTCAGGCCCACGACCTCCGGCGACAGCACGCCATCGGCGCGGCAGTCGCAACACACACGCCCGTCTGGGCCTCAGGGCGCGGGACGGGATCAGCGTCGAATCCGACCACAAGACACCGAGCCACGCTCGTGACGCTTGACACATCCGCGCGAGTGAATGTAGATTCATTCATAGCGAAGCAAAGTTCACTCACAACGTCGAGAGGATCCCACAGTGGCCAGCTACGAGGACATCACCTACGAGGTCGACAAGGGCGCCGCGATCATCACGATCAACCGGCCGCATCGCTACAACGCCTTCCGCGGCCAGACGGTCGAGGAGCTGATCAAGGCGTTCCGCGCGGCATGGGCGGACAACGCGGTCTCGGCGGTCATCCTCACCGGCGCCGGCGAGAAGGCGTTCTGCACCGGGGGCGACGTCAAGCAGCGCGCCGAGACCGGCGACTATGGCCCGACCGAGAGTGGCATGTTCGAGATCGGCTACCTGCACAAGCTGATCCGCGACATCCCGAAGCCGGTCATCGCGGCGGTCAACGGCATCGCGGTCGGCGGCGGCCACGTGCTGCACGTGCTGTGCGACCTCACCATCGCCGCGGACACCGCGAAGTTCGGTCAGGCCGGTCCCCGCGTCGGCTCCTTCGACGCCGGCTTCGGTTCCGCCTACCTCGCCCGCGTCGTCGGCGAGAAGCGCGCCCGTGAGATCTGGTTCCTGTGCCGGCAGTACGACGCCGCCACCGCCGAGCGTTGGGGCCTGGTCAACTGGGTCGTCCCGGCCGACCAGTTGCTCGACGAGGCCAGGGCCGTCGCCGCCGAGATCGCGGAGAAGAGCCCGACCGCGCTGCGCTTCCTCAAGCAGTCCTTCAACGCCGACACCGACCACCAGGCCGGGCTGAGCAACCTCGCGATGTCCGCGCTCGACCTGTTCACCCATTCCCCCGAGGGACTCGAGGGTGCGACCGCGTTCGCGGAGAAGCGCAAGCCCGAGTTCGGCAAGTACGTCAACGCCTGATCCACCCGAAAGGACCTCCACGATCATGAGCAACGAAAACATCGCTGTCGTCACCGGAGCCGGCTCGGGCATCGGCCGCGCCATCACGCTCGCGCTCGCCGAGCGTGGTGACAAGGTCGTCGCCGCCGACCTCGACCTCGCCGCCGCGGAGAAGACCGCCGCCGAGAACCCCGGCCGGATCCTCGCCATGTCGGTCGACGTCGCCTCCCGCGCCGCGGTCGACGAACTGCGCGACCGCGTCGTCGCCGAGGTCGGCACCGCGAACATCCTCATCAACGCCGCCGGCTGGGACCGCACCGACGCGTTTCTCAACGCCACCACCGAGTTCGCCGAGAAGGTCGTCGCCATCAACTACCTCGGCCCGGTGCACATGTGCAGCGCGTTCCTGCCCGACATGGTCGAGGCCGGCGACGGCGGGCGCATCGTCAACCTTGCCAGCGACGCCGGCCGCGTCGGCTCCTCCGGCGAGAGCATCTACGCCGGCGCCAAGGGCGGCGTGATCGCGCTGTCCAAGTCGCTGGCCCGCGAGATGGCCCGCCACGGCATCAACGTCAACTGTGTGTGCCCCGGCCCGACCGACACGCCGCTGTTCCAGGCCCAGGCCGACAAGCTGAAAGAGGCGCTGGTCAAGGCCATTCCGTTCCGCCGCCTGGCCCGACCGGACGAGGTCGCCGCGCCGGTCCTGTTCTTCGCTTCCGATGCCGCGTCGTTCGTCACCGGTCAGGTGCTCAGCGTCAGCGGCGGACTCACCATGGCGGGCTGACATGACCTACCAGTACGACGCGAGAGCCTACCGGCAGTACTTCGAGAACGACTTCACCTACCTGAACGGCTTCCGCCGCAACGTGCATCGCTACGCCGACCGGCTCGCGATCGAGTCGCCGGCCGACGGGGTGCGCTGGACCTACGCCGAACTCGGCGACCGAGTCGATCGGCTCGCGACCGGGCTCGCCCGGACCGGCGTCGGGATCGGCGACGTCGTGGCCTATCAGCTGTTCAACGGCCCCGAGTTCGCCCAGCTCTACCTCGGGACGCAGGCCGTCGGTGCGGTCGGCTCGCCGGTGAACTTCCGCTTCGCGGCGGGCGAGACGGCGTTCGTGCTCGGTGCGAACCGGCCGAAGGTGTTCGTCTACGACACCGACCTCACCGCAATGGTCCGCGACGCGCTCGATCGCAGCGAGCACACGCCGTCGCTGATCGTGGCGGTCGGCAACGGCGATCCGATCGCGGTCGCGGGCGCGGAGACGGTCCGGTTCGACGACCTCGTCACCGACGAGGCCGCGCCGCCGACGGTGCAGCGCACGGTGTGGGAGGAGACCACCCGCCTCTACACCTCGGGCACCACCGGCATGCCGAAGGGCGTGCCGCTCAACAGCATGATCGAGATCTTCAGCGCGCACGACGTGATCATGCACTTCCCGATGGCGGCGTCGGACAAGACGCTGAACATGACGCCGTGGTTCCATCGGGGCGGATTGTATTGCGCCGGACCGAACCCGACGTTCTATCTCGGTTCGTCGCTGGTCCCGATGCGGGCATTCGATCCGGAGGCGACACTGGATCTCGTCGAGTCGCAGGGCCTCACGTTCCTCATCGGCGCGCCCACCAACCTGGCCATGCTCGCCCGGGCGCAGGAAGCCAAGCCGCGCGACCTGTCGAGCCTGCACGGCATCGTCACGATGGGCGCCCCGCTCGAACGCGAGGCCGCGCTGCACTACCAACGCGTGCTGAACCCGCGGGTGTTCAACGGCTACGGCAGCACCGAGGGCTTCTGGAACACGTTCCTGCGTCCCGGCGACCTGCCCGACATGGCGGGCACCGCCGGCCGGGCGTGCATCGACGACGATGTCGCGGTGGTCAAGGTGCTCGACGACCGACTCGCGGAGCCGCACGAGACGGTCGCCAAGGACGGCACCGAGATCGGCGAGGTGATCGTGCGCTCGCCGAAGGGCGCGCTGGCGTACTTCGACTCCCCCGCCCAGGAGGCGGCGAAGTTCCACAACGGCTGGCTGCACATCGGCGACCTGGCCACCTGGGACGAGCACGAGTTCGTGACGATCGTCGGCCGCAAGGACGACATGCTGCTCTCCGGCGGCGAGAACGTCCACCCGGTGCAGATCGAGGAGGCGCTCAACGAGCACCCTGGCGTCGTCGACGCGTTGGTGGTCGGCGTGCCCGACGAGAAGTGGGGCCGACTCGTCGTCGCCTACATCGTGCCCGGCGAGAACCGCCCTACCGTCGACGAGCTGGACGAGTTCTGCCGGAACCATCCGATGCTGTCGAGCTTCAAACGCCCACGCGCGTACCGCTTCTCCGACGCGCTGCCGGTCTCGGCCACCGGCAAGAAACTGCACTACAAGGCGACGGAATCGGCCGCGGAGCAGATGCGCTCCGGCGGTTTCGAATTCCCGAGTTCGCTCTCCACGAGTCGAGGATGATGACGACATGACGCACAACTCTTCGCCCGCCCCCTTCGACGCGCTCGATCCGCTCGACATCGATTCGCTCTACTCCGACGACGAGATCGCGGTGCGCGACAGCGTGCGCGGGTTCTGCGCCGAGCACATCACCCCGCACGTCGCGGACTGGTTCGAGGCCGGTGAGTTGCCCGGCGCCCGCGACCTGGCCCGCGAGTTCGGCAAGCTGGGTCTGCTCGGCATGCACCTCGAGGGCTACGGCTGCAGCGGCGCCTCCGCGGTGCACTACGGCCTCGCGTGTCTCGAACTCGAGGCCGCCGACTCCGGCATCCGGTCGCTGGTCTCGGTGCAGGGCTCGCTGGCGATGTTCTCGATCTGGAACAACGGCTCCGAGGAGCAGAAGAACCAGTGGCTGCCCGGCATGGCCGCCGGCGAGATCATCGGCTGCTTCGGCCTCACCGAACCCGACGCCGGCTCGGATCCATCCTCGATGAAGACCCGCGCCCGCCGCGACGGCGGCGACTGGGTCCTCAACGGGCGCAAGATGTGGATCACCAACGGCAGCATCGCCGACGTCGCCGTGGTGTGGGCCGGCACCGACGAGGGCATCCGCGGCTTCATCGTGCCCACCGACACCCCCGGATTCAGCGCCCCGCTGATCAAGCACAAGCTCTCGCTGCGGGCGTCGGTCACCAGCGAACTCGTCCTCGACGACGTCCGCCTGCCCGCCGACGCCATACTGCCCGAGGCACGTGGGGTAAGGGGGCCGTTGGCCAGCCTGTCCGAGGCCCGCTACGGCATCGTCTGGGGCGCGATGGGCGCGGCCCGCTCCGCCTGGGAGTGTGCGTTGGAGTACTCGAAGCAGCGCACCCAGTTCGGCAAACCGCTCGGCGGATTCCAGCTCACCCAGGCCAAACTCACCGACATGGCGGTGGAACTGCACAAGGGCCAACTGCTCTCGCTGCACCTGGGCCGGCTCAAGGACAGCGTCGGGCTGCGCCCCGAGCAGGTGAGCTTCGGCAAGCTGAACAACACCCGCGAGGCGATCGAGATCTGCCGCACCGCCCGCACCATCCTCGGCGGGAACGGAATCTCGCTGGAATTCCCCATCATTCGACACATGGTCAACCTGGAATCGGTGCTCACCTACGAGGGCACCCCGGAGATGCACCAGCTCGTCCTCGGCCAGGCCTTCACCGGCGAGAACGCATTTCGCTGACAGGAGCACCCTTTCATGAGTTCCCGACTCGAGCTCGAACCCGAGCATCAGCAGTTCCGCGAAAGCGTTCGCGGTTTCGTCCGCGATCGTATCGTCCCGTTCCACGAGCAGTGGGAGCACGACAGCTGCCTGGCGCCGTCGTTGTTCACCGACGCGGGTAAGCAAGGCCTGCTCGGCTTCTCGGTACCCGAGGAGTACGGCGGGCCCGGCGTGGACGACTACCGGTACAACGCGATCCTGATCGACGAGGTCAACCGCGCTGGCGCCGCCGCCGCGGGGATCGCGTTCTCGCTGCAGAACGACGTCGTGCTGCCGTACCTGACCGACATGGCAAACGAGGAGCAGAAGGCGCGCTGGCTGCCCGGCTGCGTCGCCGGCGAGACCATTCTCGGCATCGCCATGACCGAACCCGGCACCGGCAGCGACCTCACCGGAATCCGGACGAGCGCGGTCCGCGACGGCGACGATTACGTCGTCAACGGGTCGAAGACGTTCATCTCCAACGGCCAGAACGGCACCCTGTTCGTCGTCGCCGTGCGCACCTCCCCCGACAAGCACAAGGGCCTCACGCTGCTGGTCGTCGAACCGAACACCCCGGGCTTCGAGCGTGGTCGCAACCTGGAGAAGATCGGCCTGCACGCGCAGGACACCAGCGAGTTGACCTTCACCGACATGCGGGTGCCGGTGGCGAACCGACTCGGCGAGGAGGGCGAGGGCTTCTACCAACTCGTGCACAACCTGCCGCAGGAACGGCTGTCGCTGTCGGTCGGCGCGGTCGCCGCGGCGGAGGGCGTGCTCGCCGGGACTCTCGAGTACGTGCGCGAGCGCACCGCGTTCGGCAGCCCGATCGCGTCGTTCCAGAACACGAAGTTCGTGCTCGCGGAACTCGCGACCGAGGTCGACATCGCCCGGACGTATCTCGACGACTGCATCGATGCACACGTGCGTGGCGAGCTGACCGCAGCCAAGGCGGCGCGCCTGAAGTGGTGGACCACCGAGTTGCAGGTGCGGGTCGCGGACCGGTGCCTGCAGTTGCACGGCGGCTACGGCTACATGCGCGAGTATCCGGTCGCGCGCGCATTCGTCGACGCGCGGATCCAGACGATCTACGGTGGCACCACCGAGATCATGAAGACGATCGTGGCGAAGGACTTAGGACTGTAACACCCGAGAAAACAAGTATCGAGGAGGGCAGCGCGATGGCGAAGACGTCGGACACCGGGCCGGCGGCGGTGTCGCTCGACGAGGCGGTGCGGGCGATCCGGGTCAGCTCGCGCCGTCGACAGGTCCTCGACGCCGCCGTGACGGTAATGCAGCACACCGGATTTCACCAGATGTCGATGCAGGCGCTGGCCGACGAGGCCAAGGTGAGCGTCGGGCTGATCTACAAGTACTTCGGCGGCAAGGAGGACATCCTGCTCGCCACCATCGTGGACATCCTCGACGCCTTCCGCGACCAACTCGAGCCGGCGATGGACGCGGTCGGCGAGGATCCGGTGGCGCGCCTGAGCGCGGTCTTCCGCCGCTACGTCGAGATCGTCGACGAGAACCTCGACGCGGTGGTGCTCACGTACCGGGAAAGCCGCACCCTTGACCAGGAGGGCCGCGAGAAGATCAAGCAACTCGAGGTCGAGTCGTCCCGGCCGTTGCGGGACGCGCTGACCGCGGGGATATCCGCCGGAGTGTTTCGCGAGGTGGACGTGGACCTGGTGGCGTTCGACCTGATGCTGGTGGCGCACGGGTGGGCGCTCAAGCATTGGCACTTCGCGCCGATGTACACCGTCGAGCAGTACATCGCCGCGCAGACGGATCTGATGCTCCGCAGCCTGCTGGCGCACCCGTGAGTCGCGCATCGTCGCAGCTCCCGACCCGTGAGTGGTATCTGAGTCTGCCTGGGCGAGCGACGCGACGGGAAATCGGCACAGACTCGTCAACCACTCACGGGTACAGGTAGCGACAGACCCAGTCCTTGTCCAGCCATCCCGGCGATTCGGACACGAACTGCTGCGTGGGGAGCGTGCCGACACCCTCGGGGATCGATCCGGCGATCGCGATGCCGGTCACCTCGGGCAGGTCGATGAGGTTGCACCGGGCGGCAAGGTCGGGTTCTGCGGGCCACGCGCCGATCAGCAACCCGGCGCAGTCGACGGCGGATGCGGCAAGCGCGCGGGTGGTGAGTTCGCTGTGGTTGAGCGTGCCGAGACCCGCGGCGGTGACGACGACCATCGGCGCGGCCAACGCGCGCGCGACGTCGACGAGGGTGAAACCGTCGCGCCCGAGGCGTACCAGCACGCCGCCAGCACCCTCGACGAGGGTGAGGTCGTGGGTGGCGTCGAGGGTGCGGACGGCGACGACGACGTCGTCGAGGTTCAGCATCGGCAGTCCGCTGCGGCGGGCGGCGGTGTCGGGCGCGAGCGGTTCGGGGTAGCGGGCGAGTTCGAGGGTGTCGGTGACACCGGTGAGCCGGGTGATCTCGGCGAGGTCGCCGGGTTCGTCGGGGGCGACGCCGGTCTGCGCGGGCTTGCACACCGCGACCCGCCGGCCCGCTCCGGCCGCGACGGCGGCGAGGGCGGCGGTGGCGATCGTCTTGCCGACGTCGGTGGAGGTGCCGCCGACGAGGAGCACGCTCACGTGGTGGCGGCGGCGAGGACATCGTCGAGCACGGAGGTGACGCGCTCGAGTTCCTCCGATGTCAGGTTGGCGCGGGCGGTGAGCCGCAGCCGCGAGGTGCCCTCGGGGACGGACGGCGGCCGGAAGCAGCCGACCGAGAGGCCGCGCTCGCGACACGCGACCGAGGCGTCGTAGGCGACCTGCGGGTCGCCGAGCACGACCGAGACGACCGCGGATTCGGGGGTCTCGACGCCGGTGATCCGCGCGAGGTCGGTGGCCCGGTCGAGGACCCGCTGCGCCAGCTGCGGCTCGCGGCGCAGGATGCGCAGCGCGGCGCGCGCCGCGCCGACCGCCGCGGGCGCCAGGCCGGTGTCGAAGATGAAGGTGCGCGCCGTGTCTATCAGGTGCGCACGGACCCGTTCCCCGGCGAGCACGACGCCGCCCTGCGCCGCGAGCGACTTGGACAGGGTCGCGGTGACGACGATGTCCGGTTCGCCGGCCAGGCCGACCTCGTGCACCAGGCCGCGGCCACCGCGCCCGCGCACGCCGATGCCGTGCGCCTCGTCGACGACCAGGACGGCGCCGTGGGTGCGGGTGACGCGGTGCAAGTCGACGAGGGCGGCGAGGTCGCCGTCGGCGCTGAAAACCGAGTCGGTCAGCACGAGCGCGCGGTCTTCGACGCGGTCGCGCAGGGCGCGGTCGACGGCGGCGACGTCGAGGTGCGGCGTGACGACGACCCGCGCCCGCGACAGTCGGCAGGCGTCGACGAGGGACGCGTGGCTGCCGGCATCGGAGACGATCAACGCGTCACGGCCGGCGAGCGCGGTCACGGCGCCCAGGTTGGCGGCATAACCGGACGCGAACACCAAGCCCGCCTCGACGCCGACGAACTCGGCGAGTTCACGCTCGAGCAGCTCGTGCTCGGTGGTGGTGCCGGTGACCAGCCGCGATCCCGTCGACCCGGCGCCCCAGCGGCGCAGTGCGGTGGCCGCGCCGTCGATCACCTCGGGGTGGCGGACGAGGCCGAGGTAGTCGTTGGACGCCAGGTCGATCAGCGGCGACCCCGCCGTGCGGGGCCGCAGCGCACGGCGCAGGCCTGCGGCCCGGCGGCGCTCAGCGTTGTCGTCGAGCCAGCTCAGCGGATCAGTCACAGAAAGAAGGATACTTGAACAGCGTTCAATGGTCGGCTCGCCGACGTGTTCAAGATCGCTCCGGAGTGGTCAAGCTCGCTCCGCCGCCGCGCACATGGCGGCGCAGATCATGCGGATGTCCTCTGCAGTGCTGACGAACGGCGGCATCGCGTACACGAGGTTGCGGAACGGCCGCAGCCACACGCCCGCCCCGGTCGCGGCGTCGGTCGCGGCCCGCATGTCCACGGGATGGTCGAGTTCGATGACGCCGATCGCGCCGCGGACCCGCACGTCGGCGACGCCGGGCAGGTCGCGGGCGGGCGCGAGTCCACGGTCGAGGCCCGCGGAGATCGCGGCGACCTCACCGCGCCAGTCGCGGGCGAGCAGAAGTTCGATCGAGGCGACCGCAACCGCGCACGCGAGGGGATTTCCCATGACCGTCGGGCCGTGCATGAGCCCGCCGTGCCCGGCGCTGATCGTCTCCGCGATGTGCGAGGTACACAGCGCCGCGGCCAGCGTCAGGTATCCCCCGGTGATCGCCTTGCCGACGCACATCACGTCCGGCGCGACACCGGCATGGTCGGCGGCGAACAGTTCACCGGTGCGCCCGAACCCGGTGGCGATCTCGTCGAAGATCAGCAGCACGTCGTGTTCGTCGGAGAGCCGGCGCAGGTCCGCGAGGTAGCGCGGGTCGTGAAACGACATGCCGCCCGCGCCCTGCACGACCGGTTCGACGATGACGGCGGCGAGTTCGTGCGCGTGCTCGGCGATGGCCGCGGCGAGGACGTCGGCGTAGCCCGGGTCGTAGCCGGTCGGCGGCTTCGGCACGAACACCTGCTCGGCGAGGATGTCGGTCCACAGTGCGTGCATTCCACCCTCGGGGTCGCAGACGCTCATCGGCATGAATGTGTCGCCGTGGTAGCCACCGCGCCACGTCAGCAGCCGCTTGCGCTCGGGGCGGTCGCGGCTGCGCCAGTACTGCAGACACATCTTCACCGCGACCTCGACCGACACCGATCCGGAGTCGGCGAGGAACACCTTGTCGAGGCCCGCGGGGGTCAGTTCGACCAGCAGTTCACACAGCCGCACCGCGGGCGCGTGCGTCAGCCCGCCGAACATGACGTGGCTCATCTTCGCGGTCTGCGCGGCGAGGGCGGCGTCGAGCACGGGGTGGCGGTAGCCGTGGATGACGGCCCACCACGAACTCATGCCGTCGACGAGTTCGCGTCCGTCGGCGAGGGTGATCCGGGTCCCTTGCGCGCTCGCCACGACCAGCGGCGTCGTGCTCGGGGGGAACGCACCGTAGGGATGCCACACGTGGGCGGCGTCGACGGCAGTGACGTCGGCGCTGTGGGCGACATGGCTGGTCACGCCCTCACCGTAGCCCGCCCTCGAAATGCCGATCCGCACGATTCGTCGCCTCCGACTAGGGTCGACTTCATGAGTAGGACGCTGTCATGAGTAGGCCGCCGTCATGAGTAGGCCGCTGTCATGAGTAGGCCGCTGTCATGAGTAGAACACTGCCATGAGCAATCCCCTCCCGGCAGCGAGCCCGGACACGCCGCCACCCGCCGTGTGGCCCGGTTCCTCGTACCCGCTGGGGGCCACCTACGACGGCGCCGGCACCAACTTCTCGCTGTTCTCCGAGATCGCCGAGCGCGTCGAATTGTGCCTGATCGCCAAGGACGGCACCGAGACGCGAGTACGGCTCGAGGAGGTCGACGGGTTCGTCTGGCACGCGTACCTGCCCAGTGTGCAGCCCGGCCAGCGGTACGGCTACCGGGTGTACGGGGTGTTCGAGCCCGAACACGGACACCGGTGCGACCCGAGCAAGCTGCTGCTCGATCCCTACGGCAAGGCATTCGCCGGTGACTTCGACGGTCACGAGTCGTTGCACACCTTCGGGCTCGACTCGCTCGGCCACACGATGACCACCGTCGTGATCAACCCGTTCTTCGACTGGGCGTCCGATCGCGCGCCGAAGCGGCCCTACCACGAGACCGTCATCTACGAGGCGCACGTCAAGGGCATGACCGCGGCGCACCCGGAGATCCCGGAGGAACTGCGCGGCACCTACGCCGGACTCGCGCATCCGGTCATCATCGAGCACCTGAAGTCGTTGGGCGTCACCGCGATCGAGCTGATGCCCGTGCACCAGTTCGTCCAGGACCAGACGCTGCTGGACCAGGGTCTGCGAAACTACTGGGGCTACAACACGATCGGCTTCTTCGCGCCACACACCGACTACTCCTCGGTGGACAGGCCGGGCACGACGGTTTCCGAGTTCAAGACCATGGTGCGCACCTTCCACGAGGAGGGCATCGAGGTCATCCTCGACGTCGTCTACAACCACACGGCAGAGGGCAACCACCTCGGGCCGACGTTGAGCTTCCGCGGCATCGACAACGCCGCCTACTACCGCCTCGTCGACGGTGACGCCGAGCACTACATGGACTACACCGGGACGGGCAACAGCCTCAACGCCCGCCACCCGCACACACTGCAGCTGATCATGGACTCGCTGCGCTACTGGGTCACCGAGATGCACGTCGACGGGTTCCGGTTCGACCTCGCCGCGACGCTGGCACGCGAACTGCACGACGTCGACCGACTGTCGGCGTTCTTCGATCTGGTGCAACAGGACCCGGTGGTCAGCCAGGTCAAGCTGATCGCCGAACCGTGGGACGTCGGCGAGGGCGGCTACCAGGTCGGCAACTTCCCCGGCCTGTGGACCGAATGGAACGGCCAATACCGCGACACCGTCCGCGACTACTGGCGCGGCGAGCCGGCGACGCTGGGCGAGTTCGCATCCCGGTTCACCGGCTCGTCGGACCTGTACGAGGCCACCGGCCGGCGACCGAGCGCGAGCATCAACTTCGTCATCGCGCACGACGGGTTCACGCTGCGGGACCTGGTTTCCTACAACGAAAAACACAACGAGGCCAACGGCGAGTGCAACCGGGACGGTGAGAGTCACAACCGGTCGTGGAACTGCGGGGTGGAGGGCCCGACCGACGATCCGGACATTCTGGAACTACGGGCGCGGCAGAGCCGCAACGTTCTCGCGACGTTGATGCTCTCGCAGGGCACGCCGATGCTCGCTCACGGTGACGAGATGGGCCGCACCCAGCAGGGCAACAACAACGTCTACTGCCAGGACTCCGGGTTGAGCTGGATGGACTGGTCGTTGGTGGAGAAGAACGCCGACCTGCTCGAGTTCACCCGCAACGCCATAAAGATGCGCAGGCGGCACCCGGTATTCCGGCGCCGGCGCTTCTTCGAGGGCCGGCCGATTCGCGAGGGCGACCAGGTGCTCAGCGACATCGCCTGGCTCACGCCGGCCGGCGAGTTGATGCGGCCGCAGGACTGGGACAGCGGATTCGGGCAGTCGCTGGCGGTTTTCCTCAACGGCAACGGGATTCCGTCACCCAACCTGCGCGGCGAACGTGTGGTGGACGACTCGTTCCTGTTGTGCTTCAACGCCTATCACGACCGCCTCGACTTCCACATCCCGGTGTTCGACTTCGCCGCGGACTGGAACCTGGTGGTCGCGCTGGACACGGCGATGCCGACCGGCATGTCGGACAAGGTGTACAAGAGCGGTGACAAGATCCCGGTCCAGGGTCGATCGCTGCTGGTGCTGTCCCACGCGTGATGACACGTCCGATCACCGGGACCTACCGCCTGCAACTGCGCGGTGACGCGCTGACGTTCGCGGATGCGCTTACACAGGTCGACTACCTGCACCGGTTGGGTGTCTCGCACCTGTACCTGTCGCCGATCCTGACGGCGTCGCGCGGGTCCACGCACGGCTACGACGTGATCGACCCGACCACGGTGTCGGCGCAACTCGGTGGGATCGAGGGACTTCGGGCGCTGTCGGCGGCTGCGAGGGGCAAGGGCATGGGCCTGATCGTCGACATCGTGCCCAACCATGTCGGCGTCGCCGACCCGCGCCAGAACGCCTGGTGGTGGGACGTGCTGACGCTGGGGCGCGGGTCGAACTACGCCGACTGGTTCGACATCGACTGGCGCGCCGACAACGGCGCGGACGGCAAGCTGGCGTTGCCGGTGCTCGGCAGCGCCGACGATCTCGCCGAGTTGACCATCGACCGTTCCGGTCCCGCTCCCCTGCTCGCCTACTACGACCACCGCTTTCCCGTGGCACCCGGCACCGACGGCGCGGACCCGGTCGCGGTGCACGATCGGCAGGCCTATCGGTTGGTCGGCTGGCGTGACGGGATATCCACCTACCGACGGTTTTTCACGATCAACGAGCT
>DATDBL010000290.1:0-11861 GCA_036524855.1 Aldersonia sp. | reverse complement strand
CGGTAACTCAGACTCATCCGAGTCCGAGTCGAGCGCTCGACAGCGTGCGCAGCGATCGCACCAGTCACATCCGTCACAGTAGGCGCAAAGCCACCGAAACTGTCACAACTAAACTGAGCGTGTCCATGCAAATGCGACAACAACTAAACTGAGCAAGTCACAGATTGACTGAGCAGGGACAAGCAGGGACAGTCGCGGCCGAACGGTGTTGGCGCATATGAATACGCAGCGCCGATAATCGACATTATGACATTTCAAGTCGACACCCAGGGTCGCAGGTAATCCCCCTCCGATCCTTCGCCCGGTCGCGACGAAGGGAGTCGACGCGGCCGTGCTGCTCGCCCGAGTGCTGACTCCGCTGCCGATGCAGCCGGGGTGGGACGGGTCGGTGGCGTTGTCGCGTTCGGTTCTGCCGGCGGGTCACCCGACAGACCCGAATCCTGTTCGCACGCAACACCGCAAAGACCGCGACAGCACGGCGCGGGCTGGCGATCTCGGGTTCGGCCGGGCGCGGCAAGTCGACCGCGGCGATGCTGATCGGCAAACGGCACGAGAAGACCATGCGTAAGAAGCTCGGCCGCGACGACGACAGCTTCGCTCCCGCCCCTCGGTTGATGAGCCGATGAAGACGGCTGATCGCAACGTGTGGCCCACACCGATGTTGCTGTTCGACTTCGAGTCGAGCGCGTGTTGCGCATCTCCGAACAGATAGATTCTTCCTCGCCCACCAGCTCGGTCCCCCGCAAACCCACGCCGATTCGAGACATGGCGACGAAACCACCGTGGGTTCCCGCCGAAAAGGCTTCAGTCGCGCTGAACTTGCGCACTTCCCCGGACTCCCGAAGTTGGCCTGAAGTGCAAAGTGATCTGGACCTGACTGACCCAGAGGCGACATCACGGTGCGCCCTGGTTGTGTAATGTCCCTCGATCGAGACAGTACGTAGACCGGTCCGGGTCGCATATCGATCAGTACGTAGACCGGTCCGGGTCGCATATCGATCAGTCGACCGCCATAGGGCCCGGAATCCAAGGCGTCGCGAAGGTCACAGAGTCGGCCGTGTGTGTGCTACGCTGTGCGACATGGAGACCGTCACCCACCGCGAGATGCGCAACCAGAGCGCCGAGGTTCTGCGCCGCGTCGAGGCAGGCGAGTCGTTCATCGTCACGAACAACGGTCGACCGGTGGCCGTCCTCAGCCCCGTTGGCCGCAGCGTGCTCGACGAACTCGCCGATCTAGGTCAGGTCCGACGCGCCACACGCAAACTGGACTCTCTCAAATCCATCCAACGCCGACCCGCGACCGTCGACAGCGCACGAATCCTCGACGACACGCGCGGTGCCTGGTGACGATCGCCTATCTGGACACGTCGGCCGCGATGAAGCTCGTCGTCGACGAACCAGAATCCGAGCCATTGCTGCGGGCGCTCACCTCGCATCCCCGCCGACTGGTCGCGTCGTGGCTTCTACACACTGAACTGCACTGCGCAGCAGGCCGGCATCCAGACACCATCCGCAGTGATGCAATCACCGCCGTACTCGAGGCGATCGATCTCATCGATCTCACGCGAGGGGACATGATTGCCGCCGGCGCCCATAAGCCGCTCAGATCGCACGACGCGCTTCACCTCGCGGTCGCGATCCGCTTGGGAGTCGACGAAATGCTAACTTACGACCGCGAGTTGGCCGACGTGGCGACTCACGCAGGTTTGCGGGCCCTCGCGCCACGATGAAACCCTCAACGGGGGCCACACTTGCGGGCAGCACGCGCTGAGCGTCTCCGACCGCCTCCCGCATCATCGCCGACCTGCCGCTGCAGCGGCGGGGTGATACAGCACCCCGCTTGACCGATGCGCTAGAGTTTATACAAAGTCCAATTGTAGAAACTATGGTCGAGGAGAGTGCTGCGATGTCCTCGCAGACGAGCCGACGGATCTTTCATGTCGTCTTCGCCGACGACTGGGAGGGCGCGCAGCGGTTCGGAGAATATGAGGGGTCGACCCGCGCCAAGACCTTCGACGAGGTCGGATTCATCCACGCCGCCACCGCCGAACAACTCGAGTACGTCCTCACCCACGTGTACGGAGACGTCGATCTTCCCCTCGTGGTGGTGGTCATCGACGAGGACGCGCTCCGCGAGGCCGGGGTCGATACCCGGTGGGAGGCGATCGCGGAGTCGTCGAGCACTCCCGGAACACAGGCCCCGCGAATCACGAGCACGATGCCGCTCGATCCGGACATCGTCGTCGCCGCAATACCTCTCGGCGACAGAGACGGCGGGAGGTGGATGGTTCCAGACGTCTCCGGGGTCGCCGTCGGCGGGTCGACGCCGTAGCAGGCAGGGCACTCAGGCGCGAGCAATCGGCGTCAGATGCGCCAGGCAGAGCGACGGCCCCACGAACGGTTCGAGCCGACCGGCCGCGAGCGGCGCCCGCACCTCCTCCAGCACGCCGCGGATCAAGCCCAGGTGCAGGGCGCAGACCACCTCTCCGTGCTGCTCCGCCACCTCTCGGAATGGACAGTGCCGCAATGCGATAACCGGCCCATCGGAGTCGTCCGAGACGTCGGGAGCGAATCCGGACTCGGCCAGCACGGTGGACAACCGACGAACCCCCTCCGCGGCATCGATCCGCTGCGCGGGCGAAGGCCGCTCTGCCAGATAGCGGCCCCACGCCTCGCCGGCCGTCTGCGCGGCCTGGCCGGGTTCCGGCAGCGTGTCCGCGACCAGGCTCGTCAGCATCTCGGCGAGCAAACGGTAGCTGCGCCGGCCGGTGCTCGCCTCAGAGGTGGTCGCCCAGTACACGAGCCGTGGCCGACCCGGAAGGTTGCGCCCCTCGGTACGACGCTCGGCCAGACCCGCGTCGACCAACCTGTCCAGATGGAAGCGGGCCGTATTCGGATGCAGGGCGACCTGGTCGGCGATGTCCTGCACACCCATCGGTTCATCCGACGTGCACAGCACATCCAATACCCGGCCGCGCGTCTCGCCGACGGCGGCAGGCGCCGGATCGGTCAGAGTCGGCTCGGCCATACTGTCTATTTTAACCAAATCCAGTAGTAGAAACCAGCACGAGAGTTTGAGCGACGGAGTCCGTGTGCGCAACGCACCGCCACTGTGGGTACTGCACGACTAAACGTGACCCGGATCACACCGCGCAGCACTTCCTGGCCGCGGTTATTTTTACTATTATTCTAGTAATAAACCTTCCATAGAACAGTTAGGGAGGATCTCCTCGTGACCGCATCAGTCGAGACCTACAGCACCACCATCGCCGAGCCGGCGATCACGGCCGGCCTCATCGTCACGCGAGGCCCCAACCGCGGCACTTGGTTCCCGCTCGATCGGCCGGTGCTGACGGTCGGCCGACACCTCGACAGCGACATATACCTCGACGACGCGACCGTTGGCCGGCGTCATGCCGAGTTCCGGTGCGACAACGGTGAATTCCGCGTTACGGATGTCGGCAGCCTCAACGGCACCTATGTCAACCGGTCGCCGGTGGACAGTGCCCTTCTGACCGACGGCGATGAGATCCGGATCGGGAAATTCCGGCTCGCATTCCTCAACACTCTTTCGACAGCAACCGGTGCTGGATGACGGCTCCGCTCAGTCCAGCACTCGCCGCAGCAGGTGCATCGCGACGGTGGTGGAGCGGTCGCGGATGTCGGAGCGGTTGCCCGGCAACCGCACGGTCCGGGTGCGCGCGGTGCCGTCGGCGAGCGCCACGGTGAAGCAGACCGTGCCGACCGGCTTCGCCTCCGTGCCGCCACCAGGACCGGCGATCCCCGTGATCGCGACCGCGGTGTCGGCGTCGAAGCGCCGCAGCGCGCCGGCGGCCATCGCCTCGGCGACCTGTTCGGACACTGCGCCGTGGGTTTCGATCAACGCGGGGTCCACGCCGAGCAGTTCGGCCTTGGCCTCGTTGGCGTAGGCGACCACCCCGCCCACGACGTACGCCGACGCCCCTGGCACCTCCGTCAATCGCGCCGCGAGCAGCCCGGCGGTGCAGGATTCTGCCGTCGCGATCCGCCGGCCCGCCAGCCTGCGCGCGACCTGATCGTCGACGAGCGATCCGTCCTCGGAATAGATCTGCCGCGCATGATTTTCCCGCAGGAGCTCGACGAGTTGCCGGTACCCGTCCTCGTCGTCGGGCTCGACGCGGGTGACCATCTCGAGTTCGCCGCGGCGCAGACACGTGGTGATCTCGAGCCTTTCCATGCCCGATATCCGTGTTTCGGCGTCGCGCAGCGTCTCGGCGAGACCCGACTCGGCCAACCCGAACATCCGAATCGTGTACTGCCGGTAGTTCGCTCGGCCGACGACCGCGGCACCGAAGGCTTCGGTGTCCGTCGCCGTCTGCCACATCGGCTGCAACTCGCGCGGCGGCCCCGGCAGCACCACCACCGTCGGTGCGCCGGGGATGACGAGCCCCGGCGCGGTCCCGACCGGCTCGAGGACCGTCGCGCCCACGGGGACGACGGCCTGCTTGCTGTTGGCGGCGCGCACCGCGTCGAAGTCGACGTTGTCGAAGCGCGCCATCATCGGCTTCAGGATCTGCGCGATCCGCTCCTCGAGCGCCTCGTCGAGCACCAGGTCGCGCCCACAGAACCGCGCGACGGTGGCGACGGTGAGGTCGTCGGCGGTCGGTCCGAGCCCGCCGCTGGTGACGATCAGGTCCATGCCCTGGGCCGCGAGGAACTCGAGCTGAGCTTGCAGGTCCTCGGGACGGTCGCCGCAGATCGTGATGTGCGCGAGTTCGACGCCCAGCTCGAGCAGCCGGTCGGCGAGCCACGGGCCGTTGCGGTCCTGCACCCGCCCGGTCAGGACCTCGGTTCCGGTGACGACGATGCCTGCACGGGTACTCACGCAATAGACCGTAGGCGCTTCGCGCCAGACACTCACAGCCGCTTCGCGCAAGACACTCACAGCCGCTTCGCGCCGAACCACCGCTCCAACCGCGCCTCCAGCTCCTGCTGGTCCTCCCCTACCCACGCCGCATGGCCGTCGGGGCGCAGCAGCACCGCGGGCAGATCGAGGTCCTCGCTGACGTCGACGACGTGGTCGACCCGGTCGGCCCAGCCGTCGACGGACAGCGCGCCGGTCTGGTCGAGCAGCAGGCCACGGCCGGTACGCATCGACTCGTACAGGCGGCCGCGCTTCAGCGACACGTCCCGCAGCCGCCGGCCCACCAGGTCGTGTCCGTCGCCGAAGTCGTAGCGGATGGCGATTGCGATGATCTTCTCGGTCAGGTACCGGTTCACCTCGTCGAAGTCCATCAGCTCCGACACCAACCGGCGCACCGCCTGCGCACCCGGCTCGGTGGACATCAACTCCATCTGTGCGCGGGTGTTGTCGAGGACGTCCGCCGCCACGGGGCGCCGTTCGGTCTCGTAGCTGTCCAGCAGCCCCTCCGGTGCCCAACCATCCACGGCGGCAGCCAGTTTCCAGCCCAGGTTGAACGCGTCCTGGATGCCGAGGTTGAGTCCCTGCCCACCGACCGGCGGGTGGGTGTGCGCGGCGTCGCCGGCCAGCAGCACCCGACCGCTGCGGTAGCGCTCGGCGAGCCGGGTGCCGTCGCCGAAGCGCGACAGCCAACGGGGTGAGTGCACGCCGAAGTCGGTCCCGGCGACTGCCTCGAGCTGTTCTCGGAATTCCTCGAAGGTGGGCGCGACGGCGCGGTCCTCGGCAACACCCTCGGCGGGCACCACCGCGCGGTAGCGTCCGTTGCCGATCGGCCCGACGCCGAAACGCAGCTGGGTCTTGCGAATCTCGGCCACGATCGCGGCGACCTCGTCCTGCGGCATCGTCACCTCCATCTCGCCCAGCAGGGTGTCGACCCGCGAGGGCTCGCCGGGGAACCCGATACCCAGCAGCTTGCGCACCGCACTGCGCCCGCCGTCACAGCCGACGAGGTAGCGCGACCGCACCCGTGAACCGCCGGAGCGAGGCTCGCCGAGCGACCCTGTCTCCGTGCGAGGCTCGCCGAGCGACCCTGTCTGAGCCACCTCGACCGTCACACCCTCGTCGTCCTGGCTCAGCCCCACCACCTCGCAGCCGCGCCGGATCTCGGCGCCCAGCTCGGCCGCGTGCTCGGCCAGCAGGCGGTCGGTGACGGGTTGCGGGATGCCCAGCACGTAGGCATGCGCGGTGTCGAACCGCTCCGGCGCGGGTTTGGAGATGCCGGCGAAGAAGCCGCCGAGCGGGTACCTCTTGCCGTGTTGGAGGAAACGGTCCAGCAGGCCGCGCTGGTCCATCACCTCGATGCTGCGCACGTGCAGGCCGAGCGAGCGGACGACCTCGCTCGGCTCGGCATCCTTCTCCAGCACGAGCACTTCTACGCCGTGCAGTCGCAGTTCGCTTGCCAGCATCATGCCGGTCGGTCCGCCGCCGGCGACGATCACGTCGATCATCAGAGCCCCCAATCTCCGCAGGTCGTGGCTACGGCCGACGATTCTGCCGCGCGACCGGGGTCTTGCCGCAAGCCCCCGGTCGCGAGATATGCTGAAGAGGGCCAGGGACTACCTACAGCGCGTTGCGACCCGCCAGTGCGGAACCGACGAGGTTGTTCTTCTCGAGCGTCGCCCCCGATTCGACGGCCGCGATCCACTCCTGCGTCGTGCCCACCGCCGCCAGGTTGGACTGCAGCAGCACCATCAACGTGTTGTGCAGTTGCTCGGCCGACACCTTCCCCGCTTCGTTCGCCAGATGGATGGCACCCGTTGCGTCGGAAAGGATTTCCGCGGCAAAGCCGCGTCCCTCGGCCTCGACGGCGGTGGCGAGGTCGCAGTTGTTGGTCATGTAGCCGACGATCGAGACGGTGTCGACGCCCTGGTCGCGCAGCCAGTCGGCCACGTCGGTGCCGGCGAACACCGACCCGTATAACTCGTGTTCGGCGAGGTCACGCGGCTGGGCCTAGCGACGGGCTGGACCATCGACCTGTGGTCCACGACGGGCGGCGAGATCACCACCGCCGAGGGTTACCGCATCGGCGGTCTCCGCGGCCCGGAGGTCACCCGCGCCGCCGATCTGTTGATCGTCCCGTCCTGGCCCGAGACCGCCCCTCCGCTCGGCGAGGATCTGCGGTCGGTCCTCGTCGGCGCGCACGGTCGCGGGGCCGCGGTCGCCGGCCTGTGCCTCGGCGCGATCCCGCTCGCCGACTCGGGTCTGCTGGCGCGCTCGGCGGTCACGCACTGGACCGCGATGGCCCTGCTGCGGGCGCGCCACGCCGACATCGAACTCGAATCGTCGGTCCTCTACGTCGACCACGACGACGTCGTCACCTCCCCCGGAACCGCCTCGGCGATCGACGCGTGCCTGCACCTCGTACGCAAGTACCTCGGCGCCGAGAAGGCCAACAGCGTTGCCCGCCAACTCGTCGTCGCGCCCCACCGCGACGGCGGGCAGGCGCAGTACATCGAGCGGCCGGTCGCCCCGCAGCCCGCCGACGACCCGATCGGGCACGTCCAGCAGTGGGCGCTGACCCACCTCGACGAACCGTTGTCCGTCGAAGGCCTCGCTTCGCGGGCCCGGATGAGCCGGCCGGCGCAGCTTCGTACGTCACTTCACCGAGTCGACCGGCACTTCGCCGGCGCGCTGGGTCGCGCTGCAACGACTCGACCACGCGCGGACGCTGCTCGAGACCACCGACCACAGCATCGATCTGGTCGCCCAGGATTGCGGTTTCGGCAGCGCGGTGACGTTCCGGCAGAACTTCGCCGCGTCGTACGCGATCACCCCGTCGGTGTATCGGCGTCAGTTCCGCGCGACGCCGGCCTGAGGTCGCCGACGTGTCCGATGCCGCGCAGGTTGTTCGCGAGGCGACGCGACTGGCGGTGGCGAACTCGGGCGATCGCTAACGCAGTTTGGCGCCGTAGACCCGATCGATGGCGAGGAAGATCAGAACCCGACGGTCCGACACCATGACCTGCCGGTACTCCTCCCAGTTCGGATGCTCTCCGGCGCCGCGCCGGTAGTAGTCGACGAGGGCGTCCACCTCGGGACCGTGCGGGTCGGGGGCGGGACCGATCAGGGTCACCGAGCCCTCGGCGGTCGCCCACGTGTAGCCGTCGGGACTGGTGTACTCGATCGCCGCCCGCGGGTCACGGCGCAGATTCCTGGTCTTTGCTCGGCCCTCGGTCACGGAAATGAGGATGGTGTCGGCGGCCCGGTCGTACACCGCCGTCACCGGGGACATCTGCGGCACCCCATTCGACCGGATGGTCGCAAGGATGCCGATCTTGCTCGCGGCGATCAGGGCGCGGGGGTCGTAGTCGCTATCGGTCATCGCTCCAACCGTAGCCGCGCGATGATGCGTGCCCCGTCGAGTGCCAGCGAGCGCGCGGACTCGGGGAAGGTCTTGTCGTAGTCGATGAGCCCGGGCCGGCCTGTATGATCTCCGCGTCCGTGACCGCGGTCCTTCGAACACCGATATGTGGATGCGGTCGAGACGCCGGCTGCGGCAGACTGTGCCCGGTGATCCTGACGATATCCACGACCGCACGACCGGCAACCGACCTCGGCTACCTACTGCACAAGCACCCGGATCGGGTCCAGGAGTTCACCCAGTCTTGCGGCGTGGCACGTGTCTTCTACCCCGAGGCGGACGAGGATCGCTGCACGGCAGCGCTGCTGTTGGATGTCGACCCCATCCGGCTCGCCCGCACGTCGGGCAGGTCGACGCCCGACCAAGCTCTCGGCCAGTACGTCAACGACCGCCCGTACGCCGCGTCGTCGCTGTTGGCGGTGGCGTTGGCGGACGTCTTCCGCACCGCCCGCGCGGGACGGTGCGCCACGAAGCCCGAGCTTGCCGCCACGCCGATACCGCTCGAGATCGCGCTGCCCGCCTTGCCGTGTCGTGGTGGACCGCAGCTTGCCGAGCGGCTCTTCGCCCCGCTGGGGTGGACCGTCGCGGCCGCCCCCGTGCCGCTCGACGACGCGTTTCCGGAATGGGGCGACTCCCACTATGTGCGGCTCACCCTGCACGGAGACGTCCGGCTCGCCGACGCGCTGAATCACCTCTACGTGCTACTCCCGGTCCTCGACGACGCCAAACACTATTGGGTCGCCTCCGACGAGATCGACAAACTGATCCGGGCGGGCGAATCCTGGCTCGCGGAACACCCGGAGCGGGAGCTGATCACCCGCCGCTACCTGCGGCACCAATCCGCGCTCACCCGGTCGGCCTTCGAGCGGCTCGCCGAACTCGGCGACGACGTGGCGGAGCGGCTGGAGCCGCCGGTCGACGAGGAGCCCGACGCCGACACGGTGCTGGAGACGGACCCGCCGCCCGAGCAGCCGCTCGCTGCGCTTCGCCGCAAGGCGGTGCTCGGCGTGCTCGACGAGCTGGCGGCCAATACGGTCATCGACCTGGGATGTGGTTCGGGTCAACTCGTTTCCGCGCTGCTGGACCGCCCCGGCGTCACCGAGATCGCCGGCGTGGACGTGTCGACCAGATCTTTGACCCTCGCGGCCCGCCGACTGGGGTTGGACCGGATGCCGGAGCGGCGGCGCGAGCGACTGCACCTGTTTCAGGCGTCGCTCACCTACACCGACCAGAGGTTCGCCGGCTACGACGCGGCCGTGTTGATGGAGGTCGTCGAGCACATCGACCCGCCGCGGCTCACGGCACTCGAACAGGTGGTCTTCGGCACCGCGCGCCCCGCGCACGTCATCGTGACGACACCCAACGCCGAGTACAACGTGCGCTACCCCGACCTGGTCGGGATGCGCCACCCCGACCATCGCTTCGAGTGGTCGCGGCCCGAATTCCGTACGTGGGCACGGAGGGTCTGCGACGGACACGGATACACCGTCGACTTGCGGCCGGTCGGTGCGGACGACCCCGAGGTCGGCCCACCGACCCAGATGGCGGTCTTCGCGCGGGCGGGGGGCACCGATGCCTGAGATCTCGGTGCCGGCACTGTCGCTGGTGGTGCTCGTCGGAGTATCGGGCAGCGGCAAGTCCACGTTCGCCGCAAAGCATTTCACGCCGACACAGGTGCTCTCGTCCGACTTCTGCCGCGGGCTGGTGGCCGACGACGAAAACGACCAGGCGGCAACCTCGGACGCCTTCGACGTGCTGGCCTACATTGCCGGCACCCGACTGCGTCGTGGCCTGCTCACGGTCGTCGACGCGACCAACGTGCAGCGTCAATCACGCAAGACCCTGATCGACCTGGCCAAGTCGCACGACGTTCTGGTGGACGCGATCGTGCTCGACGTTCCCGACGACGTCGCGATCACGCGCAACGCGACGCGACCGGACCGCGGCTTCGGCCCGCACGTGATCCGCCGCCAGCACAACGACATTCGACGGTCGCTGTCCAAGATCGGCCGGGAAGGCTTCCGGCGCGTTCACGTCCTCAGCGGAGCCGACGAAATCGACTCGGCGACAGTAACGACCGAGAAGGCGTGGACCGACAAGCGGGAGCTGACGGGCCCGTTCGACATCATCGGCGACGTACACGGCTGCCGCAGCGAACTGGAAACCCTCCTGCGCGCTCTCGGCTGGACGCTCGAGCCCGACGGTGCCGGTGCCCATCACCCCGACGGGCGGACCGCGGTGTTCGTCGGCGACCTGGTCGACCGTGGACCGGACACCCCCGGAGTGCTGCGCCTGGTCATGGGCATGGTCGCCGCCGGAACCGCGCTGTGCGTATCGGGCAACCACGAGCAAAAGCTGGCTCGGGCGTTGCACGGCCGCAACGTCACCGTCTCGCACGGGCTGGCGCAGTCGCTGGATCAGCTCGCCGCCGAACCCGACGACTTCCGCAGGGCCGCACACTCCTTCATCGACGGTCTGATCAGCCACTACGAACTCGACGGTGGCGCGCTGGTGGTCGCGCACGCCGGACTGAAACAGGCCTACCACGGCCGCGCGTCGGCCCGGGTGCGCTCGTTCGCGTTGTACGGAGACACGACCGGCGAGACCGACGAGTACGGGCTGCCGGTGCGCTACCCGTGGGCCCGCGAATATCGCGGTCGAGCCATGGTCGTTTACGGCCACACTCCCGTTCCGGAGATCGAATGGATCAACAACACGGTCTGCCTCGACACCGGCGTCGTCTTCGGCGGCCGGCTGACCGCCCTGCGCTACCCCGGCAAGGAGATCGTTTCCGTTCCGGCCGAGCGGGTGTGGTTCGAACCGGTGCGGCCGCTCGCGTTTGACAAGGGAGCACGGCGCGATCCGACCCAGTTGTCGATCGACGACGTGCGCGGCACGCGGCACATCGACGTCCGGTTCGCCAAGGGGCGGATCAAGGTGCACGAGGAGAACGCCGCCGCCGCGCTCGAGATTATGAGCCGATTCGCCGTGGACCCGCGGTGGCTGGTGTACCTGCCGCCGACCATGGCGCCACCGGCGACGTCGAATCTCGACGGCTACCTGGAGCATCCGGCGCAGGCCCTCGCGGAGTTCGCGGCGGCCGGGGTCACCGAGATCGTGTGCGAGGAGAAGCACATGGGTTCCCGGGCGATCGTCGTGCTGGCCCGGGATGCCGCGACCGCGGCGAAGCGGTTCGGCGTCAGCGACGGCAGCTCCGGCATCGTCTACACCCGCACCGGCCGACCGTTCTTCGACGACGCCGCCACGATGAGCGCACTGGTTGCCCGACTCCGCGACACCTGCGAGCCGCTGCTGGACGACCTCGGCACGGATTGGGTGGCCCTGGATTGCGAACTGCTGCCGTGGTCGGCGAAGGCGGAGGAACTGATCCGCAGCCAGTACGCGTCGGTAGGTGCCGCGGCCGGGGCGGCGATACCGGACGCGATCACCGCGCTGCAGCGGGCCGCCGCGCGGGGGTTGGACGTCGGCGACCTGTTGATCCGCATCCGGATCCGCGCCGAGAACGCTGCGCGGTTCCGG
>DATDBL010000289.1:0-11374 GCA_036524855.1 Aldersonia sp. | reverse complement strand
CGAACTCGATCCGGAACGCCACCGGGAAACGCCGCGCGCCCGTCCGGGTACGCCCGATCTCGACATCGATCATCCTCGACTCTCCATTCCCCGCGCCTCGTTGCACACGATGTGTCTCTCACCCATCCTGGCAAAGTGGGTGTTCCCACTGCGAGGTTGCGAGTTCTTCTGCGAAGTGGAGCCACCGGCGTGTCATCGGGACCGCCTACGCTCACGACGCAGGCGGTGGCGCGGCCGAGGGGGTCCTCGTTCAGCGCCGCTGTGATGAGGGCACGAACCGTGTGCCGGCAGCGGCCGCACTCCGATCCCGCGCCGCAGGCGGCGGCGACGTCTTTCGAGGAGCACGCGCCCTGCGCGACGACCTGGGCCACATGGTGGTTGGTGATGCCGTGGCATGAACAGACGTACATCGTGTCCTCCACGGCTAGCGGAGTGCCCGCGCGACGAGGTCGACCTCGACGGGAGCGCCCGACGGCAAGGTTTGCACTCCGATGGCGCTGCGGGCGGGCAGCGCGTCGGGCCCGAGTGTCGCCGAGATCGCTGCGGAGGCCCCGTCGGCGACGCGGGACAGGTCGTGGAAGTCCGGTGCGCACGCGACGTAGACGGTCAGGCGCAGGCAGCGCAGCCTCGTCGCGTCGTCGGGGAGCGCGGCCCGGGCCGCGGCGAGCGCGTTGGCGGCCGCAAGGCCGGCGGCGGCGCGGGCCAGCTCGAGGGAGACCGACGACCCGACGACACCCCGCACGGTGAGAACGCCGTCACGACGCGGAGTCATGCCGGCGGTATAGACGACGCCGTCGTCGAAAACGGCCGGCACGTAGTCGCCCTGCGGCCGGGGTGCGGTGTGCTGGTCAGTCGACACCGATCGCCACCCCCTCCTGCCGGGGATCGGCTCCGCCGCTGAGGATTCCACGCTCGTTGTCGCGGGAAATGATCTGCGCACTGCCGCCGGCGCCGAACACCGGCTGGACGACGACGCGGTGGCCGCGACCCCGCAGCGATTCTCGGGTCACTTCGGGGAGGCTCGCCTCGACACGAAGCTCGGCGGGGCGGCCGACGACGTCGGCATCCGACCCGGGGAACACGGTGAATCGCGGCGCGGCGACCGCGTCCTGGGGTTCGAGGCCGTGGTCGAGCAGGTGGGAGAGCAGTTGCATGTTCCACTGCACCTGTCCGTCGCCGCCTGGGGTGTTGCCGACGTGCAGCAGCGCCCCGGTGTCGTCGGTGACGATCCACGCGTTGAGGGTGTGCAGCGGCTTGCGTCGCGGTGCCACCTCGTTGGGGTGGCCGGGGATGAGGTAGGCGCCGCGCCCGAGCCTGTTGTTGAGCACGATTCCGGTGCCGGGGACGGTGAACTTCGCACCGAAGGTGTACGCGAGGGAGTGGATGAAGCTGACCGCGCGGCCGTCACCGTCCACGGCGACCGTCGAGGTGGTGTCCCCGGAGCGCACGGCGAAGGCCGCGGAGGGCTGGATCGCGGTATCGAGTTGTCTGCGTTGGAGTTCGATCCGCTCGGGTGCGAGCACGTCGCGCGGCCCGGCGGTGTCGCTGCCGCAGAGTTCGTATCGGTCCTGGAAGGATAGCCGCGCGGCGCGGGCCATCCGGTCGATCGCCTCGGCGCTGAGCCAGGGCGAGAATCCGACGGTGCCATCACAGAGGGCGGCCTGCTGCAGCACCATCCAGCCGGGCGTGGGCAGTGGAGTCTGATGGACGACGCCCCCGCCGTATCGCCCGGTGATCGCGTTCTCGGGTACCGCGGTGGCCGTGGCGGCCCACTCGTCGCCGCTGAACGGCGCCCCGGCCTCACGCAGGGCGGACACGGCACGGTAGGCGAGGTCGCCGGTGTAGAAGCTGCCGGGATCGGCGGCGAGGGTGCGAATGGAGCGGGCGAGGTCGGCCTGGGGTAGTCGGGTACCGGTGTGCGCGGCGGCGTAGACGGCGCGCAGGCCGGCGTCGACGCGGATGGCGTGCAACGCTTCCCGCACGTCGGCGGCGGTCTTGGCCGAGCACGGCAGCCCGGTCTCGGCCAAACGCGCGGCGGGCTCCCACAGGTCGTCGAGTCCGCGGGTGGCGCCGCGGGTGTGCAGCGCGGCGAGCGCCGCGGGCGCGCCCGGAACCGCAACCGCGAGCGGCCCGTCGAGCGGGATGGCCCGCATGCCATGCTCGCGGTAGAACGCGGCGGTGCCGCCGTCGGGGCCGTAGCCGGATCCGCCCAGGGTCCACACGTTCCCGTCGGATTCGCGCACGATCACGAAGGCGTCGCCGCCGATGCCGCATTGTCCGGGCAGGGTCAGCCAGGTGATCGCGGCCATGGCGAGGGTGGCGTCGATCGCGTTGCCCCCCTCGGCGAGGACCCGGGCGCCGGCGAAGCTCGCGGCGGGATGGCTGGAGCTGACCATGCCTCCGGCCGACAGCGCCGACGGGCGAGTCGCACCGCTGCTCATCACGCGGTCCCGCGGACCCGCCGACGTCGCGGCCCCTCGGGTTCCTCGCCGGGCTCGACGCCGACGAAGATCTCCCCGTCGCGTTCCTGCACCGGATACGTCTTGATCGGCTCGGTCGCCGGCGGGCAGATCGGCTCACCGGTCTCGAGATCGAACGCGCTGCCGTGGCAGGAGCATCCGATGCCGTCGTCGACGAGTTTGCCCGAGGAGAGCAGGCAGTCGAGGTGGGTGCAGTAGTTGGAGCACGCGTACGCCTTGCCGTGCAGGCGGGCGACCGCGAACTCGTGCTCGCCGGCATAGAAGCGTCGGACGATCCCCTCGGTGACCTGTCCCGAACGGGCGACTCGTTTGAATTCCATTTTGTACTCCGGGTTTTCGGTCGGCGCTCAGGTAGCCGGGGTGAGGTAGACGGTCTTCTCGGCGGTGTAGAACTCCATCATCGAGTCTCCAGCCTGTTCCTTGTACGTGCGGGTGCTCGACGACTTGTAGCCGCCGAAGGGCGCATTCATCGCCATGCCGGTCGTCGGCTGGTTGATCTTGACCAGACCCGTCTTCGACTGGTGCGCGAAGCGAGTTGCGGTGGCGAGGTCGGTGGTGACGATGGCGGCGCTGAGCCCGAATTCGGTGTCGTTGGCCAGGTTCACCGCGTCGTCGATGGAGGCGGCGCGCTGGAAGGCGATGAGCGGGCCGAAGACCTCTTCCCGGACGATGCGCATGTCGGGTCGCGTCTCGGCGAACACCGCGGGGCGCACGAAGTATCCCTTGTCGTATTCGTCGCCGTCGAGGGCGAACCCGCCGCAGCGCAGCGTGGCGCCCTCGTCGGTGCCGATCTCGACGTAGTGCAGGAACTTGTCGCGCTGCGCGGCACTGGCCAACGCGCCCATCTGGACTCCGGAGCGGGCACCCGGCCCGACGCGCAGGGCCTCGGCGGCCGCGACGACGCGGTCGAGCAGGGCGTCGTGGACGGTGTCGACTGCCACGACGCGGCTGGTGCCGGTGCAGGCTTGCCCGGACAGTCCGAACGCGCCCTTGACGATCAGCGCGGCGGCGGCGTCGAGGTCGGCGTCCGCGGCCACGACGACGGGGTTCTTCCCACCCATCTCGAGTTGCACCCGGCGCTCCGGCCCCACCTGGGCGTGGATGCGGCGACCGACCTCGGTCGACCCGGTGAACGTCACGGCGGCGATCCGGGGATCGGCAGCGACCGCCGCGCCGGCGGCACCGTCGCCCTGGACCAGCGCAATCGCCCTCGGCGGCAGTCCGCCGTCGAGCAGCGCCTCCACGAGGCGTTGCCCCATGAGCGGCGTGATCTCGGAGGGCTTGAACAGCACCGGATTGCCGGCGGCGAGCGCGGGCCCGAGCTTGCGCGAAGGGATGTTCAGCGGGAAGTTCCACGGGGTGATCGCCCCGACTATGCCGATCGGCTCGCGCAGGGTGTACACCAGGGTTCCCCCGGCGGTCGGGTAGGTCGCACCGGTGGTGCGGGTTGCCTCGCCGGCGTAGAACCGGAGGTTCAGCGGCGTGCGCGTGACCTCCATGGTGGCCTCGGCGAGGGTCTTGCCCTCCTCGCGGACGAGTTCGGCGACGAGTTGCTCCGACCGCGACTCCAGTTGCGCGGCGGCCGCTTCCAGAATGGCGGCGCGGCGCTCGGGGGATGTCGCCGCCCAGTCGGCGGCGGCCTTGTCGAGGGCGTCGACGGCGTTGCGGACGTCGTCGGGACCGGAGGTGGGGAAGGTGCCGATCACGTCGTCGTGGTCGGCGGGATTGCGGCGTTCGAAGGTGCGGCCGGAGACGGCCGGCACCCAGGTGCCGTCGATGAAGTTGGCGCCCTCGATCATGCGACGACCTCCGCTGGTTCTTCAGCGTCTAGCAGATCCCAGAGGTCGGTGTCCTCGTCGGTGAGCACGGCCGGGTCGATTCTGCGTCCGAGCAGTTCGCGAACGGCCATCACGTCCTCGCCGCGGTCGATGGTGAAGGCGCCGCAGACCGTGTCGCCGTCGAGATAGAACGCGGTGAAGTCGAGGTCGTCGACACTACCGCGGATCGCGACTTCGCCGGTCGCGGAACGATTTCCGATCAGCTGCAGGTTTTGGGTGTACTGATCCGACCAGAACCAGGGCGCGTCGTCGTTGACCGCGTCGCGGCCGAGCATCGCGTTCGCGGCGGCCACGCCCTGCTTGTTGGCGTTGTCGAAGTGTTCGAGGCGCACGTGCCGGCCGGCGCGATCCGACCAGCGGCGCGCGACGTCGCCGGCGGCGAAGATGTTCGGGAGGTCGGTGCGGCCCTGGGCGTCGACGACGATCCCGTTGTCGACCCGGAGTCCGGACGCCGCCGCGGCCGTCACGTTCGGTTCGATGCCGATCCCGATCACGACCAGATCCGCGGCCAGCGTCGTGTTGTCGCCGAGTTCGACCAGCACACCGTCCGCGGTGGTGCGGATCGAGTCGACCGGCGTGCCGGTGCGAAGATCGACGCCGTTGCTACGGTGCAGCCGCATGCACACCTGGCCCATGGGCTCGCCGAGGATGCCGCCCAGCGGAATCGGGGCCGCCTCGACGACGGTGACCTCGACACCCATGGCGGTGGCGGTGGCGGCGAGTTCGAGTCCGATGAAGCCGGCGCCCACGACCACGAGACGCTTCCCCGGGGCGAGCGCATGCTGCAGGCGGCGGGCGTCGTCGAGGGTGCGCAGGTAGTGCACGAGGTCCGGGCGCGGTCCGGGGACCGGCACGGTGCGGGGTCGCCCGCCGGTGGCGAACAGGACCGCGTCGGCGAGAATCGGCGCCGCCCCGTCGAGCTCGACGCTGCGCGAGGCCGGGTCGACCCGCGTCACCGTGGTCCCGGTGACGATCTCGATGTCGTTGTTGTCCAGCCACTTCTGCGGCAGCAGGGTCAACGAATCCAGACCCTCCGAGCCGGCGAGGAACTCCTTCGACAGCGGCGGACGCTGGTAGGGAGCGTGCGGTTCGTCGCCGATCAGGACGATCCGGCCGTCGAATCCTCGGCGGCGCAGGGTCCGTGCGGCGACCGCGGCGGCCTGGCCCGCTCCGATCGTGACGAATGTCCGGCTGGTCATGAGTGAGCTTCCTCTGCGGTGGTGGCGGCAGCGACCCGGCGCGCTCGCGGGTTCACGTAGATGGTGTCGGCGTCCACCCGAACCTCGTAGGTCGGCTGGCAGCGGTCCTGGTCTTCCTCGTGTCCGGTCTCGAGGTCGAACTGCCACTGATGGCCGGGGCAGATCACCTTGCCCTGCCACAGCGTGCCTTTGAACAACGAGCGGTCCTGGTGGATGCAGACGTCGTCGAACGCGTAGACCTGCCCACCCGCGTGGAACAACGCGATGGCGGCCCCGTCGACCTCGACGCGGAGCTTCCGGCGTCGGGTGAGGTCCTTGGTGGTGGCCACCGCAATCCAATCCTCGGTCACGACAGGTCCCTTCTGGCTGGTCGACGAGGGTGCACACCGCGGGATACCCGACGGATTCCCGCGGTGCGCGACAACGGAATCGAAAGCCGCAGATCAGACCGCGGCAGCCTCGAGGTCGGGGGCGACGTAGGTGTCGTAGAGGCCCTTGGTGTAGGAGTAGCGCATCTCCGCACCCCAGCGCACCAACTGCAGGCACCGCTGTTGCAACTGCGGAGTGTCGGCGTGGTCGAGCACGATCTGGTAGCCACGCTCGCCGTGCACCACGTCGGAGGTGATGTGCAGGTCGAAGAACTCGATCTCGTCCTCGGTGAACCCGTAGACCTCCCGCAGCGGAACGATCTGCTTGGTGTAGATCCCCGGCACCTGGGACTCGAGGCCGACCACCAGCGCGGCCGTCGCGGCGACGAAGTGCTCACGCTGCGAGACCGCATAGCACCAGGCCTGCAGCCCGCGCGTGATCGCGTTCATGTTCGAGGGGTCCTCGATCCGCTCCTTCGTCGTTCCGCATGCCTCACCGAACTTGATCAGCAGATCGGTGTGGCGGATGTCGGCCAACTCCTCCTCGTACATGTTCTGCAGCGTGAAGTCCTTGGCGTTCGTGAACTCGTCGGGAGTGTTGGAGTAGATGTTGGCCAGGTAGTCGGCGAACGGCCCGACGTAGTGGTAGTGGTTCTCCGCCCAGCGGGCGAAGTGCCGGCGCTCCAGCTTGCCGTCGGCCCACGCCTGGCTGAAGGAGGCGTTCTTCGCCTCGCGTCCCTTGATGGCGTTCTCGAGTTCGGCGCGGAATGCGTCGCGCCCCAGCAGCTCGGTCATCGGGTGTCCTTTCGACGTGTGCTCCGCCATGGTCGGCGAAACCGATTGTTGTGATGTTGTTTTCGGATTCTTGGGGGAATCGGCCGGCGGGCCGTACCGGATGATGCAATGCCGAGAGTAGCCACGCCTGCGTCACCGGGCCATGGGCACAATAGCCGTGAGTCTCTCGATCAGCAGGGCATCATGCACAGACCTCAGCGGGCCGCGGTCGCCGAGGTGAGCGCCTCGAACTCGGCGAGAATCGCAGCGCCGACCGCCTTGTCCTGCTCGCCGTTGCCGCCGCTGATGCCGACGCCGCCGACGATCTGGCCCTCGTACACCAGGGGGAAACCGCCGACGAAGATCGCGAACTTGCCCGGCAGCATGTGGCTGATCCCGAACGCCTCGTTGCCCGGCAGTGCGGGCCCGTTCGGGGGTTCGTTGAACAGGTGGGTCGCGCGTTCGTGGCCGGCGGCGGTGAACGCCTTGGCGATCGCGATATCGACGCCGGTGAGTCGCGCGCCCGGCAACCGGTGCAGCGCAAGGACGTTCCCGCCGTCGTCGCAGATGCACAGCGTCTGCTTCACCCCGATCTCCTCGGCCTTCGCCCTCCCCGCCGCCAGCAGTGGCAACGCGTCGTCGAGGGTGATGCGATGGATCTGATGCATGTGAGAACTCGCTTTCTCGCTCGAATCGGCGGTTTCGAAAGTCCCGCCGTCGCAGGACATGTCTACCAACGCTGGGCCGGGAAACCGATGGGCAACATGACCTGCTGCCGATGGCGAAGACGGATAAGTTGCACATAGTCTGGGTGCAGAGGATTCGGTAGATGCATGTAGAGGACGATCCACACGAAGATTGACGAGGCGGTTCGATGTCACGCTCAGCGCAGGAAAGCGGACGAATGACGGTGCGGGGTCTGCTCGACGAGTCGCTCATGTCGCAGGCCAAGGTGGTTGCCGGCGGCGATCGCGTCGACGCGCCGCTGAACTGGGTGCTGCCGCTCGCGGAGGTGCTGCCCCGGCCCGATTCGTTGGACGGGGTCGCGATCTACGCGCGCCCGGAGGCGCTGATCGGCAACAACGGGGCGTTGGCGGCGTTGAGCGCCCGGGGCGCCACCGCGCTGTTGGTCGACGGTGGACTCCCCGCGGGCTTTACCGCCACGGGATTGCCGCCCAGCCTGGTCGTCGTCGAACTCGGTCTGCCGGTCGGGTTCGCGGCCTTGAACCGGTTGCTCGCCGAGCGCGCGCTCAGCCAGGAAGTGCACGTGATGCGGTACTCCACGCACGTGCACGAATCCCTGGCGGGACTGTTCCATCGCGGTGCGGGCATCGAGATGCTCATCCGCGAGGTGTCCAACCTGGCGCACAACCCGGCCATCGCGCTCGACCATCGCGGAAACGTCGCGGCGCACAACGGATTGTCCGCCGAGGCGTTGGGCGTCCTCGCCGAATCCGTCGCAACCGTGCTGGCCGCGGACGTACCCGCCTCGGCGCGCAGCACGCACGGCCACGACACTCGGGTGGAGCAGATCCGCGGGCCGCAGGACGGCGAGTGGACCTGTGTGGCAAGCGTGATCCGGCTCGGCAAGACGTTCGAGGGATGGGTGGTGATCCTGGTGCCGGAGGCGCATCCGGGGGCCCACGACCTCGCCCAGTACGCCGTCGTCACCGAGCAGGCCACCGCCATCGTCGGATCGGAGATGCTGCGCCAACGCAGCGTCGACGAAGCCGAGGAACGCGCCCGCGGCGACTTCGTGCAGGCGCTCGTGCACGGCAGTTTCGCCAGCGAACACGACATGCGCGCCCGCGCCGAACATCACGATATCGAACTCGACGCGCGCTTCGCGGTGTTCGTCGCGCCCGGTCTGCTCGAACCCGGTGGGGACAACCCGAGCGCGAGCATGGTGCGGCTGGCCCGCTACGCGGCCAGCGTCGCCCCGCATCCGGCGGTGCGGGCGTACGTCACGGTCATCGGCGACGTGCTCGTCGTCGTCCGCTCGTTGCGAAGCGACGACCCGGCCGCCGTGCACGACGAGATCGCCGAGTATGCCTGGGCGATGTCGCTCGACCTCGAGCAACGCCGGGGTCTGCGGGTGCCGGTCGCCTACGGCCGCCCGGCGCGGGGTGCGACCGAAATCCGGGAAAGCTACCGCGAGGCCCGGGTGGCGCTCGGCATCGCGCGTCGTCTGCACCGCACCGGCGCCACCTCGTACCAGGAGCTTCGGGGATTCGCGGTGCTCGCCGAGGTCGCCCGCACCGAACCGAGCCGTCGGCTGGTCCGCGACGTCCTCGGTCCGCTGCGAAGCGGGCCGGATCTGCTCGACACCCTGACCGCGTACCTCGCCGAGGGGGGCAACGTCAACGCCACGGCTCGCGCGCTCGACGTCCACCGCAACACGATGCTGTCCAAACTCGACCGCATCTCGCGCGCCCTCGGCATGGACATCCGCGTCCCCGAGAACCAGTTCACCGCATGGCTGGCCATCCGACTGGACATGCTCGACGAGATCCACGCCGCCGTCGAGCGGGAGAGCAGCTTTCGTTGATGCTCAGCTCGGATCGGGCCCGAGAAACGATCCAGCGAGACCGAATGCGACGACGAGGGCGGAGACGGCGACCACGGTCGGATACGTCGAGACGTCGAGCGCGACCGCGACCCACGCCGCGCCCACCGCGGAGCCACCGAACCTGACCAGGTTGAACACTCCCAAGCCCGTTCCCTGGGCGCCGGCCGGTGAGCGCGTCGCACCGGTCGCCGCGGGAGTCTGCACCAGCGCGGTCCCCAACCCCGTCAGCACCAGCGTCGACATCACCGCCACGACGGACGACGTGTCGCGCGCCGTCACCACCGCGAGCCCCACCTGGGCACAGAACAGGGCGAGCAGACCGACCCGCAGCACCCGTCGGGGGCGCAGCCGATCGGCCCAGCGACCCACCAGCGGTCCCAGGACCGCCATGGTCGCGGGGACCGCGACCAGTGCCACCCCGGCGAGCGACGTGGACACACCGCCGCCGATCAGGAACAGCGGGATCGCGAGCAACGTGGCGCCCAGGCAGAACATCTGCGCGAACGCCGCCAGGCAACTGCGGGCGAACCGGGACTCGGTGATCAGACGGACCTGGACGAACGGGTCGGACACTCGACGGCAGTGCCGGACGCACCACGCCATCGTCACCGTCGCCGCGCCGAGGATGCCCGCCGCCACCGCGACGCCGACGTCGGGCTGGGAAAGCAGCGCGAAACCGAGGATCAGCAGCGCGCTCGCAACGGTCAGCGCCGCCGCCCCGGCCAGGTCCAGCGACATCGGGGTGCCGGCGTAGCGCGGAATGTGGCGCAGCGCGCCGACGAAGCCGGCGAGCGCCACCGGAACCAGCGGAACGAACACCCAGCGCCATCCCCACGAGTCGGCCACCAGGCCGCCCATCGTGGGTCCGATCGCCTGCCCGACCCCGTTCACCGACGCCCACGCGCCGACCGCACGAGCGCGTCGCTGGGCACTGAACATCCAGCTGATCAGGCCCATCACCGCCGGCGCGAACGCCGCGGCCGCCACTCCACCCAACGATCGCCACGCAATCAAGATCGGTAGGGACGGAGCCGTCGCGGCACCGACCGCGCAGACCGCAGTGCCGAGCAACGCGGCACAGTAGGTGCGGCGGCGGCCGTACCGGTCACCAACCCAGCCCGCCAGCGGCATCGTCGCCGCGAAGGTCAGCAGAAACCCGACCACGACGAACACGCCACTACCCAGCGGCGCATCGAAGTCGTCGAGGATCGCGCCCAGTGGCACGTTGACGACGCTGTTGCTCACCGTCCCGACGAGAGTGCCAGCCAGCAGGGCCGCCAAACCGAGCGGAGTGCCCGCATCGTGATCCGGTCCCGCCTGCGCGGACCGCGTCAGCGCCCGTACCTCGGTCATAGCTCTCCGGTTCCACCCTGCCGCCCGACGTGGTTCGGGCGGCCGCTCCCCACTGTCCCATCGCGGTCGGCCACCCGCCCAGAGCAGAGACGGGCGATCGTGCACAGTCGAGAGAGGTCTCGAACGGGCAGCATGCACAACAGCCGGTGCGGAAGCGTCGCGGTCTGGCATCCCTGATATATCGCGGATGCGCGCATCCCATGGGAACATGGTGCACAGCCTGATGCCGTAATGGGTGTGCACTGTTGTCGTTGACCGAGGTCGTGACCGCGCCGACCATTCCACCATCGAACTGCACAGCCCAGATAGGCAGTTTCAACGAAGGGTCCCTGCATGGACGTACATCTCACCGCGGCCCATTGGGTCTACCTCGGCGGCATCATCGTCATCCTGATCACGATGGCGATCCGCAAGAACATCGTGGTGCCCGCGGTCACCGCGACATTCCTGACGGCATGGGCGTTCGCCGGCAGCTTCGTCACCGGACTGTCGTCGATCTTCAACGCGAGCCTCGTCGCGGCCAAGGAGCTGTTCAACATCTTCCTGATCATCGCGCTCGTGACCGCGATGCTCGGCGCGCTCCGGGAGATGGGCGCCGACAAGCTGATGATCACGCCGTTCCGACGGGTGATGCGCACGGGCACCAGCAGCTTCGTCGCGCTGGCGGTCGTCACCTACGTGATCTCCCTGTTCTTCTGGCCCACCCCGGCCGTTCCGCTCGTCGGCGCGGTGCTCATTCCGGTTGCCATCCGCGCGGGCCTGTCCCCGCTGTCGGTCGGCATGGTCATCGCCA
>DATDBL010000288.1:0-2782 GCA_036524855.1 Aldersonia sp. | reverse complement strand
CCTTCGGCTACGAAATCGACGTCACCGCCGAGGAGTCCGTCGCCGCCGCGCAGTCCGCCGTCACCGCCGAGGTCGCCGCCGGCAACCTGCCGGTCGTCGGCGCACTGGCGAACATCGCCGGCATCACCTCACCGGTGCCGTTCCTCGAGACCACCCTCGACCTGTGGAACACCGTGATGGCGGTCAACGCCACCGGCACCTACCTGGTCACCAAGGCGTTCCTGCCGGCCATGATCGAGGCCGGTTACGGCCGCGTCGTCAACATGTCCTCGGTGTCCGCGCAACGCGGCGGGGGCGTGTTCGGCAAGGTTCCCTATTCCGCGGCCAAGGCGGCCGTGCTCGGCTTCACCAAGGCGCTCGCGCGTGAACTCGGTCCCACCGGCGTCACCGTCAACGCCGTCACCCCGGGCGCGGTCGACACCAACATCCGCGTCGGCGCCACCACCGAGAGCGAGGCCGCCCTCGCCGCCGCCATCCCCCTCGGGCGCACCGCCACCACCGAGGAGGTCGCCGCCGTGATCACCTTCCTATCCACCCAGGACGCCGCCTACCTCACCGGCGGCACCTTCGACATCAACGGCGGCAGCCACATCCACTGATCGTTACCCGACCGTCACGACACAAGCCGAGCACCGAACGCGTCGTCGCCGGGGTCCTCGACGAACTCGGGTGACCCGCGCGTACGGCCCCCGGCGGCACACAACGGCCGTGGGCCGTACGATCGACTGTCGACAGCCGTATGTCGACGTCGATTGTCCGGACCCAGGGAGGTCGTCATCGCCACCCAACCCGTAGCGCTGCTGGGGCTCGAGAAGACCAACCTGCGCCAGCAGGCCGTCACCGCCCTGCGCACCGCGATCACCAGCGGCGAACTGCCCCCGCGCAGTCCGCTGATCGAAACCGAGCTGTCCGAGATGCTGCAGATCAGCCGGGGCACGCTGCGCGAAGCGTTGCGCCAACTCCAGCAGGAGGGCCTGGTCTCCGCCGGGGCGCGGGGACGGCTGTCCGTGCGCCACCTCGACGCAAAGGAGATCCGCGACATCTTCGCCGTCCGCGCCGCGCTCGAACAGCTGGCCGTGCGCGAGCTCGCCGAGCTGCCCGACCGCGACACCAACGTCGCCGCCCTGCGTGAGGCGCTCGCCGCGATGGACGCCGCCGACGACGTCCACGACCGGATCGAAGCCGACCTGAACATCCACCGCACGATGTGCCGCCTCACCGGCAACCAGACCCTGCTGCACTCCTGGATCTCGCTGGAAGGCTCCATCCGCATGTCCATCATGTACGCCGGATTCGACCGCGCCCTCGGCAACATGGACGTCGACCGGCACGCCGCCATCGTCGACGCCATCGACACCGGCGACCCCGACCAAGCCGCCCAAGCGATCCAATCCCACATGGATTGGGCAGCACACAACCTCGTCGCCTGAGCCACCACCACACCCGCGTCGTTAGGACACCGGACCGGCGAGGGTCACCACGCCCGCCATCGAGGCCGGCGACCACCTGCGCATGCTGTCCGCGTCCGGTGAACCCCCTCTCTGTCCATCTCGCGCGCCGCGCCGCCGACGTCGACGACTGCGGTGAGTCGTTCGGCGACGCTGGTGGCGACGGGGGTTTCTCGACGACCACGTTGATTCCTACGGCGCACTGGATGATGCCGAGGTCGGGCACGATGCCGAGGTGTTCGGTGCCGGTGCGCTCGATCAACTCGAGGACTCGGCGACCAGTTGTTCCTCCAGTGTCATCGGCTGGCGGATCTCCTTGCCGAGGCGGATGTCGAGACTCGGCGAGCGGCAGCGCGGACTCGATGACCTCTATCGGAACCACCGACAGGGTACGCAACTGATCCACGACGTGCTGTGCGGCGCACGGGTCAGTCCTCGTCGTAGATCCAACCTGCTTCCTCGTTCGCTATCGGGATCGATGCATGGATATGCACGAACCGCCAAACCCCGCCTTCGTTCTGAAAGACCGCCGTCCAGCGTGGTTTCACCACGTTACCGTCGGGAAAACTGATCTCCAGACGCGCCGACGCCCAGCCCATGGAATCGGATGCAAAGGCAGCAACATCGGTGGGTTCGAAACCGACCTGCCCGGCCGCGCCCGCAACTTCGCCACAGAGGAACTCGACAATTCCGGCGGTGCCTTCGATCCATTCGACTTCGTCGCTACCGATCAACCGAACACCCGCGTCTTCGGAGAATCTGGTGCGCACCAACGTGTCGTCCCCGCGTGAGGCGGCGGCGAACCAGTCGATGACCAGCGCCTCGAGTTCACCGGACCTCTGCATCCTCCGCCATCCCTTCACACCAATGATCGGCAATCACCTTCCCAGCAGCATCACGCCGTGCGGGCGCGCAGTCAACAGGCGGGGAGCGCGCCATGCGGAAAGGACGAGCTGATCACGAACTCGTGCTCGCCGACGCACAACAGTGCGCTGAGGGGACCTGCCGGTTGCGATCGGCGATCCACAACGTGGGCATCGCACCGTGTTCCAAGCCCGCAGCGCCCGAGCGCAGGGCGGCCATGTCGTCTTCGACCGACGGTCGGCCACCGGCCATGGCGCTAGAGGCTCGATGTCGGATAGCTGGCCGAGCGAGTCCCACATCGCGTGCCGTTGTCGGTCCGCGGTATAGAGCTACTAACGGGGCTTCGCCCCAGCCCCGACGAGGCATGTCTTTGGTTACCGCGGGCGTGGGGGCTCCGGTCGGTCGGGGTGAGACCGTGAGCGGATCGGTCACGGTGTATGAACCGTCGTAGCGGTTGGTGGGCCGTTGCC
>DATDBL010000287.1:0-38849 GCA_036524855.1 Aldersonia sp. | reverse complement strand
ATCAGCGCCAGGATGATGCCCGGCAACAGCAGGATGTGCGCGACGTAGAGGCGGGGGATGATGATCGTACCGGGGAAATCGCCGTCGAAGATCAGGAACTGCATCCAGGTGCCGATCACCGGGATGCTCATCGTGATGCCGCCCAGCGCGGCCCGCAGTCCGGTGCCCGAGAGCAGATCGTCGGGCAGTGAGTAGCCGAAGAACCCCTCGAACATCGCCAGGATGAGGATCAGCGAGCCGATGATCCAGTTGACCTCACGCGGGCGCCGGAACGCGCCGGTGAAGAAGATGCGCAGCAGGTGCACGATGATCGACGCGGCGAACAGCAGCGCGGCCCAGTGGTGGATCTGGCGGACGAACAGTCCGCCGCGGACCTCGAAGGAGATGTCCAGCGTCGTCGCGTACGCCTTCGACATGTGCACGCCGCGCAGCGGTTCGTAGGCACCGTTGTAGGCGACCTCGGCCATCGACGGGTCGAAGAACAGGGTCAGGTAGATGCCCGAGAGCAGCAGGATGATGAACGAGTACAGCGCGATCTCGCCCAGCATGAAGGACCAGTGCGTCGGGAAAACCTTGTTGATCTGCCGTTTCATCCCCGCGGCCAGGTGGTAGCGGGAATCCATCGCCTCCGCTTGGTCGGCGAGCCGGTTCTGCATGCTCATGATCGACGCTCCCAAAAGGCCGGGCCGAGGGGCTCGATGAAGTCGCCGTTGGCGACCAGGAAGCCCTCCTCGTTCACTGTAATCGGCAACTGCGGCAGCGCGCGGGCCGCGGGACCGAACAACGGCTTGCACCACTGCAGAACGTCGAACTGCGACTGGTGGCACGGGCACAGGATGCGGTTGGACTGCTGCTCGTACAGCGAGGTCGGGCAGCCGAGGTGGGTACAGATCTTCGAGTACGCGAAGTAGTCGCCGTAGTTGAAGCTCTCCTGGTTCTGCCGCTTGACGACCTTGGCGGTGTCCTCCGTGCGCAAACGGATCAGCATGACCGCGTTCCGCACCCCGCGCAGCGCCTTGAACAGCGCCTCGTCGTCCCCACGCTCGGCCTCCCGGAACGGGAACACCGTCTCCATCGAGCCCGCGTCGAGGTCCTCGGGTCGAACCAGCACGATGTCGTGCGGGCGACCGGTGTCGCGGCGAATGTAGATCGTCTCGCCGGGGTAGTTCGGTGTCCATCCCGACACCCACAGCGGCGACTTGTCGCCCTTGGCCCACGGGTTGACGATCAGACCGCCGATCGAGGCGAACAGGGTGCCGACGCCGATCGCGCCTAGGCCGAACCCCGCGGTCCGGATGATCATCTTGCGGCGGGGGAGCGTCGAGGTGTCGAGGGCATCGTCGAGCAACGCGACCGTGGTGCGCCGGTCCACCTCGGCGGAGCCGCCGTCGTGGCGGTCCTGAATGGACACTTCCTCCGGGACGAACTTCTTGGCGATCTGCACCGCGCCGATACCGAGCGCCAGGATGGCCAGGCCGAGGGTCAGCCCGTACAGCGGTGTCGCGATCGAGTACTTGCCGTAGCCGTCGTCGTCGACGCCGGCATACTCCCACGGCCAGAAGAGGTAGATCAGGATGAACGCGAGTCCGGCGACACCGGAGAGCGCGAACCAGAACGCGACGTTGCGCTCCGCGCGCTTCTCCGCACGGGTGCCCTCGACGGGCCAGCGGTTGCGCCGGAACGCGACGTCGACGCCGTCGAGTTCGGTGCCGAGCTTGACGAGGTCGTCGCGACTCATCGCGTCGAGTTCGTCGTCGGTGTGGTCCTTCTTCGGGGCGTCGCCGCTCATGCCTTCGCTCCTACCCAGATCGCGGCCGCCACGACGGCGACGATGCCGATTACCCAGATGGCCAGACCCTCCGTCGCCGGTCCGAAGCCGCCGAGGCCGTAGCCGCCGGGCGCCCGGGTCTCGGTGGCCTCCATGAGGTAAGCGACGATGTCGCGCTTCTCCTCGGGGGTGAGCTGCCGGTCGGAGAACTTCGGCATGTTCTGCGGCCCGGTCAGCATCGCGGTGTATATCTGCTGCTCGTTGGCCAGCCCGAGCGGGGGTGCGTACTTGCCCGAGGAGAGCGCGCCACCCTTGCCGGTGAAGTTGTGGCAGGACGCGCAGTTGAGCCGGAACAGTTCGCTGCCGCGGGCCACGTCGTCGCCCCGCAGCGAGGACTGGGCGACCTCACCGTTCTCGTCCCGCACGACCGTCGGGCCGCCACCGTTGGCCTGGATGTAGGCACCGAGCGCGTCGGTCTGCCCGGCGTCGAACTTGGGGTCCTTGCGCTCGGCCTGCGCCTCGTTGCGGGCGGCCGGCATGCGGCCGGTCGACACCTGGAAGTAGACGGCCGCCTCACCCACGCCGATCAGGCTCGGCCCGCGGTCCTGCACGCCCTGCAGGTTGATGCCGTGGCAGGTCACGCAGGAGGTGTCGTAGAGCTGCTTGCCCTCGCGGATGAGCGCGGCCTGGTCCTCCTGCGCGGTCGCGACCTGCGGCGTCGGGGTGAGCGCGGCGGCGAGCAGACCCGCGCCGATCAGACCCATCAGCAACGCGAGCGCTCCGGCCGCCCGGCGACGGAGCCGACGCTGCCGGCGCAACCGCTTCGCCTCCCGCGTCACAGCGGTGACGGCGGGGCCGGGCGCGTCCGGCTGGGCTGCGGACGGAGGAGCTGAACTCATCTGTAACCCTCTTTGGTTGTGACCGGCGGGCGGGCTAGCGGACGAAGTAGATGGTGGCGAACAGCGCGATCCAGACGATGTCGACGAAGTGCCAGTAGTAGGACACGACGATCGCGGCGGTGGCCTGCGCGGGGGTGAACTTGCTCATGAAGGTGCGCGCGAGCAGGAACAGGAACGCGATCAGACCGCCGATGACGTGCAGGCCGTGGAAGCCGGTGGTGATGTAGAAGACCGAACCGTAGGCGCTGCCCGCGATCGTGGTGCCCTCGTGGACGAGGTGGAAGTACTCGTAACCCTGGCCGGCGACGAAGAACGACCCCATCAGGAACGTGAGGACGTACCAGCGCCGCAGGCCGAAGACGTCGCCCTTCTCCGCCGCGAACACGCCCATCTGGCAGGTGAACGACGACAGGATCAGCACGGTGGTGACGGGCACCGCGATCACCATGTTCAGCTCGGTGGGCGGCGGCGGCCAGTTGCCGTGCGCCTGCGCGCGCGCGACGAAGTACATCGCGAACAGACCAGCGAAGAACATCAGCTCGCTCGACAGCCAGATGATGGTCCCGACGCTCACCATGTTGGGCCGGTTCAGCGAGTGCACACGCGCGGTGATTGCCGATCCTGGAGTCCCTATTACGGTCGTCACAACCAGAAGTATGACCCGTCGTAGTACGGGAGGCGTAGTCGGGTGCGAAACTCGCTGCGCCGTGTCGGGACGCGGGCCTCTACGACCCCCGATTCCCGCTGGTCGCGGCTCATGCGAGGCTCGCGGAATGGCAGCGAAGAATTTCGGCAGGACCTGGCTGGGCCGGCTGCTGCGGGGCCGTCGCGGTCCCGCACCGCTCGATCCGGCCCGGGCCGACCTGGTCGTGGTCGTTTCGGGCTACGACGACGCCGAGGCCGCCTCGGCGGCTCTTGCGCGGGGGACCGGGTGGCGGCCCGCGGAGCAGGCGGTGCTGCGCCATCACCTGGTGCTGCCTACCGCCGCGGTCGAGGCCGTGCTCTCGATCGTCGCCCAGGACGGCTACGCCGCCGACGGCCCGTCCCGCCCGCGCGGCGACGGCACCGTCGAACTCGGGGTGCAGCGGGTCCAGGTGCTCGACGCACTGCACTGCTCGCAGGAGCGTTCACGGATGGCCGGGCTCGCCGCGCGCCACGACGGCACGGTGCTCGGCTGGGACGCTCGGCAGCCGGGCGGGGCTGACTAAGCTGCACACGGCGTGGGTGCGGCGGTGGTCGGCCCGCACGGTTCTAGTCAGTTCTGGTCAGCCCGGAGCGTTGGTCGGTACGGAGCTGTGGTCAGTGCGGAGCACGGAAGGCGGACAGATGCAGACAGGCGATGCTGCTCGGAGTTGGCCCGCGGTGCTCGGTGCACTTGCCGACGGCCACGACCTCGGCGCCGAAGACACCGCGTGGGCGATGGACGAGATCATGTCCGACAACGCGACCTCGGCGCAGATCGCGGCGTTCGGGGTGGCGCTGAAGATGAAGGGCGCCACCCCCGACGAACTCGTCGGGCTGGCCGACGCGATGCTCACCCACGCCCGCCGGGTCGACCTCGCCGAGCCGGCGGTGGACATCGTCGGCACCGGCGGTGACCGCTCCGGCACCGTCAACATCTCGACCATGGCATCGGTCGTGGTCGCGGCCGCCGGGGTGCTCGTGGTCAAGCACGGCAACCGGGCGGCGTCGTCGAAGAGCGGCGGCGCCGACGTGCTCGAGGCGCTGGGCGTCAAGATCGGGCTGGGCCCGGCGTCGGTGGCGCGATGTGTGCGGGAGGTCGGCGTCGGTTTCTGTTTCGCGCCGGTGTTCCACCCCGCGTTCCGGTTCACCGCCGGCCCACGCAAGGAGATCGGCATTCCGACCGCCTTCAACGTGCTGGGCCCCCTGACCAACCCGGCGCAGCCTCGAGCCGGGCTGGTGGGATGCGCGTTCGTCGATCTGCTGCCGGTGCTGGCGGGGGTGTTCGCGCTGCGTGGGTCGAGCGCGCTGGTGGTGCGCGGCGACGACGGCCTCGACGAGATCACAACCTCGGACACCACCCAGGTGCACGTCGTGCGTGACGGCGAGGTGCGCGTGGTCACCCTGGACCCGGCCGATCTCGGGATCGCGCGGGTGCCGCTGGACGCATTGCGCGGCGGCGACGCGGCGGCCAACGCCGTGGTCGCGCGGGAGGTGTTCGCCGGTGCGCCCGGCGCGGTGCGCGACGCGGTGCTGCTGAACGCGGCGGCGGCGTTGGTGGCCTTCGACGGGCCGGGGCCCGATCTCCTGGCCGACCTGCGCGGCGGGCTCGAGCGGGCGACCGCCGCCGTCGACAGCGGTGCCGCCGCCCGGGTGCTCGACCGCTGGGTCGAGGTGAGCGGCCGGCTCGGGTCGGACTGAGCCTGCTATTCGCCGATGGAGAAGGCGTCCTCGACGTCGGCGCGCGAATAGGTCTTGAACGCGATGTGGGTGGCGGTGCCGCGCACCCCGGGCACCTTGTTGATGCCGCCGGTGACGACCTCCGCGATCTGCTCGTGGTCGCGCACCCGCACCACCGCGATGAGGTCGATGTCGCCCGCGCACGAAAACACCTCGCTGACACCCTCGGTGTCGGCGACCGCCTGCGCGGTCTCCGGGATCTGATGGGCCTCGGCGTCGATCAGGACGATCGCGGTGATCATGTCTCTCCTCACGTCGGTGCAGGGTTGAGCCTATTGGTCCCAGCGGGCGTGCCGAACCGATTGTGCTGCCTCCTGTGCGATCTCGTACCAGTCGAGCCAGCGACCCGCGCCGAACACGGGCTCCTGGTACGCCGCGGTCGAGGCGACGATGCGTACCCCTGGCCCCTCGAGCCAGCGCCCGACCAGGCCGGCCTCCTCAGGGGAGGCGCCGCGCAGGACGGACCCGTCGGGTACGACGGTCTCCGCGGACGCGACCAGTCGCTCGACGACCGGCATCGGCGCGACCCCGCGCGCCGCGACACCGGCCGCCGCGAGGCGGCCGTGCCGGATCACCGCCAACTCCCACCCGCCCTCGAACGCGGGCCGGGCGAGGGTGAGTTCGCCGATCGCGCACACCGCGGCGAGGCGCTGTACCCGGCGCAGCGAGCGCACCAGCGCCCCGGCGTGGTCGCGCAGCCGTGCCGCGCTCTCGAACAGTTCGGCGGCGGCGAGTGCCTCGATGCGGGCCTGGATGCGGCGCAGTGGCTCGTCGCTGCGCCCGGCGACGAGGTCACGGGCGGCCTGTACCGCGGGGCGGTATCCGTCGGCGTCGAGCGTCGTGTCCGGGACGGTGGCAGGACAGCCGCCGACGGGTGTGGGCGGGCAGTGCTCGCCGTGCCTGGCGGTCACGGCGAGGCGGTGTGTGCAGGTTCGCAGCCCGCAGTACCGCGCAACGGTGTCGGCGACGTCGGCGGCCTCGGCTCGCGCGCCGAACGGGCCGATCGCCTCGGCGGTGGGGGTCCGGGTGATCGACAGCCGCGGGAACGCCTCGTCGGTCAGGGCGATCCACCACGCGCGCTTGGGGAACTTGGAGCGGCGGTTGTAGGGCGGGGCGTGCGCGACCAGCAACCGCAGCTCGCGCACCCCCGCCTCCAGTGCGTGGGCGCACTCGACGTGCTCGACGCGGGTGGCGAACGAGATCATCTCCTTCATCCGGCCGCGGGTCTCCGAGCCGGTGAAGTAGTTGCGGACCCGCCGCTGCAGGTTCACCGCGGTGCCGATGTAGAGGACCTCGTCACCGGGTCCCTTGAAGAGGTAGACGCCCGGGGTGCGGGGGAGGTCGTGCGCGAGGAACCGCTTGGCGCGCTGGGTGGAGGAGACATTCGGCAGGTACGAGACGAGTTCGGTGTAACTGTGCACGCCCTGGTTGCCGACGCGTCCGATCAGCTCGTGCAGCACGTCGACGGTGGCGCGGGCGTCGTCGAGGGCGCGGTGGGTGGGTTGCGTCGACGCCTTGAACAGCGACGCCAGCGCGGAGAGCTTCACCGACGGGGCCTCGTCGTGGGTGAGCACGCGGCGGGCGAGTTTGACCGTGCACAACACCTGGAAGCTCGGCCACGGCGTCTGACATCGCTCCGCGGCGGCGCGCAGGAAGCCGATGTCGAAGCCGGCGTTGTGCGCGACGAGCACCGCGCCTGCGGCGAATTCGAGGAAACTGGGCAGTACGCGTTCGATACGCGGCGCGTTCATCACCATCGCAGTCGTGATGCCGGTCAGTTCCACGACATAGGACGGAATGTCGCGGCCGGGATCCACCAGCGTGGCCAGCTCGCCGATCACCTCGCCGCCGCGCACCTTCACCGCACCGATCTCGGTGATCGCGTCCTCGCTGGCGCTCCCCCCGGTCGTCTCGAGATCGACGACGACGAACGTGGTGTCCCGCAGCGGCGTGTCGAGTTCGTCGAACGCGAGCTGCGTGCCGACCGCGGCGATGCGGCGCGCCATGGGCAGGGTCACGGGCGTCAGCGTAGGAGCGGGGTGCGACACGTTTGCGCATCGACACGTCCGGGCAGCGCCAGCGCTCATGGCCCCTGCCTTGCGTTGATCACGCCCGTATGGCCCCCGTCGGTCGGTTTAAAGGGGCCATTCGCTCGTGATCACCGACCTGCCGCGTTCTGTGGCCCTTGCGCGCAGTGATCACGCCCCTGTGGCCCCCGTCGTCGGCGTGTCGCGGGCCACTCGCTCGTGATCGGTGGGTTCGGGGTCGCCGCGGGTGCAGGAGTGACGGATGTGACGCAAGTTCTTGTCGGACCCCCTCGTTAGCGTCGGCGTGACCGGACCCGACGGAAAATGAGACGAGGATCGCAGTGATAGTCGATTGCAACGAATGCGTGGTCCGCGGCGACGCCTGCGCCGAGTGCGTCGTGACGGTGGTGCTCGGCCTGCCGGAGGTCCGCCGGGGCGCGCCCGACGCCGACCCGGGCCGGCGCCGCGAAATACGGCTCGAGCAGGAGGAACGTGCCGCGCTCGACGTGCTCGCCGAGCAGGGACTCGTGCCACGGCTGCGGCTGGTGACCTCCCGACTGCCGTCGCCCGGCGGGGCCAAGGGTGAGAACCGCGCGGTGTGACGCAGGTCACCCCCGAGGATCGCCGGCGACTCCCCGGCGACGCTCGGCAGTTAGACATGCCCGAGACCATTTCGTAATCTTTCCGTGACCTTGCGGCGGATCGCGGCGCCATCACCGGCACCGCACCGTGAGGTCGCCGCCTACTCGGGTCGACTTGTCCGGGCCGCCTCTTCCCGGCCCGAACCCGTCAGCTGACCCGGTCGGCGGACGAGCGGAAGAAACGGAGTCTGTTTCGTGGCGTCATCTCGTTCCATCACCCGTCTGCGGCGCGCGACCGTCGTCGGCGCCCTTGCCCTCGGTGCCGTCGTCGCGCCCGCCGCGCCGGCCCTCGCCGCGCCGGTCGAGATCCCCGGCATCGGCATCTTCGAGGTCCCGGGTCTGCCCGCCCCGGCGCCGCTCCCCGCCCCGGCGCCGCTGCCGGGCCCCGCAGTACAGCCAGTGCAGCAGAGCGCGGGCGAAAAGGCTTTGCAGGCTGCCCAATCCAAGATCGGTTCGCCCTACGTCTACGGCGCGTCCGGGCCGAACGCGTTCGACTGCTCCGGTCTGGTGCAGTGGGCCTTCTCGCAGGCCGGCGTCGGCCTGCCGCGCACCAGCCAGGCGCAGGTGTCCGCAGGCGCACCGGTTTCGCAATCGGACCTGCGTCCCGGCGACATCGTCTCGTTCTACGGCGGCGGCCACTCGGCGATCTACGCCGGCAACGGCAACGTCGTCCATGCGGCGACCTCGGGTCGGCCGGTGGCGATCGCCCCGCTGTCGTCGATGCCGTACGCCGGCGCACGCCGAGTGTGATCTTGTGCGCTATTTGTGACCTGTTCGTGTCCTGAGTGGACACAAACGGTTGCGGTTCCGTAACCTTTTCGAGACTTCTCGGTCGGTCGGGGATCGAGGAGTCCCTACGTGAACGGTGCGAGACGAGGAGCGGAGCGGACATGGCAGCGAAGCGAACCAGGCGTTCGGTGGCGGGCGCATCCGTCGCCGCGGCGCTCATCGCTGTGTTGTCCGCGCTGCCCGGCTCGGCGGGCGCCGACCCGGCCGCAACGGTCGATCCCACCGATGCGATGCGGCAACTGAGCGACCTCGCGCACCAGTCCGAGGTCGCCAACGAGGCCGTGCTGAACGCCCAGATGGCCGTCGACGCGAAGCTCGCGGCGCAGCACGCCGCCCAGGAGCAGCGGGCCCGCGACGCTGCGGATGTGGCCGCCGCGAAGGCGCGCATCGCCGAGTATCAGCCGATGATCGACAAGGTCGCGGCCGCGACCTACATGGGTGCACGGCAGAACCCGCTCGCGGCGATCCTGATGAGCGACTCGCCGCAGCAGGTTCTCGACCAGATGACCTTGCTCGACGCGATCTCGTCCGAGACCGGCGCCAAGGTCGGGCAGTACCAGCACGCGGCGGCCGAGGCGTCGGCGGCCGAGGCGCAGGCTCGCAAGTCCGCCGATGTGTCCCGCGCCGCGGCCGATCAGGCGCGCGCCGAGGTAGACCGCCTGCATGTCCGGCAAGGCGAGTTGACCGCCGAGATCGGCAAGGTCGTGCAGGCGTGGGCCGGGCTCTCGACGCCGGACAAGGCCGCGTTCGCCGGCTCGCCGTTCCCGCCGGGCTTCAACCCCGACACCCTGCTGCAGGGGCTCATGCCCGGCACCGGGACCGGCGCACTGCAGGCGGGCCTGACTCGGGTCGGCATGCCATACATATGGGGGGCGATCGGGCCGACGTCGTTCGACTGCTCCGGGCTGGTGCAGTGGGCGTTCAAGCAGGTCGGCAAGGATCTGCCACGGACCAGTCAGGCGCAGGGACAGGGTGGCGTGCCCGTCGCGCGCGAAGACCTGCAGCCCGGCGACGTGGTCATCTTCCATCCCGGCGCCACCCACGTCGGTATCTACGCGGGCAACGGAAACGTGCTGCACGCGTCGACCTTCGGCGTTCCCGTCGCGGTCGCGCCGCTGGACTCGATGCCGTACAACAGCGCTCGGCGGTACTGACCGCCTGCTCACCGGCGGCGCAGCCACCTCACGCCGTGCAGGGCAGGAATGTCTGGGTTGCGAGGAAGCAGACGCTCTGGTTGGAGAGCTTCCAGGTGCCGTCGACCCACCGCCAGGTGATCGGGTCGTTGAGCGGCGCGACGAGGGGCACCGTGCGTTGCAGTCGGGCGGTCAAGACGTCGCCGTCGACCTGGATCGGGCTGACGATCGTCCAGTCGATCAGCGGGTCCACGAGCAGCGTGCGGGCGACGACGCCGTCGATCGTGGGCAGCGCCGCGAACGTGCCCTGCAGCTCGGCGGCCTTCTTGTCGGGGGTGGCGGTGGACAGCAGCACCTTCAGCTTGTCGACGAGTTCGGTGTTCGACGGCGTCGGATGCGCGGCCACTCGGGCCGCGGGAGCGGGTGCAGGGGCGGATGCCGCCGGTGCGCGGGTGACCGTAGGCGCGGTCGCAGCGGGCGCGCGCACCACCGGAGCGGCCGCGGCAGGCGCGCGCACCACCGCAGCGGCCGCGGCAGGCGCGCGCACCACCGGCGCCGGCACAGGAGCAGGCACAGGCGCGAGTGCGGGCTCGGGCTCGGGGACAGCCGCGCCGCTGCTCGCCGCCGGCAGCGCCATCACCGTGGTGACCGGCGCGGGTGAGTCGTCACGAACGTTGTCGATGATCGCGACCGTGCCGATCGAGGCGATCACCGCCGCGACCACCGCCGAAACCCCCGCCGCCGTCGCGCTCGCGACCACCGTGCGGGTAGTTGGCATGTGGTTAGCCTAGCCTTGCCTGGCGCGGATTTGGGTGCGACCGCCGGTACGGTGTCCGCATGCCGCGAACGCTGCTGGTGACCAACGACTTTCCGCCCCGGTCCGGCGGCATCCAGTCCTACCTGCACGCGCTCGCGACCCGGCTGCCGCCCGACGACCTCGTCGTCTACGCCCCCCGCTGGCGCGGCGACAGTCACACGAAGTTCGACGCGCATCAGGAATTCGAGGTGCACCGGCACCGCACCACGCTGATGCTGCCGACGCCGTTCGTCGCCCGCCGCGCCGCCGAACTGGTGGTCTCCCGGGGTTGCGAGAACGTCTGGTTCGGGGCCGCGGCGCCGCTGGCGCTGCTCGCGCCCGCCATGCGCCGGGCGGGAGCGAGCAACGTCGTCGCATGCACACACGGCCACGAGGTCGGCTGGTCGATGCTGCCGGTCGCCCGCCACGCGCTGCGTCGCATCGGCGATCACACCGACGCCATCACCTACGTCAGCCGGTACACCCGCAACCGATTCGCGTCCGCGTTCGGACCCGACGCGGCGCTCGAACATCTGCCGCCCGGCGTCGACGCCGGGACGTTCGCGCCCGACCCCGCCGCCCGCGCCGAGCTGCGCGCCCGCTACCGCCTCGGCGATCGCCCGACGGTCCTTTGCCTGTCGCGGTTGGTGCCACGCAAGGGCCAGGACATGCTGATCCGGGCGCTGCCCGAGATCCGCAGGCGCGTCGACGGCGCCGTCCTCGTGATCGTCGGCAACGGCCCCTACGCCGAGCGCCTGCACAGCCTCGCCCAGGCGCACGACGTGGCCGAGCACGTCGTGTTCACCGGCGGCGTGCCTGCCGACGAGTTGGCGGCCCACCACACCGTCGCCGACGTCTTCGCCATGCCGTGCCGCACCCGCGGCGCGGGCCTGGACGTCGAGGGCCTCGGCATCGTGTTCCTGGAGGCGTCGGCCACTGCGGTGCCGGTGGTCGCCGGCGACTCGGGCGGCGCCCCCGAGACCGTCGTGGAGGGGCAGACGGGGCGCGTGGTCGACGGGCGGTCGGTCGACGCGATCGTCGACGCGGTCAGCGGGCTGCTCGCCGACCCCGACCGCGCCGCCGCGATGGGCGCCCGCGGGCGCCGCTGGGTCGAGCGGCACTGGCAGTGGGATCAGCTAGCCGGGCGGTTGCGCGCCCTGCTGGGGTGAGGCGGGTCACTTCCCCACGCCACAGTGGGCCTGCGGCGGCCGTATCGTCGCAACGGCTAGGGTGGCGCCGGTGAGCAGTATCCAGGTGGCCGATCAGACCTTCGTCGCGGCGGCACCCGAGTACGTCGCCGCGGCGGTAGGCCAGCGGTCCCACTGGCGGACCTGGTGGCCGGATCTCGCCCTCGACGTCCGGGAAGACCGGGGCAAGAAGGGGATTCGCTGGGGCGTGACCGGAGCACTGGACGGCACCATGGAGGTGTGGCTCGAACCCGCGCTCGACGGGGTCATCCTGCACTACTTCCTGCATGCCGAACCGGCTGCCGGTTGCGCGCGTAATCTGGCCGAAGCCAACCGGTTGCGGCGGGTGGCGGGAAAGCGGATGTCGTTCGAGGTGAAGGCGACCGTCGAGCGCGGCCGCCGGCCGGGCGACCCGGCGGTGGCCGCTCCCGCCTGAACCGGCCGGTGCCCGAAAAGGAACGCCGGACGGATACCCCGGTAGGAACAGTTCGGAAGGACCACTGACGTTCATGCCCGACAGGACCAAGAGGTCGATCATCATCGACGCCCCGGCGGACGCGGTGATGGGCGTGATCGCCGACCTCGAGGCGTACCCGGCGTGGGTCACCGGGGCGAAGTCGGTCACCGTCACCGAGTCCGACGCGTCGGGTCGCGCGCGGTCGGCGGAGTTCGTGCTCGACGCCGGACCGGTCAAGGACACCTACGAATTGTGCTACACCTGGCATCCTGACGGTCGGGGCGTGAGCTGGAAGCTGGTGCGCGGTGACATCCAGACCGCGCAGGACGGCACCTACTCCCTGGTGGAACTTCCCGGCGGGGGCACCGAGGTGACCTACGAGCTGACCGTCGACCTCGCGATCCCGATGATCGGCGAGTTCAAACGCAAGGCCGAGAAGCTCGTCACCGACGCCGCGTTGAAGGAACTGAAGAAACGAGTCGAAGGCTGAGCAGTACGACCGCAACGTCGCGAACCCGGGTGGAACTGTTCGTCGGCAAGGGCGGGGTAGGTAAGTCCACATTGGCGTGTGCCGCCGCGCTGGCGCACGTCCGCGCCGGGTCGCGGGTGCTGCTCGCCTCGATCGACCAGGCCCATTCGCTCGGCGACGTCCTCGGCGTCCCCATCGCGCACGAGCCGGGCAGCACGGCCGCCATCCTGCGTGTGCGTGACCGCCTCGACGTCGTCGAGATCGATTCCCTCGCCCTCCTCGAGGACCGCTTCGCGGCGATGAGCGCGATGCTGCGTTACGGCGGTACGCACAGCCACGGCATCGACCCCGCCGCGCTCGACCCCGCCGAGATCACCGGGATGCCCGGCGCGCAGGAACTGCTCGCGCTCGGCGATATCGTCGACGCGGCGGAGTCCGACGACTGGGACGTCGTGGTCGTCGACTGCGGGGCCACCGCGGACCTGTTGCGCACCATCGCCGCCCCCGCGACCCTGCTCGGCTACCTCGAACGGATCTGGCCGCAGCACGAGCGGATGACCGCGGCGGTCGGCCCCGACGTGCGCCTCGCCGTCGTGGTCGCGACCGTCGAACGCTTCGTCGCAACCGTCACCGCGATCCGCGACCTGATCGCCGACCGGCGCCGCACCGGGGCGCGGCTGGTCACTGTCGCGGAACGGGTCGCGCTCGCCGAGGCTGCCCGCACGCGATCGGCGATGTCGCTGCTGGGCGTGCGGCTCGACTCGGTGGTGGTGAACAAGGTGCTGCCGGCACTGGACGAACCCGGAACCGATCCCGACCATCTCGCCGCGGTGTGGTACCGCGACCGCCGACTAGAGCAACTCGACGTGATCGCGGAGCTGGAACAGATACTGGGCGAATCGGTTCCGGTGATTGTGGCGAAGCACACCGGACCCGAGCCGGTAGGGTTGACCTCCCTGGGTGCGCTGTCGGACGCAGTGGGTGCGCAGATCTGCCGCCCGGGACCGGAGATCGCGCCGTCCACGGTGCGACTGGAATCGGGGACGGGGGTGGACTCGGTGTACGCGCTGCGGATGCACCTACCGCTCGTCGATCCCGCCAGCCTGAGCCTCGGCCGCGCGGACGACGACCTCATCGTCGGCGCCGACGGCCACCGCCGCCGGGTCCGGCTGGCGTCGGTGCTGCGCCGCTGCACCGTCGACTCCGCCGAACTCGACGGCGCGCACCTGGTGGTGCGGTTCCGTCCCGACCCGAACGTGTGGCCGGCATGACCGATGCACACGGTGATCTCGTCGAGGAACTGCGGCTGCTGATGGAGACCGTGCTCGAGCGCGCGGAACCGGCGCTGCGCCGCGCCGCCAGTGGTCAGGACCAGCCGGAGTTCGCCAGCTGCACCTGGTGCCCGGTGTGCGCGGTCGTGGCGTTGGTGCGCGGCGAGCATCACGAGGTGGCCGCGAAGATCGCCGAGCACGGCACCGCGATCGTCACCGTGCTCCGCGAGGCGCTGGCGGGGGTGCCGGTGGAGCCGCTGCAGCCGGAGGCACGCTCGCGGCCCGAGCCCGAACCTGCACCGCCCACGCGGGGTCCGTCCCGTCAGTACGTATCGATCCCGGTGACCGTCCGGTGAGCGCGCGGCGACGCTCGGAGAGCCTGACCGTGGGCATCGACATCGGCGGAACCAGCATGCGCGCCGCGGTGGTCGATGTCGAGGGGCAGGTACTCGACTCCACCCAGGCTCCGACCCCGCACTCGGCGGAGGCGCTCGAGGACGGTCTCGAGCACGCGGTGCGTGAACTCGCCGGCCGCCACGACGTGCGCGCGGTGGGCCTGGCCGTTGCCGGGTTCGTCACCATCGACCGCAGCACCGTCCGGTTCGCTCCGCACTTGCCGTGGGTGGATGCCCCCGTCGCACGGGACCTCGGCAAACGCCTGGGCCTGCCGGTGATCCTCGAGCACGACGTCAACTCCGCCGCATGGGCCGAGCATCGGTTCGGCGCCGCGGCGGGCGGGCACAACGTCGTGATGATCGCGATCGGCACCGGAATCGGGGCGGCGCTGCTGATCGACGGGTCGCTGTACCGGGGCAGCTACGGCGTCGCCCCCGAACTCGGGCACATCCAGGTCGTGCCCGACGGCCGGCCCTGCGCCTGCGGCAAACACGGCTGCTGGGAGCGCTACTGCAGCGGTACCGCGCTGGCCGACACGGCGATCGAGATGCTCGCCGCCGACCCGTCCCGTTCGACCATCCTTGCCCGCGACGAGTTCCGCGACCCGGGGTCGATCACCGGGCGCCGAGTGGCGGCCGCCGCGCAGGACGGCGACGCCATCGCACGCCGCGCGGTCAAGGCGTTCGGGCGCTGGCTCGGCATCGGCCTCGCGATCGTCAGCGACATCTACGACCCGGATCTCGTCGTCATCGCCGGCGGCGTCAGCACGTCGGCGCCGCTGTTCCTCGACGACGCCCGAGAGCACTATGCGGCGAAGGTCACCGGCGCCGGGCACCGCCCGCTGGCCCGGATCCGGACCACCCAACTCGGCGAGGCCGCGGCCATGATCGGCGCGGCGGAACTGGCCCGCAGCGCGGCCGGTGTCGGGTGAGAGGGGTCGGAGGCCGCCATGTGGCTGCCGCAACCGGGGCTGAGTAGAGTCGATCCACGAGCGGCGTCGCTCTGTCATGCATTCCCGGCCCCCGGTGCCGTCGGCCTCGAAGCGGAAAGGATGCCATGCTCTACTGGCTGCTGAAGTTCGTGTTCGTGGGGCCGTTCATCACGCTCTACAATCGCCCGACCGTCGAGGGACTCGAGCACATCCCCTCCGACGGTCCGGCGATCCTTGCGGGGAACCATCTTTCGATCGCGGACTGGTTGTTCACCCCGCTGCTGGTGCCGCGCCGCATCACCTACCTGGCGAAGAGCGAGTACTTCACCACCCCCGGCTTCCAGGGCATGCTGCAGCGCTGGTTCTACGGCGCGACCGGGCAGGTTCCGATCGACCGCAGCGGCGCGAACGCGGCCGACAACGCCCTCATCACCGCGACCCGACTGCTCGACGAGGGCCGGCTCGTCGGGCTGTACCCGGAGGGCACCCGCTCGCCCGACGGGCGGCTGTACAAGGGCAAGACCGGCATGGCGCGGATCGCGTTGAAGACCGGCGTGCCCGTCATCCCCGTCGCCGTCATCGGCACCGACGTCGTCAGCCCGGCACTGGGCCGGTTCAAGTGGCGCCGGCACAAGGTCATCGTGAAGATCGGCAAGCCCATCGACTTCTCCCGCTACGACGGGATGGGCGGCAACCGGTTCATCGATCGCGCCGTCACCGACGAGGTGATGTACGAGCTGATGAACATGTCGGGACAGGAGTACGTCGACGTCTACGCTGCGTCGATGAAGAAGGGCGGCGCTGCGGCGAACGGTGCGTCCGCCGACCGGATGCCGGAGACCAAGGCGAGCTGAGTCTCAGGCCCGCGCCAGCGCCGCCTCCGTGCGGGCTGGCGCCGACCGACGCACCGTCGCCAGGATGACGAGCGTCGCAAGACCCCACCAGACGTACGACGACGCCAGCAGCTGGTCGGGCAGCGGCCAGCCCAGGCCGCTGGTGCGTCCGGGGGCGAGGATCCAGTGCGGCGCGAAGCCGAACATCGCCGCGCCGAGCAGAACCCACAGGCCAAGGCTGAGGCTGCGGCGCCGCCACGCCAGCACGCCGAGGGTGAGCAGGATCGGCACCGCCCACACCCAGTGGTGCGACCACGACACCGGCGAGATGAGCAACCCGGCCAGCGCGTTGACACACACCGCGAGCGCGGTCTGGTCGGCGGCAAGCGCGCGGCGCATTGCGACCACGGCGAGTGCCAACACGACCAGCGAGCCCAGCAGCCACAGCGGGGTGCGCAGGTCCTCGACACCGAGGCGGGCCAGCACCCCGGTGAGGCTCTGGTTCGCCGGGTAGGCGGGCCGACCGATGCGGTTCGAGTCGGGCAGGATCTGTGTCCAGTACTTCGCCGAGTCGCCGAACGCCAGGACGAACCCGAGCAAGGTGAACGCGACGAAGCTGATCCCGGTGACGAGCACGGCACGCACGTCGCGGCGCAGCAGCAGGTAGAGCACGAAGATCGCCGGGGTGAGCTTGAACGCGGCGACGAAGCCGATCAGCAGACCGCGCGGCCACGGCGTCTTGCGGGGCAGCAGGTCGGCGAGCACGAGCGCCATCAGCAGCAGGTTCACCTGGCCGTAGTTCAGGGTCGAGAACACCGGTTCGGCGACGAACGCGAGCCCCAGCGCCGCGGCGCCGCCGGAGAGCCACAGCGCGGTGTCGGTGATGCCGAGCGAGCGCATGGTGAGCAGGATCGAGGCGGCCAGCGCGACGATCGAGACGATCGTCATGATCGTGCTCGCCGCGGTCAGTGACATCCACGACATCGGTGCGAACGAGATCGCCGCCAGCGGGGGATAGGTGAACGGCAGCGGGGTGCCGAACGCGGTGAGCGGCAGCTGACCGTAGATCGGATCGCCGTGCGCGAACACGGTGCCGCCGAGGCGGTAGACGTCGAGGTCGAGGCGGTAGTACGCGCCGAAGGGGCGCTCGAGGGCGGGCAGCCCGATCAGGTTGTAGACGACGCCGAGTGTGACGCCGACGGCTCCGAGCGTGGCGAGCGCGGCGACCAGCACCGGAAGCACGCGGGACGGTTGGGGCACGACGTTCCTACTCTGTTGGTTGTCTCAGGGCCGGGGGGCCGGTTGTCTCAGGGCCGGGGGCCCGCGCGCTATGGCCTAGGGTTTGCGGCGATGCGCTACTTCTACGATTGTGAGTTCATCGAGGACGGCGTCGTCATCGAACTGATCTCGATCGGCGTCGTTGCCGAGGACGGTCGTGAATTCTACGCGGTCTCGACGGAGTTCGATCCCGACCGCGCTGGGCCGTGGGTGCGTCGCAACGTGCTGCCGAAGCTGCCGGACCGGTCCTCGCGGGTGTGGCGGCGCCGCGAGAAGATCCGCGACGACCTGCTCGCCTTCCTCGTGCCGCGGTCGACGGTGGAGCCGGAACTGTGGGCGTGGGTCGGTGCGTACGACCACGTCGTGCTGTGTCAGCTGTGGGGCACGATGGTCGACCTGCCCTCGTCGTTACCCCGCTTCACCCACGAACTGCGCCAGCACTGGGAGTGCGCCGGCTACCCGCCGCTGCCCCCGGCGCCCGACGACGCGCACGACGCTCTCGCCGACGCCCGCCACAACCACGCCAAGTTCGAGGCGATCGAGGTCGCGCGCCGGCGGGTGCGGTAGGAGGTGTGCCGAACCGACACCCTCGAGTTGCGGTGAGGCGAATATCCTGTAGGGCGTGAACTGGACCGTGGACGTACCCATCGACCGCCTACCCGAGTTGCCGCCGCTGCCCGCGAGCATGCGCGCCCAGCTCGACGACGCGCTCGCGCGCCCCGCGAAGCAGCAGCCGTCGTGGCCGGAGGGGCAGGCCGCTGCGATGAGGACGGTCCTCGAGAGCGTGCCGCCGATCTGCGTGCCCGCCGAAGTCGAGCAGCTCTCCGAGCGGCTCGCCGAGGTCGCGCGCGGGGAGGCGTTCCTGCTGCAGGGCGGCGACTGCGCGGAGACCTTCGCCGACAACACCGAGCCGCACATCCGCGGCAACATCCGCACGCTGCTGCAGATGGCGGTCGTACTGACCTACGGTGCGAGCCTGCCGGTGGTGAAGGTCGCGCGGATCGCGGGCCAGTACGCGAAGCCGCGATCCTCGAACATCGACTCGCTCGGGCTGCAGTCCTACCGCGGCGACATGGTCAACTCGCTGGTCGCCGACGAGGCGGTGCGGGTGCACGACCCGTCGCGGCTGGTCCGGGCCTACGCCAACGCTAGTGCCGCGATGAACCTGGTCCGCGCGCTCACCGGTGCCGGGATGGCCGACCTGCACAAGGTGCACGACTGGAACCGTGAGTTCGTCGCGCAGTCGCCGGCCGGGGCGCGCTACGAGGCGCTGGCCGAGGAGATCGACCGCGGCCTGCGGTTCATGAACGCCTGCCGGGTCACCGACCCCAACCTGGCGACCGCGCAGATCTACGCCAGCCACGAGGCGCTGGTGCTCGACTACGAGCGCGCGATGCTACGGCTGTCGCACGACGAGACCGGCAACCCGCTGCTCTACGACCTGTCCGCGCACTTCCTCTGGATCGGCGAGCGCACCCGGCAACTCGACGGCGCGCACGTCGCGTTCGCGGAGATCCTCGCCAACCCCATCGGCATCAAGATCGGGCCGACGACGACGCCGGAGCAGGCCATCGAATATGTCGAGCGCCTCGACCCGATGAACAAGCCGGGCCGGCTCACCATCGTGTCCCGGATGGGCAACACGAAGGTCCGCGACGTCCTGCCGCCGATCATCGAGAAGGTGCAGGGCACCGGCCACCAGGTGATCTGGCAGTGCGACCCGATGCATGGGAACACCCACGAGGCGTCGACGGGCTTCAAGACCCGCCACTTCGACCGGATCGTCGACGAGGTGCAGGGCTTCTTCGAGGTGCACCGCGCGCTCGGCACCCACCCGGGCGGCATCCACATCGAGCTGACCGGCGAGAACGTGACCGAGTGCCTCGGCGGTGCGCAGGACATCTCCGACCTCGACCTGTCGGGCCGTTACGAGACCGCCTGCGACCCGCGCCTGAACACGCAGCAGTCGCTGGAGTTGGCGTTCCTCGTTGCGGAGATGCTGCGGGAGTGAGGCGGCTGCGCTCACGACCCCAGGCCGGCTAGGGCAGCGAGACCAGCGTGACCGTCGTGCCCGGCTCCACGCGGCTGCCGCCGCCCGGGTTCTGCGAGATGACGAGGGAGGAATCGGTGCGGGCGACCTGACGCACCTGCACCTCGAAGCCGGCGCCCTCGAGATCCGCACGTGCCGTCGACACCGACTGGCCCACGACGCTGGGCACCCGCACCGCGTTGGACACGATCAGCGTCACCGTCGTGCCCGCCTCGACCGTGGTGCCGTCGCCGGGGTCGGTGCCGATGACGTGGCCCTCGTCGACGTTGCGGTCGAACTGGGTGCGCACCTCGCCGACGTTGACGCCGAGCGCCTGCAGCGCGGCGCGGGCGTCGTCTTCGGACTTGCCGCGCAGATCCGGCAGCGGCACCGGCGGCGGGCCCTTGCTGCGCACGACCTTCACCATCGCGCCGACCTTCACCACGGTGCCCGGCGCGGGATCCAGCGACGCCACCGACCCGAGTGGAGCGTCGGTGCTGAACGCCTCGCCGCCGTCGACGGGCTGCAGGCTCACGGCGCGCAGCGCGTCCGAAACGCTGGCGACGTCGGCGCCCGGATCGAGCGCCGGCACCACCGGCTGACCCAGCGAGATCAGCACGGCGACGGGGGTGTCGCGGGTGACCTGCGAGCCCGCCGGCGGGTCGGTGCCGATGACGGCTTGGGCGGGGACCGTATCGGAGTGCTGCTCGGCGATGGTGGCGGTGAAGCCGGCGCCGATGATCGCGGTGGTCGCGCCGGCGCGGTCGAGGCCGTCGATCGCCGGCACCGCGATGTAGCGGCCCGACCCCATCCACCAACCGCCGATCCCCACGATCAACGCGAGCACCAGGATCGCCGCGAGCCAGATCAGCGTGGTGCGGCGGGACCGGCGCCGGTCGATGCCGCCCGGGAAGCGTGCGGGGGGCGGGCTAGTCGGTGGGGGATCCACGCGCGGCGTCAGCCCGGTCACGACTTTTGTCGGGTTGGGTGGTGCCTGCGGTGGCGGTTGCAGTGGCGGCGGCGGCGGCGGTTTTCGTGGCGGAACGACGGCGGTCGCGGCGGCCGATGCAGCGGGTGCCGGATGCGCCGCCGACGCGTGCTCGGCGGAACGCACCGGCGCGGGCACGCGGTAGTCCGGCAGGTCCAACGTCCGCGCCGCGGCACGCAGCGACTGCGCCATCGCCGACGCGTGCGGGAAGCGGTGGCCGGGTTCGCGCTCGGTTGCGGCGAGGACGAGATCGTCGATCTGTTCCGGCACCCCATGGATGAAGTGGCTCGGGGGCGGCACGTCCCGGTTGAGCCGCTGGTAGGCGACCGCGAGCGAGCTGTCCCCCTCGAACGGCGTCTGCCCGGTGAGCATCTCGAAGAGCATGACGCCCATCGCGTAGACGTCGCTGCGGGCGTCGGCGGCGCCTGTGGCGACCTGCTCCGGCGAGAGGTAGGCGGCGGTGCCGAGGATGACGCTGCTGGACGTCGTGCTGGACGCCGCGACAGCGCGCACCAGGCCGAAGTCGGCGATCTTCACCTCGCCGGAGTCGGAGATCAGCACGTTCTCGGGCTTGATGTCGCGGTGCACCAGGCCGGCGGCGTGCGCGACCCCGAGCGCGTCGAGGACTGGTTCGGCGACCGCGCGGGCGGCGTGCGGCGGCATCGGCCCGCGTTCGCGCAACAACTCGCGCAGCGTTCCGCCCTCGACGAGCTCGAGCACGAGGAAGGCGAGATCGCCGTCGACACCCTGGTCGTACACGGCGACGAGACCCGGGTGCTTGAGCTTTGCGACCGCGCGCGCCTCGAACTCGAAGCGCGCGAGGAATTGCGGATCGGCGGCGAAGCGCGGGTCCATGATCTTGATCGCGACCGGCCGGTCGAGGCGGGTGTCGATGCCGCGGAACACCGTCGACATGCCACCCCGCGCGATGGGCGCGTCGATGCGGTATCGGCCGTCGAGCATCTCGCCGAGCAGCGGATCCTGACCGGTGCGCATCGCCATCACCCCCTCGTCTCGCCTGTTCCGCGTTGCAAACTCCGGTACACGATGGTAGCGAGAATCGGAGTAACACCCGCCACGGCAGTGAATGCGTGGCTCGCCACGGAGACCTTCGTGGTCCGCCGGGAGGCGAACCGATTAACGTTACGCCGGTGAGCGCAATCCCATACAGCGACGATGTGCTCGCCCCCGACGTCGTGCTGGTGCAGCTTACTGACGTGGCAAAACAGCTCGACCGCGCGGTCAGTCGGGTGCAACAGATGCTGCGCGACCATCAGCTGATCGCGGTGAAGCGCGAAGGCGTCCTCAGCGTCCCGGAGCAGTTCTTCGGTGACGATGGCCACGTCCTCGAGCCGCTGCCGGGCCTCATCTCGGTGCTGCGAGACGGGGGCTACCGGGAGACCGAGATCGTGCGCTGGCTGTTCACTATCGACGACAGCCTGCCCGGGATGCCGATCGACGCGCTGCACGGCCACCGTGCCCGAGAGGTCGTGCGGCGCGCGCAGGCGATGGGGTTCTGACGCGCTACCGCCGCGCGGCGGCAACGGCCGCGCCCTTCGCCAGCGCGCCCGCCGCAACCGCCGCTCGCCGCCGCCGCGGCACCACGACGCGCCGGCCCAGGATGTCGTAGTCGCACGCCGCGATCTCGTCGAGGATGCCGCCGTACAACCGGTGCGCGGCCGCGATCCCGGGACGCACCCGCGGCTCGAGCATCGGGATGCCGCGCGCCGCGTCGCGGTAGATCGAGCGGTTCACCGCGACCAGATGCGCGAGCGCCGCACGCACCGGAGGTTCGGTCACCCCGCGGCAGCGGCCGTCGCGCAGCAGATCCTCGGTAACGCCGAAGGCGGCGAGTTCGTCGGCGGGCAGATAGATCCGGTCGCGGTCGAGGTCCTCGCCGACGTCGCGCAGGAAGTTGGTGAGCTGGAACGCCTCGCCGAGCGCCGCCGCCGGCGCCCGCGCCTCGTCCAGCGGCACCACGGTGCCCAGGATCGGAAGCACCTGCAGCCCGATCACCGCCGCCGACCCGTACATGTAGCCGCGCAGGTCCGCCATGGTCGGGTAGCGGTTGCGGTACCGCGCGGTGCCGGGCACGTCCATCCGCATCGAGTCGAGGAACGCCCAGAAATAGTCGAGGGGAATGTCGTGGCGGGCGATCGTGTCGCGCAGCGCGACGAACACCGGAGTCCACGACTGCGTCAGTCCGGCACTCGCAGACGGATCCTCCAGCCGCGCCTGCACCCGGTCCAGGTCCGCGGCGACGTCGGCCCACGGCCTGTTGCCGGTCCGCACGTCGACGACGTCATCGACCTGGCGCGCGAACGCATACAGCGCGTGGATTCCCGGTCGCCGCTGCGGCGGCAGCAGCCGCGTCGCCAGGTAAAACGTGCGCCCGTCCCGGGCAGCGATGCGGCGACAGTCGCGATAGGCGTCCTCGAGGTCGGACCCAGTCATTCGTCGGTCGGCGTGGCGCGCAGCCGCAGTGGGTCGACGGTGCGCAGCGACAACGCCGCCACGATGGCTGCGAACGTCGCCAGCGCCACGTGCGGCAGCGAGTACAGCCCGATCGACCCGTCCGGCACGAACACCAGCATCAGCCAGGTGCTCACCCCGACCAACAGCATCAGCGCGCCCGTCGACAGGGCGAACCCGGCGCCCAACGCGAGGGGCCACGAGTAGTACCACGGCAGCGCGGCGGGGGAGAGGATCACGATCGCGACGAACGCGACGAGGATGCCGAGCACGGCCTCCTTCTCGGTGCGCCGGAACCGCCACCACGCCCAGATCAGCACCACCAGCAGCGCGACCGCGCAGATCGCGCGCGTCACCTCCAGCACCGGTCCCAGCGTCCACGGGGTGAACCAGGTGACGATGTGCGCGAGGAGCGTCGGCAGCGAGAGCCAGTTGATGATCCGCGCCGACCCCGACAACGCGGTCAACCACCCGATCCCGACGCCCGCCGCCAGCGACGCCGCCGCGAACACCACCGCGAACACGGCGACACCGAGCGCGGCGGTCTTCGCGAACAGCCACACCGGATGTGGCAGCGGGCCCTCGCCGCGTTCGGCGCGGCGCTCGCGTTCGTGGATCATCCAGATCCATACGATGAACGGCAGCGCGACTCCGGCCGTGGCCTTGATCGCGACCCCGACCGCGACCACACCGATGCCCGCGACATGATGGTGTTCGAGCACGAGCGCGATGCCCGCGGCCATCAGGCCCACCATCAGCAACTCGTTGTGCACGCCGCCGATCAGGTGGACCAGCACCAGCGGGTTGAGCACCGCCAGCCACAGCGCGACGGGCTTCTTTCCACCGAGGTGGGTCGCCAGGTGCGGCACCGCCCACATCATCAGAGCCAGGCCGGGCAGCATCGTCAGCCGCAGCAGGAACGTGCCCGCGACGACGTTGTCGCCGGTGATCGTGGTGATCGCCTGCCCGAGCAGCAGGAAGATCGGCCCGTAGGGTGCGGTCGTGGTCGTCCAGACGTTGCTGACGTTGTCGAGCAGGATGCCGGGGTTCGCCACCGGGCCGACGGCGTAGGGGTCGAAGCCGTCGCGCAGCAGCGCGCCCTGGGCGAGGTAGGAGTAGGCATCGCGGCTGAACATCGGCACCGCGAACAGCAGTGGCAAGATCCAGACGCCGACGATCGCGCGCAGTTCCCCGGTGCTGACCCCACCGGCGATGGTGGTGCGACCCAGCCGCACCCACGCCGTGATCATCAGCAGCACGCCGACCCACACCATGATCGACGACAGCCAGAATCCGTGACCGAACCGCAGCCACGACAGGTGCGCCGCCTCCAGCAGCGGATCCCGCCGGCGCACGGCCCCCGCGCCGAAGCCGCCGAACATGATGAGCACCGCGCCGACGAACCCGAGGATCGTGTGATGCCCCTCGGGGCTGCGCAGGAACAATCCGACCGTGCGGGTCCAGCCGTGCCGCGTCGGGTCGGACGAACCCGCAGGTCGCGGGGTGATCGACGGGAGGGACACGAGCGAAGAACCCTCCCTGCTGTTAGAGCACCCTGCTGCAGAACCTGCCGACCGGTGACGCTGTGCTCGAACAAGACGCTGCGGCCGAGCAATGAGTTTAGTGGCTCAGCGGGTATGCGCCCGACCAGCCTCGCCGGTGATGCGTGCCGCGGCGAGGCGACCCGACAGCAGCACGGTCGGCACCCCCACCCCCGGCACGGTCCCGCACCCGGCGAGAACGACGTTGTCGCGGGTGCGGACCAGGTTCGGCGCCCGGAACGGACCGGTCTGCCGGAACAGGTGCGCCGCGGAGAACGGCGACCCCGCGAGCATGCCTCGATCGCGCCAGGTCTGCGGCGTGTCGAGACGGTCGACGGTGAAGTGCTCGCGGATCCCGACATAGCCACGGTGTTCGAGCACGCCGAGCACCTCGCGCAGGTATGCCGGGCCGAGCGTCGGCCACGTGAGCGCGGCGGTGTCCAGGTTCGGGCATGGCGCGAGCACCGACAGTGGTTCGTGGCTCTGCTTTCGGGTCGCTGCGCAGGCTCCGCTCCCGCCGTCGGCACGCTCGATCAACAGACCCGGGTCGGTTCGTGCGGGGCGCGTGATCAGCAGCGACGGGTCGCGCATCAGCCGTCCGCCGAGGATGTCCGCGAACGTCGCCGTCCAGGCGGCACCGAAGTCGATGGTGTGGTGCGCGTCGGGCCAGGCGGCGGACACCCGCGTCGGGATCGTGCCGAGCGCGACCACCGCCGACGGCGACGCCCGCACCTTCGGCGCGGGCACGTCGAAGTCGCACCACTGGCCGAGGTCGACGGTGAGCACGAGCGCGTCGCAATCGAAGCGACGCCCGTCGCGGGCACATACGCGGGTGGCGCGGCGGCCGGCGTACTCGATGCGGTCGACGTCGGTGTTGGTCTCGACGACCCCGCCCGCGGCCCGCAGCGCGTCGGCCATCGACCGGGCGATCGCCCGCATCCCGCCGACGGGGAAGTACACCCCGAGCGAGGTGTCCATGTGCGGGATCGCGGCGTACACCCCAAGCGCCTGGGCCGGCGCCATTCCCGCATACAGCGCCTGGAAGGTGAACACCCGCGCGAGGTCCGGGTCGGTCACGAAGTGCGCCACCCGTCGGCCGAGCCGGCCGAACCCGCCGAGCCGGACCAGGCGGGCGAGGTCGCGCCGGGCCGGCGCGGTCGCGACCAGGTCCAGCGGCGAGTCGACGTTCGACGCCATGAACCGCTCGTACTCGGCGTCGAAGACGTCGCCGAGCCAACGCCGCAGGTCGACGTAGCGGCGCGCCTGCTCCGCGCCGCAGACGCGCTGCACCTCCGCGATCATGGCGTCGCGGTCGGCGTAGACGTCGAGGTGGCGACCGTCGGCGAAGCGGGCGTGGTAGCCGGGTTCGACCCGCACGAAACGCAAGGAGGTAGAGAACGCTGCGCCCGCTGCGCCGACAGCCGCGAGTGCGTCGGTGATCAGCGCGGGCATCGTCAGCACGGTGGCGCCGCTGTCCGCCTCGTAGTCGGGGCCGCGGAACACCCCGACCCGCCCGCCCGGGTCGATATCGCGTTCCAGCACCGTCACCCGCCGACCGGATCCGCGCAGGTACAGCGCCGCCGCGAGACCGGCGAGGCCGGCGCCGACGACCACTACGTGGTCGGTGGGCGCTGTGACCGTCCGCATCAGGTGACGCGGCGCGTCGCGGCGAGCGCGAGGTCGCGCAGCGGTGCCTTCGCGTCCGGGGCGGTCGTGCTGGCGTCGAGGGTCCGCAGTCCGCGCTCGGTCAGGTCGGCGATTCGGCGCTCCACCTCGTCGACGGCCCCTAGATCGACCATCGCGGCGCGCATCGCCTCGACCTCGGTGTCGTCGAGGTCGGTGCCGAGGCCGTCGCGCAGCCGCCGCGCCAACGCCGGGTCGGTCTCGTCGGCGCGTCGCAGTGCGAGCGCGACGAGCACGGTGTGCTTGCCCTCGCGCAGGTCGTCGCCGGAGGGTTTGCCGGTGACAGCGGGGTCGCCGAAGACACCGAGCAGGTCGTCGCGCAGCTGAAACGCGATTCCGATGTCGGTGCCGAAGCCGCGGTAGGCGGCGATCAGGTCGGCGTCGGCGTCGGCGAGGGCGGCCCCGAGGTGCAGTGGCCGCTCGATCGTGTAGGCGGCCGTCTTGTAGCGGTCGATGCGCAATGCGGTCTGCTCGGACTCGTCGCCGGTGACCTCGCCGGTGATGTCGAGCAGTTGCCCGCCGAGCACCTCGGTGCGCATCGCCGACCAGACGGGTGCAAGTCGGGCGGCGGCAGCGTAATCGAGGCCGGACTCGCTGACCATGTCGTCGGCCCAGGCCAACGCGAGGTCGCCGAGCAGGATCGCGACCGCGTCACCGTATGCGCGCGGGTCGCCGGACCAGCCGTGGGCGCGGTGGCGCTGCGCGAACGCGACGTGCACGGTCGGGTGGCCGCGTCGGGTCGCGGACGAGTCGATGATGTCGTCGTGCACGAGCGCGCAGGCCTGGACCAGCTCGAGTGCGGCGCAGGCCCGCAGCACCGGCATCGCGGTCTCCTCGCCACGAGCGCCGAGCCAACCCAGCCACGCGAACGACGGCCGCACTCGTTTGCCGCCGCGCAGCACGAACTGCTCCAACTCGTCGACGACGGTCGCATACGCGGGCCCGACCGCGTCTACGACGGGTCGCCGGGAGACGAAGAACTCCTCGAGTGCGACCGTGACGGCGTCGCGGAACGCCTCCGGATCGGTCGGCACGGGGGCGCCCGTCGCGAGCCGGGTCGGGCCGGTTGCGCTGGTCAGTGCGGGCTCCGTTCACCGTCCGGATGGGTCGGCGCCCAGCCTAGTGGCCACGGGTGAGACCCCTCCTGGTGACACTGGGGACCCCCTCGCTCGCCCTTATGCTTGTCCGGTGACATTCGCTTCCCCGTACCCCGATGCGACCGATCCCATTCGTGGTCGCGCCAGCGCCGGCTGGGTGTCGCGGACGCCGTCGATCGTGTCCCGGCTGCGCGCCGCCGAAGGCACGGGCCCGATCCCGTTCTCGGTCGAGTTCTCCCCGCCCCGCGACGCCGAGGCGGAGGCGCGGCTGTGGCGGGCGGTGCGCGAGTTCGAGGCGATGCGACCCGCCTTCGTGTCCATGACCTACGGCGCGGGTGGATCGACCCGGGACCGCACCGTTCGCGTGACCGGTGCGATCGCCGAGGAGACGACGCTGCTGCCGGTCGCACACCTGACCGCCGTCGAGCACAGCGTCGACGAACTGCGGGGGCTCGTCGGTGCCTACGCCGACCGCGGCATCCGCAACCTGCTGGTGCTGCGCGGTGATCCGCCCGGCGACCCGCTCGGGCAGTGGTGCCGCCACCCCGACGGGCTCGAGTACGCGCACGAACTGGTCAGCCTGGTGCGTGACCTCGGCGACTTCCACGTCGGCGTCGCGTCGTTCCCGGAGGGCCACCATCGCTCGCCCGGCCTCGACCACGACACGAGTTACCTCGTGCACAAGCTGCGCGCCGGCGCCGAGTACTCGATCACCCAGATGTTCTTCGATGTCGAACACTTTCTGCGGCTGCGCGACCGAGTGCTCGCCTACGACCCCGAACAGGGCGCGAAACCGATCATCCCGGAACTCATGCCAATCACGTCGCTGCGCTCGGTGCGCCGGATGGTGGAACTGTCGGGGTCGCACCTGCCGACTGGGCTCGAGCAGCGTCTCGCCGCCGCCGCCGGTGACGGCCCGCAGGAGAACCGGGCCGCGGTCCGGGGGGTCGGCATCGAGCTCGCGACCGAGATGGGGCAGCGGCTGATCGCCGAGGGCGTGCCGTGCCTGCACTTCATCACGCTCAACTTCGCCCGCGCCACGCGTGAGGTACTGACCAACCTCGGACTCGGCGCCGCTGTGCGCACCTGAGCCCTCACGCGTCGAGTGGGCGCGTGCTGTGCCGCACCACGAGCCGCGTGGGCAACTCCACGTGCCGCACCGGACCACCCGCCAGCATCTCGACGACCAACCGACCCGCCGCCGCGCCCTGCTCGGCGACCGGTTGATGCACCGTCGTCAGGTCGAGCAGTTCCGCCATCGGGTGGTCGTCGACCGCCGTGAGCGACATGCCCTCCGGGACGGCGATACCCGAGCGGCGCAGCGTCCGCAGCGCCCCGATCGCGACCTCGTCGGAGAAGCAGAACACCGAGGTCGGCGGGTGCTCTGCGCTGAGCAGCAGTTCCATCCCCTGTGCGCCGCCGTCGATACCCCACGGCACCGATGCGACCAACCCGTCGTCGCGCACGATGCCGGCGGCGGCGAGGCTCGCGTGATAACCGGCGATGCGCGCGGTGCCGACCTCCCACGGCGTGTCCTCGGGGTCGAGGGTGTGGATCATGCCGATTCGCCGGTGGCCGGCCCGGACGAGATGGTCGACAGCGAGGCGAGCCGCGCGTTCGTCGTCGACGGCGACCGACGAGAACTGTCGTGATGTGCACGAGATCGCGACGACGGGGATGCCGAGCGCGGCGAGCCGCGACTCGCTGCGGGCGTCGAGGGGGAAGCTGACGACGATCAGGGCGTCGATCTTGCGGCGCAGCGGGAGCCGTTCGAAGAAGTCGAAGCGGTCGCGCGTGCTCGACACGCAGGTCAGCATCGTGTCGAGGCCGGCGGACCGCAGCGCCGCTTCGGCGCCCGCGACGACCTCCGCGTAGAACCACGCGTCCACGCGCGGCACCAGCAGACCCACTCGACCGGTCGCGCCGCCGGCCAGCGTCGCGGCGGCGGGCGAGACGACGTACGACATGGCTTCGGCCTCGGCGAGGATCCGTGCCCGGGTCGCCTCGGACACCCCCGGCAGGCCGCGCAGCGCGCGCGAGACGGTCGAGATCGAGACCCCGAGACGCTGCGCGACGTCGGCCATGTTCACCGTCTGCTTGGGGATCACCCTTCGATCGTAGCAATTGCGCGAATATTTGCGCTGCGGATCGATGCACGTTGGATAAGCGGTCACGCTCATGTTTGCGTATTTGCCCGGTTTGACAAACGGGCATGAGGACCGTCACATTCGAGTCGGAAAGTATGTTTCGTCCGACAGGAGCCCGCCATGCATACCGATCTCTCGCCCAACTGGTGGACTGCCGCACCGCCCCTGGTGCGCAGCCACCGCCTCGAGGTGCTGCTCGCGGTGCTGCCGTTCTTCCTGTTGGCGGCGGTGGTGAGCGTGGTCGGTGGATCGGGCGCGGTCGCGTACCTGGCGCTGGGGCTGGTTTTCGCAGTGACGGTCGGGGTCGGGGCAGTGTGGGCGCGTACCCAACGGTCGGTGGTGCGCGTGCGTGGCTGAACGGCGCGCCCGCATCGCCGACGTGCACGATCTCGCCGGCGGCATGCCGCACGTGACGGTCGAGTACGGGCCGTCCGGCAACGCGATCTACCAGGTCGGCCGCAAGTCGTTCGTGTTCTTCCGGACCCCGCGTCCCGACGCGTTCGACCCGGACACCGGTGAGCGCTACGACGACGTCGTCGTGTTCTGGGTCCCCGGCGAGGACGACAAGCATGCCCTGGTCCAGGACCCGGACACGCCGTTCTTCACGACCCCGCACTTCGACGGCCACCTCTCGGTGCTGTGCCGGGCCAGTCGTCTCGGCGAACTGACCCATCGCGAACTCGCGGAGGTTGTGCAGGATGCGTGGCTGTCCCGCGTCTCGGCGCGGCGCGCTCGTGAGTACCTGCAGGCGCGCGACTAGCAGAGGCGGCGGCCGCGCCAGACCGTCCGTCCGCGGCGGTGCGCGCAGTGCGAGCGTGCCAACAGCACCAGATATCCGACCACCGACACCGGGTGCGCAAGTGCCGCGACGACGTCGACGGGCCCGCCTTCCATCGACCGCGCCAACAGCCGCGACCCCACGCCCGCCGCGTATCCCGCGACACCCCACCTCCGCCCGCGGCCGGTCACCACGGCGACCGGCGGCACGAGGTACGCCAGCGCCACCACGCCCGCGACCGCCGCGCTCCCGACCACCCCGCCGTACGACGACCACAACCACCGCGCATATCCCGCGTCCACCTCCGCGGCCCCGCAGTACATCCGGCACGACGCCAGCGACCCGACCGGCAGCACCGCAGTCCGCGCACCCGAGCGACGCAGACAACGCGCGAGCGCCAGGTCCTCGGTGACGCTCGACGCGACCGCGCCGTGGCCGCCCACCCGTCGATACCCCGCGGCGTCGACAACCAGGAACTGCCCGCACGCGACCGCCGTCGACGCGAGCAGACTGCGGTTCGCCGCCACGACCGGCAGCGACGCCGCCCACGACCACGCCAGCAGCGGCTGGATCAACCGCTCCGCCCACGAACCCGCGACCTGCGCCGGCCACGGCGACAACAACCCCAGTCCGGACGAACGCAACGCACCGACCGCCGCCACTACCGTGCCCGGCGCCAGCCGCACGTCGGCGTCGAGGAACACCAGCACCCCATCGGCAGCGCCCGCCGCCTCGGCCAACCGCGCACACGCCCACTGCTTGCCGACCCACCCCGCCGGTGGCCCGCCGACCCCGCGCAGCACGACGAACCGCGGATCGCCCTCGACGGCGGCCGACGCCACCTCGAACGTCCGATCCGAGGAGTCGTCGTCGAGAAGGAACACCCGCATCTGTGGAACGCCCCGCTGCGCGCGCAGATCACCGAGCAAGCCACCCACACGCGCCGCCTCATCACGCGCCGGCACCAGCACCGTCACCGGTTCGTCGACCGCCACGCCATCGGCGAGCAGCCGCCCCAACGAGACCCGGTTGACAAGCGTGAACACGAGCCCGACGCCGGACAGCGCGGCGCCGACCCGGACCAGCACCTAGACGCGCTGCTTCTGCGGTGCCCGGCGGCGTGGGCGCGGATTGCGGTTCATGTACGCCATCGCGGCGATGATCGCGGCGACGCCGATCGTCACGCCGCCGACGATGCCCGCCCAGCCGGCGAAGCTGCGCGTGTTCGGGTCGGCGTAACGCACCTCCGCACGGAGCGAGGTCACCTCACCCGGCGGCAGCTTCCACGAGACGATCGAGTCACCCTCCCGGTTGCCGTTCGTGGTGGCGACCCGCGCCGGGAACGCGATGGTGAACTGCACGTCGGAGCCCTGCGTCGGCACGGTCTGCAGGTCGACCCGACCGTTCAGCGTCACCAGATCACCCGCGCGGCGCAGCTCGAGCTGGAAGAACCCGGAGTTGTCTCCGGAGAGCTGCCCGAGTTGCTGGACGTCGCCGAAGGTGAGCCCCGAGAAGAACGCCTGTGACCCCACGAACCCGTCCTGCGAGTACTCCTGCACCCGCACCTTGCCCTCGAGCGAATCGGGCACCACCAACTGCGGGCCCTTGTCGCCCTCGGAGGTCGGCACGGTCGCGGCGACGACCTGGCCGGAGACCCGGTCGTCGGATGAGACGCCCATCGACACCTGCACCCGGAGGCAGCCGGCGAGCAACGGAACCAACAGCAGGGCGAGCGCGGCGGCCGAGAAGACACGGCGGGTGGACTGCACACGGACATGGTGCCAGGTGCAGCCGTCGGCCCGCGCGAACGCGCCCGACCTGGTTTGATCTCCCGCATGGAGGAGCGACGCAGCAGCGTGTCGATGACGATCCTGATGACTCCGGATATGGCGAACTTCTCCGGAAACGTGCACGGCGGCACGATCCTGAAGATCCTCGACCAGGTCGCATTCAGCTGCGCGAGCCGGTACGCCCGCTCGTACGTCGTGACCCTGTCGGTCGATCGAGTCGTGTTCCGCGAGCCCGTCCGGGTCGGTGAGCTGGTGACGTTCCTGGCGTCGATCAACTACACGGGGCGCACGTCGATGGAGGTCGGCGTGCGCGTCGAGACGGAGAACATCCGGACCCACGAGGTCCGGCACACCAACAGCTGTTACTTCACGATGGTTGCCGTCGACGACAACATGGCCCCCATCCCCGTGCCGCAGAAGGAACTGCTCACGCGCGAGGACGAGCAACGGTTCGAGGAGGCGAAGGCGCGCCGCGAGTTGCGCGCGGAGATGGAACGCCGTCGCCAGGAGATCAAGGACCACGTGCGGTATCGACCGAGGGGCTGAGCAGCACTCCGAGCAGCAGCGGAGCCCCGAGCACTCCCATCCCGACGAACCCGTACACCGCCGACCAGTCGAGTCCCGGCAGAAACACCGCGTGCGCCAGCGCCGACCCGAGCCAGGTCCAGCAGAACAGCACCACGGGCACGGCTTCGGACCGAGGGACCCGCGCGCTGCGTTCCAGCCACCCGAACGCCGCCGCCATCGTCGCGGCGACGACGAACCAGCCGACGAAGTTTGTCCACGGCACCTCTTCGATTCCCGGCAGGCCGGCGTCGGTCGCGCACCAGCGCCACTGGCCGCCGGAGACCATCTGCGGGTCCAGGTACATATCCCACCCCACCGCCGCGCACGCGGTAGTGACCACCCGCGTCCAACCCCGGCGGCACACCAGCCCCGCGACCACCCAGATCGGGTACATCCCCGCCGTCCACGCCAGGGGCACGACGACCGGCACACCGGCGATCGACGGCCCCAACCGATCCTGGGCATACGAGTAACAGCCGAACGGGAAACCCGTCGCGACACCCACCACCTCCGCGGCGAGCCCGATGCCGACCGTCGTCACCAACAGACCGACCGCGAACCCCACCCCCCGCTGCGCTCCCGCATGGGCGAGGCACGCCGCGGCGCCGAGCAGCACGACGCACGTCGTGACCGCGTCGCGCCCACCCCCGTCGACCAGTGGATATGCGATCTGAGTCGCGATCGCGGCGCCCGCGAAAATCCCGGGCAGGCACGCCACCCTCACCGGCTCAGCCACCGGCCCAGCCAGCGGCGACGCGCATCCGCCAGCGCGATCCGGGCGGCGGTGCGCCCGCTGGCCCCCGACACCCCGCCGCCCGGATGCGTCGAGGCGCCGGTGAGATACAGCCCCGGCGCATCGGGAACCCGGTGCCCGGCCAGTTCCGGCAATGGGCGCCACCGCATCATCTGATCCAGCGACATCTCGACGTGCATGACATTGCCGCCGCGCAGGCCCAGCTCGGTCTCGAAGTCGACGGGGCTCTGCACGTGCCGGTGCCGGATCGTGTCGGCGAACCCGGGGGCGCGTCGCTCGACCGCGGCCACGATCCGGTCCGCCTCCCGCTCGGCGACGTCGCGCCAGTGCCCCTGGGCCAGGGCGTACGGGTGCCACTGCGACCACAGCGTCAGCTGATGCTCGCCCGGCGGCGCGATCGACGGGTCGAGCGCGCTGAAGCTCATCGCGAGCACCGCCGGCTCCGGCGGTAAGTGGCCGACCAGCGCCGCGCCGTGTGCCGTGCGCAGCAACGCACGGTCCTCCACCAGCAGTTGCAGGCCGGTCGACGACGCCGACGAGGTCGCGCCCCGATAGCGCGGCAGTGCAGAGGTGCCCAGCCGCACGACCATCCCGATGCCGGGCCCGACCCGGATGCGCCGCCGCCAGCCGTCGAGCACTGCGCGGTCGTAACCGCCGGCCTCGAGCAGGTCGAGCGTCGTCGCGACATGGCAGCCCGCGATCACGGTCCGGGTCGCCAGCTCACGCCCGGACATGGTCCGCACCCGCCAGTCGTCGCCGTCGCGTCGCAGCGACGCCACCGCGTCCCCGGCTGTGACGGTCCCGCCGAGCGAGTCCAACCGCGCGACCAGGGCCTCGGACAACGCGCCGCTGCCGCCGACCGCCCGACCCGGCGGCAGCGTGTGCATCAGCGTCGCGAACCCGACCATCGGGGCGGTGCCCGGTTCCGACATCGGCGGCCCGGACTGCGCCCCGAACCACGCCAGGGCCGCCTTGAGTCGTTCGTCGTCGAACCACTCGTCGAGCAGGGCGTCCCCGGACTGCAGGAACTCCCGCGACAGCGCCGCACCCCCGGCGGGGGCGTCGAGGCCCCAGAACGCGCGCCCGAGATGCGCCGCCGTCGGAGCCACGCCGAATGCGCGCAGCACCGCCTTGCCGCGTGGTGTCCACACGTCGACGAAGCGGCGGTAGGCGTCGGCGTCGCGCGGTCCGCACGCGTTCTCGATCGACAAGCACGTCGCGTCGACGGAGCTGTGGAACACCAGCGGCGCGCGCTCGCCGACCGCCGGTGCGAAACCCCACGGATCGCAGTCGAGATAGCGCAGTCCGACGTCGGCGAGCGCGAGGTCCTCGACGATCCCGGTGTGCCGGATCATGATGTGCGCCGACGACCCGCGATCGACCCGGTAGCCCGGGAAACGCTCGACCGTCGACACTGCCCCGCCGATCACGTCGTCGCGTTCGAGCACCTGGACCGACCACCCCGCCCGGGCCAGGTAGCAGGCGGCGACGAGGGCGTTGTGGCCCGACCCGACGACGACGGAGTCGACCACGATCGCGTCCCCGCCCGGCCTCACGGGTTCAGCTGCTTGCCGAGTACCGCGAACGGTCGGCTGTCGCCGGCGAAGGTGAAGTTGCGCACGATGTCGGTGAACCCGAATCGCCGATACAGCCGCCACGCCCGGTTGTTCTCGCGCTCGACCTCCGGTGTGGACAGCAGCGCCGAGCGCTCCGTCAGCCCGTCGAGCAGCCGGGTGAGCAGCGCCGCGCCGAGGCCGTGGCCCTGCGCGTCCGGGTGTACGTGCAGCTCGGTCACCTCGAAGTAGTCGCCGAGCATGCCCTTGGCCGACTGCTCGGTCCAGCCGGCGCGGCGCATCCCGCCCAGCACCTGCTGATGCCACCACTGGTGGGCGGTGCCGTGATAGCCGTACGCGATCGCCACCAGTGTTCCCGGATCGGCATCGCTGCCCGCGGCGATCGCCCCGAACGCCCGCCACCCGGGCCGCGAGATGTGCTCGGTCCACATCGGTGCGCGGTGGTGCTCGGTCCCGCGTGGATACCCCATGGCCGTCACGTAGACGCCGAGCGCCTCGTACAGCCGCGCGCGCAGATCGCCGGGGGACAACTCGACCACGATCGGGTGGTCGGCGCGGGGATAGGTCGTCATGGCCTTTTCGTCGGTTGAAGCGGAACGATCGGCAGGGTCGGTCTGGACTGCCGAACTTGTCGGTGGTCGTGGATACATTCAAGCCGAAGTCATGCGATCGAATGAATGTTCGCCTGTGTGTGCCTGGCTGTGTTTATCTGTGCCTGTTCGAGGAGGAAATGATGGTCGTGTCGAAGCGAGCGGCCGCCGCGTACGGCGTCCCCGGTGACCGGGGACGCGTGCTGCTGGCCCGCGCGGATCGGCTGCTGATGGAAGCCGCCGGGGAGTCGGATCCGCGGGAGCGGTTCCTGACGGCCTACCTCGCGGCGCTGCGAGGTGCGGGGGCGGTGATCGCGGCACTCGACCCCGTGAAGCCACGGCGCGGATCCCGGTCCGCGTGGGTGCTGCTGACCAAGGCCGCTCCGGAGTTCGTGATGTGGGCGGACTACTTCGCCGACCGGTCGTCCACCCGTGCCGCGCTCGAGGCGGGGATCAGTCGGCCGGTCAGCACCGAGACTGCCGACGACTTCTTCACCCGCGTCGGTGCCTTTCTGCACGACGTCGAGGACCTCATCGGCGACGAATCGCGCCTGCCGGGCAGTCTGGAGTCCGCCTGACCCGATCCAAGGGGACTTTCGTCACCAATATCGCCCGATACGGGTGAGCGCGGAGCACTCTGAAGAAGTCGTAGCAGGACTAGGTGGTCCAGCCATGAATCACCTCGTATCATGGGCGTAGGTAGCCGCAAAGGTCGGCTACTCGTCGTCTCAGGTATGGCGACGACCACGTTCTAGTGCCGGGGAGGTAACCGTGCCGCTCTCCGAGCACGAGCAGCGCATGCTCGAACAGATCGAGAGCGCTCTCTACGCTGAGGATCCCAAGTTCGCGTCGCACGTCCGAGGGGGACGACTACGCAGCACGTCGAATCGACGACGTCTGCAGGCGGCGGCACTTTTCGTTCTCGGCCTCGTGCTTCTCATCGCTGGTATCGCATTGCCGGTCAAACTCGGCGACTTCCCGATCGTCAGCCTGGTGGGATTCCTGATCATGTTCGGTGCCGGCGTGCTGGTGCTCTTGGGCGGGGGGCGCCCGAAGCTGCAGGCCGTGGCCGACGACGACGCGTCCGGCAAGCCGAAGGGCCCAGGTGGTGGCGGCAAGTCCCGCGGCCAGAAGAAGTCCGGTGGCTTCAGCTCCCGCATGGAGGACCGCTTCCGGCGCAGGTTCGAGCAGGAGTAACTCCTGCCCTGGCGGGCATCGACCCGCCACCCAGCGGCGCTGCACCTCGGGTGCAGCGCCGTTTTGTCTGGGTGCACCCAGTCGGCGGTGATCACGACGTTGTGGCCCCATTTCTCGGCGTGTCGGGGGCCAGTCATTCGGTGTCGCGAGCGGATCCGCAACCCGGGCTCGGCTCCGCGACCCCTGGGGCGCCCGCAACACACCCAACTGGAATTCCCCACATCTCCCCACCTTGCACCAGACCACCCGGCGAACGCCCACTCCGCCCCGCCAACGGCCCGGATGCGACCGCATACTCCCAGGTAGCGACGTCGAGCAGGTCGCCCGTCCAGAACGGGTTCCCCACTTGGCCCCCCGATGTTCACCTGCGCAAACATCCCGAGAAACCGCCCGACGCGCCCTCGTGCGAGTTGCCAGTGGGGCAAAGTGGGGTAAAGTGGTGCGCAGCGGAGAGCCGCGGCGGATCGGGGAGGTGTCGAGTGTTCCTCGGTACCTACACGCCGAAGCTCGACGACAAGGGGCGGCTCACGTTGCCTGCAAAGTTTCGCGACGAGTTGGCGGGAGGGTTGATGATCACCAAAGGTCAGGATCACAGCCTCGCCGTCTACCCGCGCGAGGAGTTCGCCAAGTTGGCCCGTCGGGCGGCGGACGCGTCGCGGAGCAATTCGCAGGCGCGTGCGTTCGTGCGGGCGCTCGCTGCGGGCACGGACGAGCAGCGCCCCGACGGCCAGGGCCGGATCACACTGACGGCCGAGCACCGCCGCTACGCCAACTTGTCCCGAGAGTGTGTGGTCGCCGGATCCGTCGACTTCCTCGAGATCTGGGACAAACAGGCATGGGAGGCGTACACCGCCGCCCACGAGGAGAACTACTCCGAGGCCGGAGACGAAGCACTGGGCGGCATCTTCTGACCGCCCCCGAGCCAGGCGAGTGCCGCGAGGCCTCTGCCCGAATGGTCCCTGACGTACTTCCCCAACGCCAGGTCCCTTCTTCGGACAGAGACCTCGAGGCATTCGCGCCCTTCTAGTTCCGACGCGACATCCGGAGGACATGTGGACGGCGAGGGTACCGACCGCCGGTCGGCCGACCGACACCCGCGCCACATCCCGGTCCTGCTGCATCGCGCCGATGATCTGCTCGGTCCCGCCATCGTCGACCGCGACGACGCGGTGATGATCGACGCCACCCTCGGCCTCGGCGGGCACGCCGAACACTTCCTGCGCAGTTACCCACGCCTGCGACTCGTCGGGCTCGACCGCGACACCGACGCTCTGCGGGCCGGCACCGAACGCCTCGCCGATTTCGAGGACCGGATCACGCTGGTGCACAGCCGCTACGACGAGATCCCGCGGGCCCTCGCGCACGCCGGTCTGGAACCGGTCGACTCGGTCGCCGCCGTCCTGTTCGATCTCGGCGTCTCCTCCATGCAACTCGACGAGAGCGCCCGGGGGTTCGCCTACGCCGTCGACGCGCCGCTGGACATGCGGATGGACCAGGCCGAGGGTCCGACCGCAGCCGACGTCCTCAACTCCTACAGCCACGGCGACCTCGCCCGCATCCTCAAGACCTACGGCGAGGAGCGCTTCGCCGGCCGCATTGCCAGTGAGATCGTCAAACGCCGTGCGCAGCAACCGTTCACGACCAGCGCCCGCCTCGTCGAGCTGATCTACGACGCAATCCCGGCCGCGACCCGGCGCACCGGCGGGCACCCCGCCAAGCGCACGTTCCAGGCGTTGCGGGTGGAGGTCAACGGCGAACTCGACTCGCTGCGCGCCGCGGTCCCCGCCGCACTCGACGCGCTGCAGGTCGGCGGGCGGGTGGTGTTCATGTCGTATCAGTCGCTCGAGGACCGCGTGGTCAAGGCCGAGTTGGCGCCGCGGACACAGTCGCGCACCCCGCAGGGACTGCCCGTCGAACTGCCGGGGATGGGCCCGGAGTTCCGGCTGCTCAGCAGGGGAGCGGAGCGGGCCAGCGAGCAGGAGATCGAGGACAACCCCAGGTCGGCGTCGGTGCGGATGCGTGCCGCGGAACGAATCGCCAGGAGGTCGGCGGCATGAGCGTTCGCACGAGCACCAAAACCACCAAGCCGGCCCGCGACCTCGCCGTGCGCCGCGGCACCAGCCTCGAGCCGGCCAAGCAATCCGGCGCCGCGAAACGCGCCTACCAGCGCCGCCAGCAGCGCGCCGCCACCGTCGGGGGCGGCGCGGCGGTGCTGCCGAAGCAGGGCGGTGCGTTCGCCGCGCGCATCCCGTTCGTCGCGGCGATCATCGCGCTGCTCTCGTGCGGGCTCGCGCTGACGCTGCTGCTCACCACCCGGGCCGCCGAGGACAGCTACGACCTGTCCTC
>DATDBL010000286.1:0-7442 GCA_036524855.1 Aldersonia sp. | reverse complement strand
TCAGCAGGGCGTCGGTGACCGCGGAGCCCTCCCGGCCGGCGAGCGCCTCCGCGGCGGCCCACCGCACGTCGTCGTTCTGGTCCTGCAGCAGGGTCAGCAGGGCGTCGGTGACCGCAGTGGAGGACACGTGGGGTAGGACGGCGGCGAGCACAATGCGTGCCTCGTCTCGGGCGGGGGTTTTCAGTAGTGCGATGAGGCGTGTCGCGGCTTTGTCCAGTTGGGGTCGGGCGCGGGCGGCGGAGTCGGTGGTGAGGTCTTCCGCTATTCGGGCTGCGGTCAGGAGCGCGTGGTGGACCGGGTCGTGTGGCTGGGTGAGCAGGACTTTGAGCAGGTCTGTGGGGTCGTGGAGGGAGCCGCTGAGCAGGGGCCACACTGGCTCCCATTCGGGGTCGAACCAGAGGTGTTTGTTGAGGACTTTCTTCCATTTCTTCTTGTCGAGGTGGGCGAGGTGCTCGGCCACGAGGTATTCGGCGAGGGTGCGGTGGACGAACAGGTAGGGGGGGTCGGCGCCTTGTCGGGTGTCGCCGGCGGGTATCAACACCCCTGTGCCGGTGGACAGTTCGGTCAGCGCCCGTGCTGGGTCGATCCCAGCGGGCAATCCTGCCCCGGGGCGTTTGAGTGCGTTTAATACCTGCGGGGTGGGCATTTGGTCGATCCAGCCGCGGTCGGTGTCGGCGAAGGCGAACGCCAAGGGTCGCGCGATGTCGAGGAGTCGCTGTTCACGTTCGCGGTCGTCGCCGCCGAACGGATCGTCCTCGGGTGTCAAGGCAGCTTCGGTGCGGTGTTCCGCGCGTAGCAGGCGGCGCATGATGCGGCCGTAGATTCCGGTGCGGGTGCGGGGTAGAGCGTCCGGTTCCAATGCCAGGTCGCACAGCAACGCCAGCAGCAGCGGTACCCGCGCCATTCCCGCCAGTGCCGGCGCCTCGACGAGCCGGTCGCGCACTTCCTTCTCGTTGTCGGGTGACAGCCCCCAGGAGTGGAGGTAGGTATCGACGTCGTCGACGGTGAAGGGCAGCAGTTCCACCTCGGTCCGAGTGGGTGGCCGCAGGATGCCGGTGTATCCCGTGATGCGGGAGGTGATCACGACCCGCGCGGGTGTGGGTGCCGTCGCCTCCCAGGCGGTCATGATCGTGGTGAAGGGCTGCCGTGCGGTGCGGGGCAGTTCGTCGAGGGCGTCGAGCAGGTACACCACTGGCCCGGTGTCGATGTGCTCGGTGAGCCATCGGCGCAGCGCCGGTGACAGGTTGTGCCGTTCGGCGAGTACTTCGCTGCACGTAAGTGCGAGGGTTTGTGGTGCCCGGGCTGCGATGGTGTCGCAGCGGATCGCGATGGGAATCACCAGCTCGTCGGGCAGGGATCCGGCCTCGAGGTCACGCAGGGCTGTAGCAGCCAGCCGGGCCGCGTGGGTGTGGATCAGCCAGGACTTGCCCATCCCGGGATCGGCGAGGACCACGAGCCGCTCGTGTCGCTCGATCGCCTCCGACCAGGGCATTGTCTGGTCGGGACTGTTGGCGGCGCGCCCAGCCGCCGGCGTGTAGACATCGGTACCGGTCGAACTCTCGGAGATGTTGCGACGCACCCCCACCCGCACCCCCACCGCGGTGTCGAGCGCGATCGGATCGGGATGACCGGCCAGGTACGGCAGGTCCGCGATCGCACGTTCGTGCCTGCGGCGTTCCCGTTCGAGCAGTTCGGCGACTTGGCGTCTGAGTTCCCGGGGAGAGAGCGGGGCGATCCGGTCGGTGTCGAGGTGTTCAGCGATCCGGCCCAGGGTCACCAGTTGTGCGAGTCCGCGAAGGGGGCTGCCGACCTGATGGGCCGCCGAGACCACCTCGTCCACGATGGTGCCCGGCAGCAGATGCAGAAATTGGTCCGCGTCGATGCTCAATTCCTGAGCCACTGTGGTGAAGTCGCGTCCGCGGTCGGCGATCGTGCCGAGGAGCATCTGCTGAGCTTCGATCGGATCATCCGGATTGCTCAGGCTCGCCGTGACGACCCACTCAGCCACTTTCGGGTCGGTGAAGGGAGCGAGCAGTTTCTTGCCGGCCCTGCCCCACCAGTCCACGTCCGCGACGCGCTGGTCGAGGGCGGACTCCTCGATCGTGCACACGAACGCCATCGCGACAGCGTCGGTCAGCGCCTTGGCTTCGGCGGAACCGGTGGCCCGCCGCAGCATCTTCTTGGCCGCCTGCCCCCCGACCGCCGACGCGGCGCCCTTCGCCGCCGCAGCGGCCGCCGCGGCAACCTCCGGTGAGGACACACACGCTTCCATCGCCCGCACCCACGGCTCGCTCATTTTCGCGCCCCTCCCCACCTACTGTCTGATCGATTGTGAGCGGTGATGCAGTGCTACGCGAAGGCGCGCTCGGGAATCAGACCGGCGAACCCACGCGAGCGCAAAGCAGACGCTCGACCATCACCTGTGTCGCGACGCGCGCCGGGCCCAGCGCCCCGGCCGGCGGGCCCAGCGCCGGTTCCCGATGCAGATCGCCGCCGACCCCGCGCGCAGAACCACCGAGCCACCCGCCACGCACTCCCACCACCCAGGGCTAATCACCGCCTTCGTGTACGTACGACGAACCCCCACCGCACGCCCCAGCAGCGGTCGCGCGACGGCGCGTTCCCGCAGCTCACGCTTCACCTGCGGATTCCCGTACGAAGACCGCAAAAGTGCCCGGTGAAGGGGGGCTGAACGCTACACTCGTCTTGATGTCAGAGCTGTTGGTCGGCTACGCCGGCTGCAGCACCGACGCCCAAGACCTCACCGCACAGATCGACACCCTGACCCACCTGGGTGTCGACGCCCAGCGGATCTATTCGATCATGGACTGACCGGCACCAACCGGGAGCGTCCGGGGCTTGCCGAACGCGCTGTCGCCGCGCAGCATGATCGTCCCGCTTGCCCCGCACGCGCGGGCGGTGGTGATCGCGGATTTCAACGACGTCGTTCCGTTACGCCTGGGAGGCGGCGACGCGCCGGATCCGGTCTTGCCCGAGCGCAGCCGCATCTCCGCGATCACCGGCGCCGCCTGCGGTGTGGACAGCACCGTCACCTGCGGGGACAGCCCCTTGCGCAGCAGCGCCCGGCCGGCGATCTTCGCGTGCCCGAAGCTGGCGCCCTGTTTCTGGTGGCCGTAGACCGGGCGCAGCAGCGAGTCGATGTCGAGGAAGGCGCGCTCCTCGATGCCGGGCAGCAGCGGGGTGCGCTGCGCGAGTGCGATCAGGTGCCGGCGCCGGACCGCGGCGAGTTGGTTGCTGTGCCCGAAGGGTGAATTCGCGCAGGCCCAACCCGGAGGACCGCCTCTACATCCCACCCCATTTCGTTTCGCTGTTCGTCGATCGGGGATGGCGGCTCGAAGCGTGACAGACCGACGTCGACAGGCGGGTAGCAGACCAGGGGCGGGGAGGGCTCGTCGCCAGCCCGGGGGCCTATTTTGGCGATGCCGAGGATGGTGGCGCGCCAGCCGGGGCGGTGGAGGACGCGCTTGCACGCCGCGCAGCTCGCCGGAGCGACACGGTGTTCATCGCCAGCAGCGGCGCGGTGACCGTCAACATGACGGCCACACTCACTATTAACTGGATAACAGATGCTATCCATCACATGAGGTGCGCCCGACGCTGTTCCGCGCACCTCGGCACTTCGCAAGTCGGGAGGTGGCCGAATGCGGGGAACAGTGCTCGAACGAGGGACAATGCGCTGGGTTGACACCTGCCGGTCGCTTCTCCCCAGCTTGACGTTACGGCGCGGGTGCGCGGCGGCTAGCCTGCGATCATGAGCCTCGATCCGCGCGCCAACACCGTCGACGGCGTCCTGCACCGCGCCGCCGCCAAGTTCGCGGGCCGTACCGCGCTGCGCTTCCTCGACCGCACGTGGACCTACGACGATCTCGACGCCGCCGTCAGCCGCGCCGCCGGGCACCTGCTGTCGCTCGGGCTCGAGCACGGGGAGCGGGTCGCCGCCTACGGCACCAACTCCGACGCGTATCTGATCGGATTCCTCGCGTGCTCGCGGGCGGGACTCGTGCACGTCCCGATCAACTACGCGCTGCGCGGGGAGGAACTGTCCTACCTCATCGGTCATTCGGGTGCCGCTGCGGTCCTCGTCGATCCGGCGCGGCGCGAACACGTCGGCCTCGTCCGCGACGACCTGCCCGCGATCCGCCACGTCGTTCCGCTGCGCGACGTCGAGGGGTCGCTGCTCGACCACGCCCGCAGCGGTGCCGTCGCGACCTTCGACCACGCGGCCGAACCGGATGCTCTTGTGCAGCTGCTCTACACGTCGGGCACGACGTCGAAACCCAAGGGCGCCATCATGACCCACGCGGCGCTGGTGCACGAGTACGTGTCCTGCGTGATCGGTCTGGACCTTGGGCCCGACGACGACCCGCTGATCTGCATGCCGCTCTACCATTCCGCGGGCATGCACGTGTTCTCCCTGCCGTACCTCGCGGTCGGCGCGACGATCCGGTTGCTCGAGGCGCCCGCCGTGCCGGACATCCTGCGCTACGTCGACGAGGAGCGGATCGGGTCGCTGTTCCTCGCCCCGACGGTCTGGGTACCGCTGGCCAACCACCCTGACCTCGACTCCCGCGACCTCTCCTCGCTGCGCAAGGCGCAGTACGGCGCGTCGATCATGCCGGTGACGGTGCTGAACCGGCTGCGGGAGCGCTACCCGGACCTCGGCTTCTACAACTGCTTCGGGCAGTCCGAGATCGGCCCGCTCGCGACCGTGCTGCGCCCGGACGAACACGAGGAGCGCCCCGCGTCGTGCGGGCGGCCGGTGTTCTTCGTCGAGACCCGGGTGGTCGACACGGACGGCGGCGAAGTCCCAGCCGGAGAGCCGGGCGAGGTGCTGTACCGCTCGCCGCAGCTGTGCAGCGGCTACTGGGACAACCCCGACGCGACGGCGGAGGCGTTCCGGGACGGCTGGTTCCACTCCGGCGACCTCGTCACCCGCGACGAGCAGGGCTACATCACCGTCGTCGACCGGATCAAGGACGTGATCAACACCGGCGGCATCCTCGTCGCGTCGCGCGAGGTCGAGGACGCGCTCTACACCCATCCCGACGTCGCGGAGGTCGCGGTGATCGGCACGCCCGACGAGCGTTGGATCGAGGCGATCACCGCGGTGGTGGTCTTACGCGAGGGGACGGCACCGAGCGAACAGGAGCTGATCGAGCACGTGCGCGGCAAGCTCGCCCCGTTCAAAGTGCCCAAGCACGTCACATTCGTCGACGAGTTGCCGCGCAACCAGAGCGGCAAGCTGCTGAAGCGGGAGTTGCGGGGAAAGTGAGGATCAGCGCGGATTGAGCGCCGAGTTCAGCCCGGCGGTGATCATCCGCCCGCCGAGCACCGGGATCAGCGCGCCGACCGCCTTGCCCTTCAATCCCTTGCCGATACGGATCAGCGTGACCTCCACCCGGGTGCCGCCGTCGACCGGCACGAGCCGATAGTCCCACCGACTGCCCGCCGCCCAGAGATTCGAGTCGACCGTGGTCGCGGTGACGGTTCCGGCCGCGTCGTCCCAGGTGTAGCGCTCCCGTTCCCAACCGATCCTGTTGCCCTCGGTGACCTCGACCCAGTCCTCGCCGGATTCGTGCACCTCGAGGTGCGACAGGTCGACCCCCGGCCAGGCATCGGCCCGCGCGGGGGAGAAGTCGGTGAGGATCTGTCGCACCTGCGCGGGCGACTTCGTCGTGGTGATCTGAACCGAGATCGTCGACACGTGGCCCTCCCGACGGCAGGAGATCTGGTGTGACGAGCTTATCCGGGTAGCGCTCGCCGCCGCAGAGCTAGCACCGTGTCGGTCCGTCTAGGCTGTTTGCTCGTGTTGTCCGTCGTCCCCACGCCCGTCACCGTCCGGGCGCCCGCCAAGGTGAACCTGCACCTCGGGGTCGGCGAGCTGCGTGCGGACGGCTACCACGAGCTGCGCACGGTCTTCCAGGCGCTGTCGCTGCGGGAAGAACTCGAGCTGGTGCCGGCGACGGCGCTGTCGATCAGGGTGCGCGGCGAGGGCGCGCGAGAGGTGCCGACGGACCACCGCAACCTGGTCTGGAAGGCGGCGACCCGGCTGGCGTACAAGGCGGGCCGGGAGCCCGCCGTCGAGATCTCCATCGACAAGGGCGTCCCGGTCGCGGGCGGGTTGGCCGGGGGCAGCGCCGACGCCGCCGCGACCCTGGTCGGACTCAACCAGCTGTGGAACCTGGGGTTCACGCGGGACGAACTCGCCGAGATCGCAGTGGAACTCGGCAGCGACGTGCCGTTCGCGCTGCACGGCGGCACGGCGATCGGCACCGGACGCGGCGAGAAGCTGCTGCCGGTGCTGTCGCGGGACAGCTTCTCCTGGGTGCTCGCGTTCGCGAAGGGCGGATTGAGTACGCCCGAGGTCTACCGCGAACTGGACCGGCTGCGCGGCCAGGGCCAGCCGCCGCGGCTGGGGGAGACGCAAGACCTGCTGCAGGCGCTGGCGGCGGGCGACCCGCACCGGCTCGCCCCACTGCTCGGCAACGACCTGCAGGCCGCGGCGCTCTCGCTGCGCCCCGAACTGCGCCGCACGCTGCGCGCGGGCATCGCCGCCGGTGCGCTCTCTGGCATCGTCTCCGGCTCCGGGCCGACGTGCGCGTTCCTGTGCGCCGACCACGACGCCGCCATCGACGTCGGCGCCGAACTCTCCGGCGAAGGGGTCTGCCGCTCGGTCCGGGTCGCCGCCGGCCCGGTCCGGGGCGCCCACGTCGTCGAGACCCCCGCCCCGTGAGTGGTTGAAGATTCCATACACTCTTCAACCACTCACGGGTGCTGACCTGCGGCTATGCCCGCTCGGCCAGGTCGAGCCAGCGGTCCTCGAGTTCGGCGGTGCGGTTCTCGAGTTCGCGCAGTTCCTCGGTGAGCCGGGCGAGGCCCTGGTAGTCGTTCTGGTCGTGCGCGGCCATCCGGTCGTGTACGACCGCGACCTCCTCGGCGAGCTTCGCCAGCTTGCGTTCGGCCGCGGCGAGTTCCTTGCGCGCCGCGCGCTGCTCGGCACCCGAGGACGCGCCGTCCCGCTCGGGGCTCGCCGACGCAGCCGACCCCGGCGCGGCCGGCCGCTCCGCCCGCAGCCGCAGGTACTCGTCGACCCCGCCCGGCACGTGCCGCAGCCGGCCGTCGAGGATCGCGTACTGCTGGTCGGTGATGCGTTCGAGCAGGTAGCGGTCGTGTGAGACGACGATCAGCGTCCCGGGCCACGAGTCCAGCAGGTCCTCGAGCGCGGCGAGCATATCGGTGTCCACGTCGTTCGTCGGCTCGTCGAGGATCAGGAAGTTCGGCTCCGACAACAGGATCAGCAGCAGCTGCAGCCGGCGCTTCTGCCCGCCGGTGAGTTCGGCGACCCGCGCCGAGAGGTGCTCGCGACCGAACCCGAGCCGCTCCAGCAGCTGCGCCGGGGTCAGCTCCTTACCGTCGACGAC
>DATDBL010000285.1:0-8392 GCA_036524855.1 Aldersonia sp. | reverse complement strand
CGTCGCCGCGACGGCGCCGCAGCCGGGTCAGCCGCCGATGGTGCTGTTCGCCGAGTTCCGCCACGGCGGCGGTGCCATGTCGGCCGGTGCCGCAGCCGCGGCGAACGACCGCGGTCGCTCGGGTGAGGTGCTGCTCGAGCTGGCCTCGATGGTGGCGGACCCGCACGCGGCGCTGGCGATCGAGGCGCACCTGCGCCACGCCCGCGAGGCCCTCGCACCGCACGTCACCGGCGCGGCGTACCTGAACTTCCTGGAGGGCGAGGACCGCACCGCGCGGGCCGCGAGCGCGTTCAGCGAGGAGGACCTGGCGCGGCTGCGGCGGGTGAAGGCCACCCTCGATCCGGGCAACCGGTTCTGCCACGGGTTCGGCATTGTCTGATCGGGGCATGGCCTACGCTTGGCCCGCATGAGTTGGGTCGAGCACAGCATCTGGTGGCACGTCTACCCGCTCGGCTTCGGCGGCGCCCCGATCCACGACGAGGACACCGATCCCGCGCCTCGGCTGCGCCGGCTGTTGAACTGGCTCGACTACGCGGTCGAACTCGGCGCGTCGGGCCTGCAACTCGGCCCGGTGTTCACCTCCGGCAGCCATGGCTATGACAGCATCGACCAGTTCCACATCGATCCCCGCCTCGGCACCGACGACGACTTCGACGAGCTCGTCGCTCGATGCCGGGAGCGGGGATTGCGGGTGCTGTTGGACGGCGTGTTCAACCACCTCGGCGCCGAACACCCGCTGTTCCGCGAGGCGATGCGCGACGGGCGCGACAGTTCCGCGGCCGCGATGTTCGCCATCGACTGGGACGCGCCGGGCGGGCCGCAGCCGCGGGTGTTCGAGGGCCACGACGCCCTCGTCGAACTCGACCACCGCTCCCCCGCGGCGGCGGACTACGTCACGAAGGTGCTCGACCACTGGCTCGACCGCGGCATCGACGGCTGGCGCCTCGACGCCGCCTACGCCGTCGATCCCGCGTTCTGGGGACGCGTACTGCCGGGGGTGCGGGAGCGTCACCCCGACGCGTGGTTGGTCGGGGAGATGCTGCACGGCGACTACGCGGACTACGTCGCGCGCTCGACCCTCGACTCGGTGACGCAGTACGAACTGTGGAAGGCGATCTGGAGCAGCCTGAAGGACCGCAACTTCTTCGAACTCGACTGGACCCTGACCCGGCACAACCAGATCACCGCCGCGTTCACACCGGCCACGTTCGTCGGCAACCACGACGTCACCCGCATCGCCAGCATCGTCGGCCCCGAGGGCGCGGTGCTCGCGCTCACGATCCTCATGACCGTGGCGGGAATCCCGTCGATCTACTACGGCGACGAGCAGGGCTATGTAGGCGTGAAGGAGGAACGCATCGGCGGCGACGACGAAGTCCGTCCCGAGTTCCCCGAGCGACCCGACGACTTGGCCGACTGGGGTGTCGACATCCTGCGCGTCCACCAGGACCTGATCGGCCTGCGTCGCCGTCACCCGTGGCTGGTCACCGCGCGAACCGAGCAGACCTCGCTCAGCAATACCCGCTACACCTACCGCGCCCACGCCGCCGACGGTGCCGAGGCGCTCGAGGTGGAACTCGACGTCGAGGACGAGGCGCGGGCGGTGGTTCGCAGCGCAGCGGGAGAAGTGCTGTGGCAGTTCGGAGTCTGATCGTCGCCCTGCTGTGCGGGCTGACCTGGATGCCCGGCTCGACGGCGACCGCGGCGCCGGCGCCCAGCGCCTGCGGTGACACGCTCGATCCGGCCGAGACCGCGGAAATCGCGGCGCTGTCCACCCCGCGCCCAGAGTCCGGCGCCACGCTGGCGCGCTTGGAGGACGCCGTCGCGCGCCACCACCGAATCACCGAGATCCTCGTCGACAACCAGGACCGGCGCGGGTTGTTCGCGCTCGGCCTCGACACCGTCGAGTACGCGGCGGTGCTTCCGCTGCAACGGGATCCGGCCGCGTTCGCCGACCGCGAATACGGGCACCGGCTCAGCCTCGACCTGCTCGACCGGTTTCTCGCCACCGTGCACGCCGAATTCACCGGTGCGGCAACCGAACCGCAGTGGGCGCACTACTTCGCCCTTGCCGCGGACTGTGGCGTGCCCGGCACGCGGGTCGCGATGGCCGGGTACAACGCCCACATCACCGTCGACCTCGCGCACACGGTAGCCGCGACCGGGTCGCGTCCCGAGAACGCCCCCGACTATTTCACGATCGTCGACGCGATCGCCCTCAACGGCGCGCTGATCGTCGACCGGACCCGCGCGGCGTACGACGTCGACCTCGGACCGCTGTGGCGGTTCTATTTCGTGGGCGAGGGACTCGACGCGGTGCTCGGCCGCGGGGTCGCGACGACCCAGCTGCTGCGTGCCGCCGACCTCGGCTACAACGTCGTCGTGTTCGGAAATGGGTTGGCACTGCAGGATCCGGCGCTCGCGCCGGGCGTCGAGGCCGAGATCACCGCCCTGTGGTGGAGCACCGAATCCGCGTTCGACGTACTCGCCGATCTCGGTGTGATATGACCGACTAGAACGGGACGGCGGTCGCGAGCAGTCCCCGGCCGACGCCGCGGCCGGAGACGATGCGGCAGAACTCGATCGCGTCCAGCGTCAGGGCTTCGCCGCCTGCACCGTCGCGCCAGTGCCCGCCCGCCGGACCGGTCAGCGTCAGATCGTACGAACGACCGTGGCGGCGTGCCCATTCCGCGACGACATCGGTGACGATGGCCCCGTCGTGTTCGGCGCTCAACCGCATCGGGACACCGGTCGCCGCGGCGATGTCGCTGCGGTGCATCCAGGGATCGCGGGTGAGGATGACGTCGAGCAGGTAGCTCATCCGCCACTTCTCCGGCCGGCCGCCGGTCACCTGTGTGACGGTCGCGCGCCGCATGATTCCCGGCCCCCGGCGCCGCCCGCGCGCCGCGCGCGGGCCGGCGGTCCGCAGCGAGTCGACGAGTGCGGCCGGACTCGCGTCGGCGTTCTCCCGCACCTGCAACGCGGTGAGTTCGTCGACCATCGGCGCACCCGACCGCTTCGCGGCGCGTCCGGCGGCGATCTGCTGGCGCACCATTTCCCGCTTCGAGGTCGTCATCGTCGTCATGCCCAGGCAATGCCCGGCGAGGGCTCGCACGTCCCAGCCGGGACAGCACGTCGGCGCGGCCCACTGGTCGGGCGACAACGCCGCCAGTGCGTCCGCGAGCCGCTCGTACTCCGTTGCGGCGCGGGCGATCACGGTTGCGGCGTCGAGGTCGCTGGACAGCGGGCCGACGCGGTGGTCGGACTCGATCGTGGTCATGGGTTCGTCTCCTCGGTTGGCAGGCCGACGTTGTCGGCGTACATGTCGATGGCCCGGTCGAGCAGGCGCGCATAGCGGGTGCCGCCCGGGTCGTTGGCGAATTGGCCGTCGACGAGGCCGCCGACGATTACCACATACAGGTCGACGTCCGCGTCGTCGACGATGCCGATCGCGCCCATCTCGTTCCGCAGCATCTGCATGCACTGCAGTGACGGCGCGTAGGCGGTCGCGCTCGGCTCGAAATCGGGGATCACCCGCTGGTTCATCAGCTGAAATCGCGGCAAATCGTTGACGCTGAAGTCGAAGAACCCGCGCGCGATCCCGCGCAGGCGGGCCCGCGGACCGGCCGGAAGCGCCTCGATCTGGCGGAGCGACGCGTCCAGGCATTCGGCCCAGGCCTGGCCGAACATGGCGTCGTAGATGTCGTTCTTCGAGGCGAAGTGGGTGTACAGCGAGGGTGCCCGCATGCCGACGCGTTCGGCCACCCGACGCAGCGTCAGTTGCGCGAGGCCGTCCTCGCGGACCAGGGACCAGGCGGCATCGAGAATCTCCCGCCTGGTTTCCTCACGACGTTCGGCAACCCTATTGCGAGTAGGAGTTCCTAACATAGTTAGGAGTATGCGCGCGCGAGGTCAGCGAGTCAAGACTCTGCGACGGTCAGTCCAGCAGCCCCGCGACCTCGGCGTCGGAGAGCGTGGTGATCGGCCCGCGGCCCCCGTCACGGACCAGCCGCACCGCCGCGTAGAGCGGGCGCTCCTCCATGCCCGCTCCGCGCGCCTCGGCGCGCAACTGCTCGACCAGCAGCGACGACACCGCCGCCGCGGCCGCGAGTTCGCTGGTGGACAGCGCGTCGGCGAGGCGACGCAATGCCAGCACCTCGAGTTCGCGCCCGCCCGTGTCTGTGTAGAGCGCCAGGCCGACGCCCAGGCCGGTGCGGCCGTCGCCGATGCGGAGAATCACCTGGCTGACCCGCGCGGCCCTGACCTGCAACTCGGCGCTCACCGCCGAAGCGAGGTCCACCCGTTTCTCGCCGATCGCGCGCCGCGAATGCACCGTCGTGCCGGCCAGCCAGATCCGGCGGCGCATGGTGAGCAGCGCCGACAGTGCCGTCGGGGCGCCGACCACCAGGCCGACGACCATGCCGATCGGCCACGAGATCAGCAGCCCGAAGATCAACACGCACACGACGCCGACCGCGAACGCCACCAGTGCGACCCGGCGCAGCCGCGGCCGGATCAGCGCCATCGGCACCAGGTCCAGCGGCGTCTGCCCCACCTGGCCGTCAGGCCCGGCCAAGAAGCGCCCCGACCTCCGCGACCACGCCCGCAAGCGGTACTTGGCGCTGCTCCCCGGTGCGCAGATCCTTGAGTCCGACGCTGGATTCCTCGAGGTCGCGGTCGCCGAGCACCAGCGCGCAGCGCGCACCAGAGCGGTCGGCCGCCTTCATCGCGCCCTTGAGACCGCGCCCGCCGAATGCGAGGTCGGTGCGGATCCCGTTCGCGCGCAGGCGTGCGGCCAACACGACGAGTTCCGTCTTCGCGGCGTCGCCCAGCGGCACCCCGAACACGTCGCAGCGCGCCGGGTCGCCGGCCGTCTTGCCCTCCGCGGCGAGCGCGAGGACGGTCCGGTCGACGCCGATGCCGAACCCGATCCCCGACAGCGGCTGCCCGCCGAGTTCTGCCATCAGTCCGTCGTAGCGACCGCCGCCGCCGATGCCGGACTGCGCGCCGAGACCGTCGTGGACGAACTCGAACGTCGTCTTCGTGTAGTAGTCCAGGCCGCGGACCATGCGCGGGTTGAGCGTGTACGGCACACCCAGCGCATCGAGGTAACCGAGCACGGAGTCGAAGTGGGCCTTCGCCGACTCGGAGAGGTGGTCGATCATCAGCGGCGCGGCGGCGGTCATCTCGCGCACGTGCGGGCGTTTGTCGTCGAGGACCCGCAGCGGGTTGATCTCGGCGCGGCGGCGGGTGTCCTCGTCGAGCGGCAGCCCGAACAGGAACTCCTGCAGCAGTTCCCGGTAGCGGGGCCGGGAGGTGTCGTCGCCGAGGGAGGTGAGCTCGAGCCGGAAACCGTCGAGACCGAGGCTGCGGTACCCCGCGTCGGCGATCGCGATGACCTCGGCGTCGAGGGCAGGGTCGTCGACGCCGATCGCCTCCACCCCGACCTGCTGCAGTTGGCGGAACCGACCCGCCTGCGGGCGCTCGTAGCGGAAGAACGGACCGTTGTAGACGAGCTTCACCGGCAGCTGGCCGCGGTCGAGGCCGTGCTCGATGACTGCCCGCATCACCCCGGCGGTGCCCTCGGGGCGCAGGGTGACGCTGCGGTCGCCGCGGTCGGCGAAGGTGTACATCTCCTTGCTCACCACGTCCGTGGATTCGCCGACGCCGCGCGCGAACAGGCCGGTGTCCTCGAAGATCGGCAGCTCGATGTGCCCGTAGCCGGCGAGGCGGGCCTGCTCGATCAACCCGTCGCGGACGGCGACGAACTGCGCCGAGTCCGGCGGCGCGTAGTCGGGGACACCCTTGGGCGCGGTGAACGACGTCGCATTGCTCACCCGGTAAGACTATGCGGGCCGACCCATCAGCTGAGTCTCAGGTCGTGATGGCACACTCGTAGACCGCGGAAGCTACGGCGTGTACAACGGCGAATGACGACCCCATCGGAGGACACCGGCGGTGCCCAGCAACCAACAGCGGCGCGAGGCGGCCAAGCGCAAGCTCGAACGTCAGCTCGAACGCCGCGCCCAGCAGGAACGTCGACGCAAGCAGCTGACCATCGCCGGCCTGATCGTCGGCGTGATCGTGATCGGCGGCCTGATCTGGCTGCTGGTGGCACTGACGGGCGGCGGTGACACCGATAACAGCGCCGCAGGGTCCACAGAAGAGCTGACGACGTCGCCGAACGCACCGGGCGAGCTGCCGGCGCCCGAGGCGAAGCCGGCGACCGTGAATTGCGAGTACCCGGCGTCGCCGCAGCCCGCGTCCAAGCCGGTCAACGCGCCCCGAACCGACGGTATCCCGACCGCCGACGGCAACGAGACCGTGAGCGTCAGCATCCAGACCAGCCAGGGCCCGATCGGGCTGACGCTGGACAACGCGCACGCGCCGTGCACGGTGAACAGCTTCGTCAACCTGGCCAGCCAGGGCTTCTTCGACAACACCGAATGCCACCGGATGACCGCCTCCGCGACACTGAGCGTGCTGCAGTGCGGTGACCCGACCGGCACCGGGACCGGCGGACCCGGCTACCAGTTCGCCAACGAGTACCCCACCGACCAGTACGCCGCCGACGATCCGGGCGTCCAGATCCCCGTCCCGTACGCCCGCGGCGTCATCGCCATGGCGAACGCCGGACCCGACACCAACGGCAGCCAGTTCTTCCTCGTCTACGGCGATTCGCAACTACCGCCGATGTACACCATCTTCGGCACGGTCGACGACGCCGGCCTCGCGACCCTGGACACGGTCGCGACCGCGGGCGTCGAGGGCGGTGGCCAGGACGGCAAGCCCGCGCTGCCGGTGCAGATCACCAGCGTGCAGTTGGACTGAACACGCCGCGCCGGTTCTGTTCGCGCCGCGCGCGTTGCTACGCGAGCGGCGCGTCGAACGGCGTGCGGGATGCGGTGCGCGGGTCCACCCACGTCGAGCCTCGCACGCCGCACGCGTTATCAACACCCCGCGCACGGTGCAGCGCGTGTGACGCGACAGAACCTGCGCGGCGTGGCCGCTGGGAGCCGCGTTACGCCGCTGACGTCACGCGGTAGACGTCGTAGACGCCTTCGACGTTGCGGACCACGTTGAGCAGGTGGCCGAGGTGTTTGGGGTCGCCCATCTCGAAGGTGAAGCGGCTGATCGCGACCCGGTCGCCGGAGGTGGTGACCGAGGCGGACAGGATGTTCACCCGCTCGTCGGCGAGGACCTTGGTGACATCGGAGAGCAGCCGGTGCCGGTCGAGGGCCTCGATCTGGATCGCGACGAGGAACACCGACGACGGCGACGGCGCCCACTGCACGTCGATGATGCGCTCGGACTGGGCGCGCAGCGAGTCGGCGTTCGTGCAGTCGGTGCGGTGCACGCTGACGGCGCCGCCGCGGGTGACGAACCCGAGGATCTCGTCGCCGGGCACCGGGGTGCAGCATTTGGCCAGCTTCGCGACGGTGCCCGGGGCGCCCGGAATGAGTACGCCCGCATCGGCATTCGTGCGCTGACGCATCGGGACGTTCGACGGGGTCGAACGCTCGGCGAGTTCCTCCTCCACGCCGCCGACGCCGCCGAGTTGCGCGACGAGACGCTGCACGACGTGATGCGCCGACACGTGCCCTTCGCCGACCGCGGCGTAGAGCGCCGACACGTCGGCGTAGCGCAACTCGTGCGCGATCGCATTCATCGAGTCTGCGCCCATCAGCCGCTGCAACGGCAGCCCGACGCGGCGCACCTCCTTGGCGATCCCGTCTTTACCCGCCTCGAGCGCCTCCTCGCGGCGCTCCTTGGCGAACCACTGCCGGATCTTCGCCTTCGCCCGCGGCGACACCACGAACTGCTGCCAGTCGCGGCTCGGCCCGGCGTTTTGCGCCTTCGAGGTGAACACCTCGACGACCTCGCCGTTCTCGAGTTCCCGCTCCAGCGCGACCAGACGTCCGTTGACGCGTGCGCCGATGCAGCGGTGCCCCACCTCGGTGTGCACCGCGTAGGCGAAATCGACGGGCGTCGACCCGGCGGGCAGCGTGATCACGTCGCCCTTCGGGGTGAAGACGAAGATCTCCTTGACGGCGAGGTCGTAGCGCAGCGACTCGAGGAACTCGCCCGGGTCCGCGGCCTCCCGCTGCCAGTCGAGCAGTTGGCGCATCCACGCCATGTCGTCGAGCTCGGCGGTATCAGACGAATGCTTGGCCGTGCCTTTTCCTCGAGTTTCCTTGTAGCGCCAGTGCGCGGCGATGCCGAACTCCGCGGTTCGGTGCATGTCGCGGGTGCGGATCTGCACCTCGAGCGGCTTGCCCTCCGGCCCGATCACCGTGGTGTGCAGCGACTGGTACACCCCGAACCGGGGCTGGGCGATGTAATCCTTGAACCGGCCCGCCATCGGCTGCCACAGCGAATGCACGACGCCGAC
>DATDBL010000284.1:0-13532 GCA_036524855.1 Aldersonia sp. | reverse complement strand
CTTGATTCGGGCGCGATACGACCGTCCATCCGGGTCGTAGATCATCCGGTAGGCCGGTACCGCCCAGAGCCGGGTGAGCGGGCCGAGCTGTTCCGGTCTATGGGGACGCAGCCTGCCCGGCGGCCGTGGACCCAGGCGACCGGAGTCATGCCAGTCCTGCAACGTCTCTGCGGCGCCGGTGATCTCACGCACCACGGTATCCGGGTCGATCAACCCGTCGTCGTCGCTGCCGTCCGCCGGCCGGTCCAGGTGCTCCCGCAGAAGCCGGAGCCGCAACTCGCGGGCGAACACCCGTGCGTCACCGCTCGGCGCCCGTGGGTCCCTGGTGTCGTCCAATACCGCACAGGACAATTCGCTGTCGTGCGTCCATGACCGTCGGTTGAAGTTGTCGCTGCCCACAGAGGCCCATGTGTCGTCGATGACGCAGACCTTGGCGTGCACGTAGACCGGTGTGCCGTGGTGGTTCTCCACATCGAAGATGTGCACCCGGTTCGGGGCGGCCTGCCGGCACGCCTCGATGGCCTGTTGGCGACCGACCATGTTGGGGCTCAACGCCAGCCGGCCGTCCACGTCCGGATATCGCGGTACCACCGCGATCAGATGCAGATCGCGATTCTCCGTGAGGGCACGGGCGAACAGGTCGGCGACCTGCCTGGACCACAGGTACTGATCCTCCAGATAGATCAGTCGGCGGGCCCGGCCGATCGCCTTGGTGTAGCCGCGTGCGATGCTGCGTTCCCCGTGCGGTGCGAAGTCGTATTCGAAGTGCGCGTCGGGATATGTCCGCAGCACCTGCACGGCGTGCGGCCCACAGGCAGATGGATCCGGGGGCTGATCCGGCAGCCGATTCGGTTCGAGGTCGGCGCCCCGCAGCTTGTCCTCGATCCAGGCGATCGGTGACAGCATGTCCAACGGTGCCGGGTCGTTCCAGCGTTCCCGGAACGTGGCGTCCAGCGCCCCCACGACTGGGCCCTGCAACCGCAGTTGCACGTCGTGCCACGGCGGATGCTCGCCGTAGCGCTTGGACATCCGCACCGCTTGCCGATCGCCGAGGTGCGACTCGTCGTCGCGTCGAGAGTGACACAGGTCGATGCCGCCGGCGAACGCCACGTCGCGCTCCGGCTCGGCCGGATGACGGATGACGACCAGCTTCTGATGGTGCGATCCACCGATCCGAACGCGCTGATCGAGCAGCACCTCACCGCCGGCAGCCTCGATCGCCTCGCCGAGATGCTGGTTCTCCTCCTCGCTGTACTGGAATTTGTCCAGGTGCGAGCGCCACATCAGGCCCTTGACGACGACCCCGCGTCGGGCGGCAGCGCTGAACAGCTCGGCGAGGGTCGGGCCGCCATCACGTAGTTTCTGGTCGGGGTCGCCGCGCCAGTCGGTGAAGAACAGGTAGTCGCCGCGGGTCAGCGCCTCGACTTCGGTGGCGAGGTGGTCGAAATAGCTCGAGCCGTGGATCATCGCCTGGACCCGATTGCCCTCGCACCAGGCGGGCAGTTGCGACGCCGGGTTACCTCGTTCGGCTGTGGTGAGAAACCACTCGGACAGGTCAGCCACGCCACCCTTCCGCTGCTCTGTTTCGCATGATAGTCAACCGGCGGCTGCAGCAGCTGGGACTCTCTGCCAAGAAACCGTTATGTACATATCGAGCGTACTATGACGTACATGTCTGGGGACATCTCCGTGAAGGATCTCCGAGAACAGCTGGCGTCGGTACTCAATGGTCTCGCCGAGCACGGCAAGGCCGTTCGCATCACCCGCCACGGCGAGCCGATCGCGATCTTGATGGATCACGCGGCCTTCGAGGCGCTGCTCGAGGACCTCGACGATGCCGACGACTATCGAGCGCTCGCCGAACACGACGCCGATGCCGACGAGGCGACCATCGCGTGGGAACTCGCTGCCCGTGACCTCGGGGTGGCGTGACCGACTACACCGTTCGTCGTACCCGTGGCGCCGACAAGGCGCTCGCGGCAATCGAGAAACGCGAGCGTGCGCGGATCGAGGCGGCCGTGGCCTTGCTCGCCGAGACCCCGCGCCCGCCGAAGGCGAGGAAGCTCGTCGGTGCGGGCGATCGCTGGCGCGTGCGGGTCGGGGACTACCGGATCCTCTACGAGATCCACGAGGGTGAACTCGTCATCCTGGTCATACGCATCGTTCACCGCCGCGAGGTCTACCGATAGCCGTAGAGAGCGTTCGATCCGGTTGACCCCCAGCGACACCGCGGTGCCGCTAGAGTGCGAAGCACCCTGATCCGAGGCCCGCAGGAGCACTCATGCAGTGGTTCGTCGACAGTCCTCTGCTCACCCTGTTCTTCTGCATCGGAGTCGGCAGCGTCTTCGGCCGCGTCCGGTTCGGGCCGGTGTCCTTCGGACCGGCGGGCGCGCTGTTCGTGGCGCTCGCGCTGTCGGCGATCGAACCCGACGTCGCGCTGGCACCGATCATCACGAACCTGTCGTTGTGCGTGTTCTGCTACATGGTCGGGATCGCGGCGGGGCCGTCGTTCGTCAATGCGCTGCGCACCGGGTGGCCGCCGGTCGTCGTGTCGGTACTGGCGATCCTTGCGATGGCGATCGCGGCGTTGGGCCTCGGGTCGCTGTTCGATCTCGACATCGGCACCGTGGCGGGGGCATTCGCGGGTGCCGGCACGGCCACGGCGGCGCTTGGTGCGGTCCAGCAGCAACTCGCCGACGGCGGCCCGATCCCACCCGAGCCCGCGATCGGCTACGCCGTCGCGTATCCGATCACCGTGTTCCTCACCATCCTCGCGTGCTCGTACCTGATGTCGGCGGGCCGCCGCAGCCCCACTGCCGAGGATCGCGAAAAGGTCTCGCCGATCGTCGTGCGGACGCTCGAACTCGTGCGAGACCCCAGCCTCACGATCCACGGACTCTCCGAGCGCTACGAGGCCGTCGTCTCGCGGCTGACCCGTGGTGGGTCGACCGTCGTCGCGCACGACGGCGAGCAGTTGTCGTCGGGCGACCTGCTGACGGTCACCGGCCGCGAGAACGTGGTCGACCAACTCGTCGCCGACCTCGGCCGCCCGGCCGCGCAGGAACCGTGGATGGACCGCTCCGACATCGACTTCCGCCGCATCACGCTGTCCAACAGTGCCTTCGTCGGCCGCGAGTTGCACGACCTTCGCATGGAGGAGCGTTTCGACGCCGTCGTCAGCCGGGTCCGGCGCGGCGACATCGACATCATCGCGACGCCGGATCTCATCCTGCAGAGCGGTGACCGACTGCGGGTCACCGCGCCGCGGGAGCGGCTCGCCGAGATCACCAAGGATCTCGGTGACTCCGAACGCACGGCCGGCGATATCAACCCGGTCGGGCTCGGGCTCGGGCTGACCATCGGCCTGATCCTGGCGTTCCTGGAAATCCCGCTGCCCGGCGGCGGCACCCTCGTCCTCGGCACCGCGACCGCGCCGCTCGTGGTGGGCGTCGTCCTCGGCGCTCTCGGGCGCACCGGGCCCGTGATCTGGGCGCTGCCGGGCAACGTGGCCAACACGCTGAACCAGTTCTCCCTGCTCGTCTTCCTGGTTGCCGTCGGCACCGGCGCCGGGCCCGGGCTGGTCACCGCGCTCGCGGACAACGCGGCGCAGCTGATCGTCCTCGGGCTCACCATCTCGGCGGCGCACGCGCTGATCTGTGTGATTGGGTTGCGCACCGTGCTGCACTACGGCACCGCGCGAGCACTGGGCGGACTGACCGGCTCCCAACTCAATCCGGCGCCGTACGCGTATTCGATGGGCAAGGTGCCCGACCAGCGGGTTGCGGTCGGCTACGCGGTGCTGTTTCCAGTCAGCATGATCGTCAAGGTGTTTCTGGCGCAGTTGATGGTCGTCTACTTCTGAGGGTTGCAACGTGGAACGGACGAATGCTGACCCCGACGCTGTCGTCACCGCGTCCGCAGTGGAGCGACGCGAGGACATGCAGGCCCTCGACGAGGTGATCCGCGAATGCCTGCCGGGGCGCTCCCGGGCGGTGTGGACGGGGAAGTTCTGGGGCGGCACCGATCAGGCCATCATCGGGTACGGCGACATCGTCCAGGACCGGCCACGCGGCCCGTCGGTCGCCTGGTTTGCGGTGGGGCTGGCTGCCCAGCAACGGCATTGCAGTGTCTACGTGAACGCCGTCGACGACGGGCAGTACCTCATCGCCGCGTACTCCGACCGGCTCGGGAAGGTCAAGGTGGGCGCGGCCGCAATCTCGATCCGCAGGCTCGCCGACGTCGATCTCGACGTGCTGCGTGAGTTGCTGTGCCGCGCGGACGAGTTGACGCGTTAGCGGCGCGGGGACGCCGAGCCTACGTCTGGGCGCGGCCCTCGCTTCCGGCTTCGAGGGCGCCCGCGATCCGCTGCTCGATCCGCATCGTCGAGATCTGAGGAAGGGAGATCAATCCGTCGAGTTCGCTGCGTGCCTTGCGATAGGCGGCCTGCCGCTCCGCCGGGGTCGCCGCGTCGTCCAACGCGACCATCACGAGCTTGCGGGCGCGTACGAGTGCCTGTCGTTCGATCGGGTTGAAATCCGCCTGCTTGCGCCGGCGTGCCTCGCGCTCGGCGGCGGCGAACGCGAGTGAATAGGCGCGGACCGCGTCGCGGTACTCCGTGTAGACCTCGGCGTCGAGCAAGTCGTCCGGATTGTCCGGGCGCAGGTCGTCCGCGATCAGCTTCGTGCGGTGGAACTCCTGGGTCAGCGGTTCCCGCATGTCGGTCATCAGCGGGAAGTCGATGATCGTCGCGAGGTCGACCTCGTAGTCGAACCAGCGCTTGTTGAGGTCGTCGTGCGCGGCGAGCGTCTTCTTTATCTGGCTGCGGCTCGCCTTGGTCAGCTTCAGTTGCTCGGTCTTGGCAGTCGCCCTGATCCGAGCAAGTTCGATCTTGTCCCGGCGCCGCTTCTCGTTGTAGCGAGCGATGCTCCCCGCCCATCCGCCGACAATGCCGCCGACCGGAAACACCAGCCACCAGTAGTTGCCCGCGAATGCGAAGAACTCGTTCACTTCATCGATGGTACCGAGGCACGCCTGAGCGATCGGACGGTCGCTCACGGGCGCGGGGCGCCTCCCACCACCGACGTCGCGGGCTGCTCGAGGCGCTCCTCGACCTCGCTGCCGGACAGCGACGGAATGGTCAGACCCGCGAGCGCGGCGAGGACGTAGATCACGCCGAGGAACGCGAAGCCGCGGGTGTAGCCCGACTCGGCCGGGAACATGCTCGGCAGCAGTTGGGCGGCCACGATGCTCGACATCACCGCCGAACCGATGGCGCCGCCGATCGTGCGGATGTTGGCGTTCATGCCGCTCGCGACCCCGGTCTGCTCGGGGGGTACGGCCGCGATGATCAGGCTCGCGAGGCACGCGAACGCGAGGCCGATCCCGAACCCGGAGATTGCGCCGACCGCCACGACCTGCCACACCTCGTGGTGCGCGAACGCGATCATGAACATCGCGACCGAACTCAGCAGGCAGCCGATCACGACGACGAGCTTCGGGCCGATCGCGCGCGCCAGCGGAGCCGCGATCAGGCCCGTGACGAACGAGGAGATCGCCATCGGCAGCATCATCAAGCCGGACTCGGTCACGCTCGCGCCGAGGCCGTAGCCGGTCTCCGTCGGGGTCTGGTTGAACTGCGGGAGGAACCCGAACCCGGCGTACATACCGACGCCGACCAGCAGCGCCACCAGGTTCGTCGTCCACACCCCGCGTCGGCGCATCATCCGCATGTCGACCAGCGGAACCGGCACGCGAGTCTCCACGACCACCCACACCGCGGCCAGCACGACCGCGACCCCGGCCAGTGCCCAGACCTGCGGCGAGCCCCAGCCCCAGCGCGGGCCCTGAGTAATCGCGAGCAGCAGGGCAACGAGCCAGCCCGACAGCAGCAGCGCCGGCAGGACCGGAATCCGCCCGGGCGTGCGCACCGGCGATTCGGGCACGAACAGCAGGGTGGTGAGCCCGGCGAGTGCGGTCACGATCGCGGGCAACCAGAACAACCAGTGGTAGCCGAGGCTCTCCACGATGGGCCCGCCGAGGACGATGCCCGCACCGAACCCGACCGCCATCAGCGACGACACGAAGCTCACCGCGCTCGCAACCTTGTGGTGCGGGAACTCGTCGCGGATGATGCCAAACGAGAGCGGCAGCACGCCGCCGCCGACGCCCTGGATCACCCGGGCCGCGATCAGCGCGCCGATGGTCGTCGACAATGCCGCGAACACCGAACCGGCACACAGCATGGTCAGTGAGAAGACCAGCATCCGCTCCTTGCCGACCGCGTCGCCGATCCGACCCACGATCGGGGTGAAGACCGACGCGGAGAGCAGGTAGGCGGTGAGAACCCAGGTCACCGTGGTCTGGTCGGTCTGCATCTCGGTCTCGATCCGGGGCAGGACCGGCACGGTCATCGACTGCATCAGCGCGAACGCGGCGGTCGCAACCGACACCACCACGAACGTCACCCAGTAGGGCGTGCGTTGCTTCTGCGGCGCCACGGACACTCCTCGATGGATGATTACGTAAAGCAAAGATATTACCCGGGACAACTCGAGGCAGGGCGCGCTCGCCGGCCCGGGATTGAGATACATGCCACATTCGCGTATGCCGACGCGTTGCGGGAGCCGTTGCAGCGGCGCGACGCGATCGCCTACGAGCCGCTGCGCGAGCTGTCCGTCTGCGGGCAACTTGCCTGGTACCGGCACCCGGCGGGCAAGCTCGGCTGACCCTTGGGCCATTCGTTCCCGCGCGGGCTGAGGCATAACCGCGGTAGTGTGACGCCAGTCGTGTAGTGAGGTCGCGGAGTGATCACGCCCCGCGGCCGATGCTGCTTCGTCGTTATCTGGCTGTTACCCTGCCTAGGATTGAAAGTCCAGGCTCGAGCTGAAGGAACGTGATGGTGATTCGTCGGACAAGGTCACTTGCGGTGACCCTGGTGACGTTGCTGGCGGCCACGCTGGCCGTCATCTTCACAGGTAGCGGGGTCGCGCACGCCGACTCCGCGATGGTGTACGTGCACTCGAACGCCATGAACAAGACCATCCCGGTCAAGGTGCTGCGCGCGGCGGGCGGCGGCCCGGCGCCGACGCTGTACCTGCTCGATGGCCTGCGCGCCCCCGACAACGACAACGGCTGGCTGATCAACACCGACGTCGAGGCGTTCTTCGCCAACAAGCACGTCAACGTCGCCATTCCGTTCGGTGGCGGTGGCACCTTCTACACCGACTGGGAGCGTGACGATCCCAGGCTCGGCAAGGTGAAGTGGGAGACCTTCCTCACCCGGGAACTGCCGCCCGTGATGGCGTCGCAGTTCGGCAGCGACGGCGTCAACAACGCGATCGCCGGCCTGTCGATGAGCGGTACCTCCGCGCTCAACCTCGCGGCGCACCGCCCCGATTTCTACAAGGCCGTCGCCTCCTACAGCGGCTACCCGACCGCGAGCGGGCCCGGCTTCGCGCAGGGCATCCAGGCCTCGGTGCTCGAGATGGGCGGGAACCCGCTCAACATGTGGGGCTTCTGGCCCTCGCCGTCCTGGTGGCGCAACGACCCACTGCTCAACGTCGGCGCACTGCGCGGCAAGTCCGTCTACATCTCCTCCGGGGCCGGCTCGCCCGCGAGTGACCCGACCGTGAACCCGGTCAGCGGCCAGTTCGACCCGGTCAAGTTCGCACAGCTCGTGCCGCTCGAGACGGCCGCCGCGCTGAGCACCCAGAGCTACGCCCCGATCATCCAGGCGGCGGGGGCAAAGGTGCAGGTGCACATCACCGGCGACGGCATCCACTGGTGGAACTACTGGCAGGCACGCATGCACGAGTCCTGGTACGGCACCCTCGCGCCGGCCCTCGGCACCGCCTGACGGACTCGAGATTCGCGACAGCCACCGCACCCCTCAGGTGCGGTGGCTGTTCTCGTTCGGCTCGCGGCGGCAGATGAGGATCGGGCACACCGCGTGGTGCAGCAGATTCTGCGTCGTCGAGCCGAGCATCGCCGCCAGCACCGGATTGCGACCGTGACTGCCGACCGCCACGAGCTGCGCCTGTTCGGAATGCCGCAGGAGGGCGCCCCGGGCGCTGCCGCGCTCGACGTGCCGGGTGACCTCCACGTCGGGGAACTTGTCGGCCCACCCCGACAGCATCTCCGAGAGCACCGCCGATTCGTGTGCCTCATGCCCCTTCCAGTCGACGAAGCGCCGCGACTCGCCGTACCCCAGCGACGACTGCTCCGACCACGCGTGCACGGCGATCAGGCCGACGCGGAGCATCGAGGCGAATTCGTAGGCCTGCGCGACCGCCGTGCCGCTGAGTTCGCTGCCGTCGACACCGACGACGACGGGACGACGGTCGTGCTCGGGCGATCGCTCGCCACGCCACACCACGACCGGGCAGTGCGCGTGATTGGTCACCCGCACCACGTCGGACCCGACGAACATCGACCGCATCTCGCTGGTGCCGGTGCGGCCGAGCACCAGCATTCGGACCGACTTCGAGTAGTCCACCAGCACCCGCGCGGGCGGCCCGGTATCGGTCACGCGCTCGATCTGCAGGTCGGGCTGCGATTTGCGGACCGCCTGCTCGGCCTCGTCCAGCGCCGCGGTGCCGTCGGGGTCGGCAGTGTCGCCTGCGGGGCGCACGTGCACCAGCCGGAGGGGTTCACCGAGCCGTGCCGCCGCGGTCGCCGCCCAGCAGGCCGCGTCCACCGCGCTCGGTGATCCGTCGATTCCGGCGACGATTCCGTGCCGGGACTCTGTGGAGCTCATGGCAGTCACCTCGTGCGTCCATTGTCCGCCGGTCGCGCATGTGAAGCCAGAGTCTAGCGAAGCCAGAGTCTAGCCGCGGAGTTTCCGCTCCACCGGGGTCGGGAACGTCGGCACGACCGCGGCGCCGTCGAGAGCACGCTCGAGCCGAGCCGCGACCCGGTCGAACTCGTCGCGGGCCGGCAGGTCCTCGAACAGTTGCGTCGCGATGGTGCCGTCGCGGCGCACCGCCCAGCCGCCGACGATCCGGCCGTCCCACCACATGGTCGGGCCGATGTTGCCGAAGGTGTCGAACAGCGCCGACCGATGTGCGCCGAGGATCCAGTCGCGATGCTTGAAGCCCATCGGCGTCGGGTCCAACGCCGGCAGCAGTGCGGCCCCGGCGGGCTCGCTGCTGCCCGGGATGTCCGTGTCGGCGAGCATGATTCCCGCTCCGGCGTCGAGGTCGACGGCCACCGGTCCGACCGCCGTCAGCGCCGCGCGGGTCTGGGTCTTGTTCCATCCCGTCCACCACTGCAGATCGTCGAACGTCGCCGGGCCGAACACCGCGAGCCAGCACCGGGCGAGTTCGGCGCGCGCATCGGCCTCCGACCACTCGGGAATGCCGTCGGGCCACCACCGTTCGATCGGCGCCCAGGTGTGCCGCCGCGACGTCCAACCACCCGACGTCTCCACCCGCACGATCCTGCCCAGCGCCGACAGCGTCGTCAGCACCTGCGTGGTGACGTTGCGGCGCACGTCGTAGGCCTTGTCGGTGGTCGGCAGGAACGCCGTGCGCAGCCCCGGGACGGCCGAGGAGAGGTCCGCGCCGGTCGCCGTGCCGAGTCTCCGCAGCGCCGCCTCCACCTGGACCTCGAGCGCCGTCAACCAACGTTCGGGGTCGGTTACCGGCGGCTCGGTCGGTAGCGTCGCGAGTTGCTTGAGCAGGCGGGTGCGCTGGGTGCGGCCCACCGCCAGGCTCGCGCCCGCGTGCACGATCGGCGCAAGGTCGTGCGGGACGACGAACAGCGTGCGCCGCATCGCGAGCACGCGCACGAGGCTGCGCCGGGAGTACATCGCGGCGGCGACGTCGTCGATCGTCGCTGACTCCGCGCGGGCCAGCACCGATAAGTAGACGCTGGCCGGGTCGGTCGCATGCAGCGCGAGCACCGCGTCGACGACCTGTTCGGGTGTCGTGGCCGTCCCGGCGCCGACCAGGTGCCGGTGGGCGAGGCGACGACGGCGTTGCTCGTCGGTGATGCGCACCAGCGCAGCCTACGATCTGAGGATGGCACTCATCGCACCGCCGGACTTCCTGGTCGAACGCAGCACGGTGACCACCGCGTCCCCGCAGACCGTGTACCCCTTGATCGACGACTTCCATCGCTGGGTCGACTGGTCCCCGTGGGAGGACGTCGACCCCGACCTGAAGCGCACCTACTCCGGGCCCGACGCCGGTGTCGGCGCGTCGTATGCGTGGAAAGGCAACCGCAAGGCCGGCGCCGGATCGATGACGATCACCGAATCGGTGCCCGGCGAGCGCGTGGTGCTCGACCTCGTCTTCACCAAACCCTTTGCAGCGAAGAATGTTACGACGTTTCAGCTGGAACCCGCCGACGGCGGCACCCGGGTGCGCTGGCAGATGCGCGGCACGCGAAACCTGTTCCTGCGCCTGTTCGGCACCGTGATCAGCATGGACAAACTCGTCGGCAAGGACTTCGAGAAGGGTCTCGCCCAGCTCGCGGCACGGGCCGAGCGGGCCTGACGCTCAGCCGGACACGTCCAGCGCCGCGCGCACGATCGAGTCGGTGTCGATGCCGTGGTAGCGGTAGACGTCCTCCAGCCCGCCGACCTGTCCGAACTTGGTGACGCCCAACGCCATCGACGGCACCCGGTTGATCCCGGCCAGAAACGACAGGGTGTGCGGGTGCCCGTCGAGCACGGTGACGAGCGGGGCCGCCCGGTCGGCGGGGAAGAGCTGATCGAGGATCCACGTGTCGGCCGTGGTGCGACCCTGGCGGGCCTGCACGGCGTCGAACAGCAACCCTGGGCTCGTGATGCACACGACGTCGACGGGCAGGCCCGCCTGCTCGAGCCGGTCGCCCGCGGCGAGCGCCTCGGTCATCATCGCGCCCATCGCGGCGATGGTGACCTTCGCGCCGTCGCGACGGACCAGGGGATAACCGCCGGCGACGACCTGGCGGCGGCGGCGCTCCCGGGCGGCGGGATCTGTCGGCACCGCGGCCAGCGACTGGTCCACCGGTCGGGTGGACAACCGCAGGTACGCCGACGTTCCGTCGGGGCGCCCCAGCCGGCCCAGGCTCGCGAGCAGCGTCCATTCGACGTCGAGGGCGAACGCCGGCTCGTAGGCGATGCAGCCGGGCTGTTCCAGGCCGATCGACGGGGTCTTGATCGACTGGTGCGCACCGCCTTCCGCGGCAAGCGTGACCCCCGACGGCGTGCCCACCAGGATCGACTGCCCGCCCGCGTAGATGCCGTAGGACCACGGCTCCAACGCCCGTTCCACGAACGGGTCGTACAGCACGCCGATCGGGAACAGCGGTTCGCCCCACCGACTCCAGGTCGCGCCCAACTCTCCGATCAACCCGACCAGGTTCGTCTCCGCGATGCCGAGTTCCATGTGCTGACCGGTGGGCATCTCGCGCCAGTGCATGATCGTCTCGGCGTCGTCGGCGAACCAGTCGCGTCGCTCCGTGGCCGACCACACGCCGACCTTGTTGAGCCAGCCGGCCAGATTCGTCGACGAACTGACGTCCGGGCTGACCGTGACCACGCGCCGCGCGGCGTCGGGTGCCTCGCGGGTCAGGTCGAGCAGCGTGCGGCCCAGTGCCGCCTGCGTGGTCGCGGTGCCCTTCGGGGTGCGCCCGATGTCGGTCGGCACGGCGGGCGGGTTGCTCGCCGGGACCGGATCGCGCCGCAGGCGCGCGGCCGTGTCGGCGCACAGGCGACCCTCGATCGAATCGGGCGCGAACAGGCCCCACGGCGCATCGGGATCCATCCCGATCCGGGCGGCGAAGCCGCGGTACTCCTCGACGCTCAGCAGCGACGAGTGGTTCTGCGGGTGGCCCTGCGTGGGCAGGTCGTACCCCTTGATGGTGTAGGCGATCACGACCGTCGGGCGTGCGTCGTCGATCTGCCCGAAGGCGGCGGTCAAGGCGGCCAGGTCGTGGCCGCCGAGGTTGCGGACCGCGTCGACGAGGGTCTCGTCGTCGAGCGTGCCGATCAGCTCGGCGATGTCGTCGCGTCCGGGTCCCTCGCCGGGCAGGCGGTCGCGCAATTGCGTTGCGGTGCAGCGCAGCAGCCGCTGATACTCGGGGTTCGACATCTCCAGGATGCGGGAGCGCAGGGCGTCGCCGCCGGGTCGGGCGAACAGCGACTCCAGTAGCCGGCCCCACTTCACCGTGATGACCTGCCACCCGGCCGCGGCGAACATCTGCTCGAGCCGGGTCGCGACGATGTTGGGCACCACGCGGTCCAGCGACTGACGGTTCAGATCGACGATCCACACCACCTCGCCCAGTTCGGCGACCGTGGGGTCGAGGATCGCCTCCCACACCGCGCCCTCGTCGAGTTCGGCGTCGCCGACCAGCGAGTACTGCCGGCCGGTGCCGGGATCGCCGATGCCCGAGTCGATGTAGCGCCGCGCCATCGCACCCCAGATCGGTGCGGTCGCGCCGATGCCCACCGAACCGGTGGAGTAGTCGACCGGGTCCGGATCCTTGCTGCGGCTCGGATACGACTGCAGCCCACCGAATTCGCGCAGCGTGGTCAGGTACCGTTCGTCGAGTTCGCCGAGCAGGTAGTTGATCGCGTGCAGCACGGGGGAGGCGTGCGGTTTGACCGACACCCGGTCGCCTGGCTGGAGGGTCTCGAACCACAACGCGGTCATGATCGACGCCATCGACGCCGAGGACGCCTGGTGGCCACCGACCTTGAGCCCGTCCGGGTTGGGCCTTACCCGGTTGGCGTGATGCACCATCGACGTCGACAGCCAGAGCACCCGGCGTCGGATCTGCTCGAGTGTGTCGAGTCGTTCGTGCTCGGACACGGCGGACACGGCGGACACGGATTTGGTCGAGGGCTGGGTCATGGCGAAACTCCTTGGGCGCGCGATTCTTCACGGAGGATCGGCGGGCGACCGGGTGGGTCGGTGCCGGGCCCGTCGAGCGCTCGCGGTTCGAGGCGCCCAAGGTGCCCTGGTGTGCAGGACTGCGACGAGTTCAACACCTCGCTAGCGGTGTGCGCAACAGTCTGAATCGGATTTGCGCAATGTGCTCAGGAATCGCGTTGTGGGCCGGTCGTGGAGTGGCATTGTGCGCGGCCTGGTTTCGATCCAGCCCAGCTGGGTATCCCGCCTACATCGGCATCGATAGCGATGAGGCGAAGGAGCGACGATGCGCAAGCTGCTGGGGTTGGTGTTGCTGATCTGGCTGCTGATCGGCGTGTTCGCGACCTGGCAGCGTGGCTACTTCGACGACCCCGAGATGAATTGCGCCGGCGCCGGCACCATCGCCCTCACGGTGGTGGCAGGTCCGCTCAACTATCTGGGCGTGCATCCTGAGGTCGCGGATTGTCAACTGCCGCAACCGAGTCAGTAACCTTTCGAAGGAGGCAATGGTGATCATTCTCGGCATAATCCTGCTCATCCTCGGATTCCTGCTGGGCATCTCGATTCTGTGGACGATCGGCATCATCCTGATCGTCATCGGCGTCGTGCTGTGGATCCTCGGCGCTACCGGCCGGGCGGTCGGTGGCCGCAAGGTCTGGTATTGACGCGCTC
>DATDBL010000283.1:0-3117 GCA_036524855.1 Aldersonia sp. | reverse complement strand
GACCAGGCGTTGCGCGCGCACCGCGCGTTCACCGCCGCGGGGGCGACGTGCGACGTGCTCGGCTGGGACTCCCTGATTTCGGACGCAGACCTTTCCCGTTACCGCGTCCTCGTGCTTCCCGCCGTCTACCTGTGCTCGCGGGCGAACGCCGACCGGATCACGCAGGCGGCGGGCGCCGGTGCCGACGTCCTGGTCACGGCCTTTTCGGGCATCGCCGACGAGCACGACCACGTCTACCTGGGCGGCTATCCCGGCGTGTTCACCGAACTGCTCGGCGTGCGCGCGGAGGAGTTCTTCCCGCTCGACGCGAATGATTCCGTCCGGCTGGAAACCGGCGGCGCGGGACTGCTCTGGACCGAGAATCTCGGCGTCGCAGCCGATGTCGAGGTTCTCGCGCGTTACGCCGACGGGCCGCTGCCCGGCGTCGCCGCGGTCACCCGGCGACAGGTCGGCGCCGGGCGTGCGTGGTATGTGTCGACGGTGCCGGACCCGCCGACCTGGCGCCGCGTCGCCGCGCGGGTGCTCGAGGCGGACGGGATCGCGCGGCTGCCGCACGTCGCCGCCGATGTCGAGTTCGTGCGTCGGGTGAGCCCGACCGGCAGCTGGTTGTTCGCGCTCAATCACTCGGCCGAGACTGTGCGGGTTCCCGCCGCCGGTCACGACCTGCTCACCGGTCAGGAAGTCGACTCGCCGCTGGTTCTCCCCCCGGGTGGCTGCGCTGTCCTGCGGGAGCGAGAACCCTGACCCGTCAACAATACTCGGCTACGCCACGAGAACCTCATCGATCCGGGCCCGCGTCTGCTCATCGAGGCCGGGCACCTGCAGCGCGTCGAGATTGGCGTCGAGTTGGGCGACGCTCGACGCGCCGATCAGCGCGCTGATGATCTGCGGCTGCCGCAGCACCCAGACGAGGGCCAGCTGCGCCAGCGACTGACCCCGCTGTTTCGCGATCGCGTCGAGTCCGCGCACCGTCTCGAGGTAGCCCTCGGTGATCGCGGTCTCGTCGAACCAACGGCCCTCGGCCGCCCGCGATCCCGCGGGGGCGTGCCCGGACAGGTAGCGGTCGGTGAGCAGTCCGCCGGCCAGCGGCGAGAACGCGATGCCGCCCACGCCCAGCTCGTCGAGCGCCGCGAGCAGGCCCTGTTCGGGCACCCGGTCGAGCATGTTGTAGCGCGGCTGATGAATCGTCAACGGAACGCCGAGGTCGGCGAGAATGGCTGCGGCGCGCCGGGTCTGGTCGGCGTCGTAGTTCGAGATCCCGGCATACAGCGCGCGACCGCTACGCACCGCCGTCGCGAGCGCGCCCATCGTCTCCTCCAGCGGGGTGTCCGGATCGAAGCGATGGGAGTAGAAGATGTCGACGTAGCCGAGGCCGAGCCGCGTCAGACTCTGATCCAGCGACGCCAACAGGTACTTGCGGGACCCGCCGTCCCCGTACGGCCCGGGCCACATGTCGAAGCCGGCCTTGGTCGAGACGATCAGCTCGTCCCGGTACGGTCGCAGATCCCGCGCCAGGATCCGGCCGAACTGCTCCTCGGCGGCGCCGTAGGGCGGTCCGTAGTTGTTGGCCAGATCGAAGTGCGTGACTCCGCGGTCGAACGCGCGCAGCGCGATCGCCCGCTGGGTGTCGAGCGGCCGGTCGGCGCCGAAGTTGTTCCACAGGCCGAGCGAGATGCGCGGCAGCCGCAGCCCCGATCGGCCGCAGCGCTCGTACACCGCGTCGTCGTAGCGATCCGGTGCCGCGACGTGCGGACGAAAGTCGTGTGGTGCCATGTTCTCTCTCCGATCCGACCGGGCGCGCCGCGGCGCCTACTGCTGGGGCATGGCGAGCTCGAGCAACTCGTTGATCTGCTCGTTCGTCTTCGTCATCACCGAGGCGTCGTCCTTGCCGAGGTAGATCGAATCGAGCGCCGGTCGCAGGTAGGCGACGATGTCGGCGGCGTTGTAGGTCACCGGGAACAGGAACGTCGTGCCGTCGGCGACGTGGTCGGTGAACGGCGTCACGTCGAGGCCGGCGGCCGCGTGAGCGGCCAGCGCCGCATCCGTGCCGGCCGGACGTGCCGGGAACACCACCGCGCTTTCGCCGACGATCCGCTGGCACTCGTCGCCGGCGAGGAACGCCACCCACTTCGCGGCGGCCTCGGGATTGTCGGCCTGCTTCGACACCGAATCGGCCAAGCCGTTGAACATCGACGCCCGTTGGCCGCTCGGCCCGATCGGTGTCGGTGCGACCGCGACGTCCATCGGGTTCCCATCGGCGTCGGTGAGCTTGGTGAACGTCGAGATCATCCAGTCGCCGTTGAGCGCCATGGCCGCGACGCCCGAGCTCACCTGCTTGTCGCCACCGAATGCGGCGCTGGGGTTTCCGGCCATGGAATACGGTGCCATGTACCCCTTCTCGGCAAGCCCGAAGTACCAGTCCAGTGTCTCCTGGAACCGGGGATCGTCGAAGTTGAAGTGGTTGCCCCACGGGTTCTGGTTGGTGTAGTCCCAGCCGATGGAGCCGGTGTAGGGCGACCATTGGGTCTGCCCGAATCCCTGAAAGCCGGAGTCGCTACCGGACAGCCCGTAGGTCACGACGTTGTTCTTGTCGAATCCCGGCTCGTCGCCGCGCACGCCGTTGGCATCCACCGACAGGTGGGCGAGGATCTGCTCGAACGTTCCGCCGTCGGTCGGGTTCCAGGTCATGGTGCGCAGCTGGTCGTCGGTGATCCCGGCATCCTGGGTCATCGCCTTGTTGTAGAAGTAGCCGACGGTGTCCCAGTCCTTCGGTGTGCCGTAGCGGTGCCCGTCCTGTCCCTTCCACAACTGCGCCAGACCCGGCATGTAGTCGGCATCGGAGATGTTCCTGGTCGCCTCGAGTTCGTCGAGCGGGTAGAGCACGTTCAGGTCGACGAACTGTGCGTACTTGGACAGGTGGTCGGTGAACACGTCGGGACCGGTCTCGGCGATGAAACCCGCGGTCAGCTTGGACCAGTAGTCCGCCCAGCCGTACTGGGTGAATTCGACCGTCAGGCCCGGGTTCTGCGCCTCGAACGCGGCCGCACACTTCTCGTAGGCGGGCTGCTGCGCGGAGTCCCACAGCCAATAGTCGATCGTGTTCGCGTCGCCGCCGCC
>DATDBL010000282.1:0-43760 GCA_036524855.1 Aldersonia sp. | reverse complement strand
GAACTCAAGGAGAAGGACGAGGCCGTCAAGGGCACCGTCATCGAGGTCGTCAAGGGCGGCCTGATCCTCGACATCGGCCTGCGCGGCTTCCTGCCCGCGTCGCTGGTGGAGATGCGCCGGGTCCGCGATCTGCAGCCGTACGTCGGCAAGGAGATCGAGGCCAAGATCATCGAGCTGGACAAGAACCGCAACAACGTGGTCCTGTCCCGGCGTGCGTGGCTCGAGCAGACCCAGTCCGAGGTCCGCAGCGAGTTCCTGAACCAGCTGCAGAAGGGCCAGGTCCGCAAGGGCGTCGTGTCCTCGATCGTCAACTTCGGCGCGTTCGTCGACCTCGGCGGCGTCGACGGTCTGGTGCACGTCTCGGAGCTGTCCTGGAAGCACATCGACCACCCGTCCGAGGTCGTCGAGGTGGGCACCGAGGTCACCGTCGAGGTGCTCGACGTCGACCTGGACCGCGAGCGTGTGTCGCTGTCGCTGAAGGCCACCCAGGAAGATCCGTGGCGTCAGTTCGCCCGCACCCACGCGATCGGCCAGATCGTGCCGGGCAAGGTCACCAAGCTGGTGCCGTTCGGTGCGTTCGTCCGCGTCGAGGAGGGCATCGAGGGTCTGGTGCACATCTCCGAGCTGGCCGAGCGGCACGTGGAGGTCCCGGACCAGGTCGTGGCCGTCGGCGACGACGCGATGGTCAAGGTCATCGACATCGACCTGGAGCGGCGTCGCATCTCGCTGTCGCTGAAGCAGGCGAACGAGGACTACCACGCCGAGTTCGACCCGTCGAAGTACGGCATGGCCGACAGCTACGACGAGCAGGGCAACTACATCTTCCCCGAGGGCTTCGACCCCGAGACCAACGAATGGCTCGAGGGCTACGAGAAGCAGCGGGACGAATGGGAGACCCGCTACGCCGAGGCCGAGCGCCGGCACAAGATGCACACCGCGCAGATGGAGAAGATGGCCGCCGACGAGGCCGCCGAGGCCAGCGCCGCGGCGAACTACTCCTCCTCCGGCGGCGGCGGCGAGGGCGGGGGTGGCGCGAGCCGTCCGGCGGAGTCGACCGGTGGGTCGCTCGCCAGCGACGCCCAGCTCGCCGCGCTGCGGGAGAAGCTGTCGGGCGGCGCCTGATACAGCGCACTACGTCGAGGCCCCGGTCCACTCGGACCGGGGCCTCGGTCGTTTCACGATTCGACCACCGCGTACGCCCGCACCGGGAACGTCCCGAAGCCGGCGACCAGCGGGGCGGCGGCGTGCAGTCGGGTCCCGGTGGGCGGAAGCTGCGACAGCCCGGTGAGGTGTTCGAGCACGACGACGTCCGCGCCGAGCAGGATGGTGTGCGCGGGGCGCTCGCCGGTGTCGGCGGTGTCGTCGATGTTCACCGAGTCGATGCCGACGAGCAGCGCCCCGGCGTCGGCGAGGAATTGCGCGGCCACGTCCGTGAGGAACGGCGCCGGACCGCCGTAGGCGGGCGTGCCCCAGTGCCGGTCCCAGCCGGTGTGCAGCAGCACCGCCCGACCGGCGACGTCGAGTCCGCGAAAGGCGTCCGGTCCGATGCCGCGTTCGTCGGTGGCGTGCACGAGCGTGATCGGCACGTCCGCGACCGAGGTCAGCGGGATGGCAGCGAGGTCGGGGCCGTCGGCGTAGCGATGGTAGGGGCTGTCGAGATAGGTCCCGGTATTGCCGACCATCGTGATGCGGTCGATCTCGAATTCCGTCCCCTCGGCGTAGTGCGAGCGGGAATCCTCCCGGCTCAGGTGCTGGGTGATCTCGGGCCCGGGCAGCCCGGGGTAGGTGGTCATCCCGGCGTGGATCACGTGGCTCAGCTCAACCAGCCGCCGCCGCGGCGAATCGGAACCCATGCGTGGGAGCCTAGGACAGACGAATGGCCCGGTCCGAGCGGACCGGGCCATTCTGTTCTGTGTTTACGTCAGGTCGTCACCGGTCTCGGCACCCACTGTGTCCTGGTGCCGGCGGCGGTGCGGCGACGCATCGCGGCGAAGCTGTGCCGCGCCGGATTCAGCAACGCGCTGAACCAGTTGCGGCGGTGCGTCGCGAGCGCCTCGGCCACCGCCGGGATGCGGATGCAGTGCACCCCGCCGGGCGTGCCGAGGCGGTGCCGGCCGCCGTGTCTTCTCCTGCTGCCCATGCGAATCCCTCTTTCGACGCCTGTCCCACACGAGGCCGAATCGAACGTATCGGACCAACTCGTCGACGTGTCGGATTTGACCGCTGTGAGGCTCGGCGTGTCGGGATGCAAGACTGTGGCGGTGTTGAGAGTCGGCCTCACCGGGGGCATGGGAGCAGGCAAATCCACGGTCGCGCGGCGGCTCACCGAGTTGGGCGGCCACGTCGTCGACGCCGACGCGGTCGCGCGTGAGGTCGTCGAACGGGGCACCCCGGGCCTCGCGGCCCTGGTCGATGCGTTCGGCGCCGACATCCTCGCCGACGACGGCAGCCTGGATCGGCCCGCGTTGGCCGCCAAGGCTTTTCGAACCGATGCCGATCGCGAGCAGCTGAACTCGATCACCCACCCGCTGGTCGGCAAGCGGATGGCCGAACTGATCGAGGCCGCCCCCAGCGACGCCGTCTTCGTCTACGACGTTCCCTTGCTGGTGGAGAACGGCACCGGGGCGGGGTTCAACCTGGTGCTCGTGGTGGACGTTCCCGTCGACGAGCGCGTGCGCCGCCTCGTCGAGTACCGCGGCGTCGACGAGGCCGACGCCCGCGCCCGCATCTCCGCGCAGGCCACCGACGAGCAGCGTCGCGCCGCCGCCGATGTGCTGCTGGACAACAGCGGCCCCGAGGGCGCGCTCGACTCGGTCGTCACGGACTTGTGGCACAAGCGACTGGTGCCGTTCGAACGCAACGGGCGCGAGCGGCGGCCGGTCACCCCGCACCCCGAACTGGTGCCCCACCGCCCGGAATGGGCGGCGCAGGCGGAACGGATCATCGCGCGGCTGCGCCTGGTGTGCGGCGAGCGGGCGCTGCGGGTGGACCATGTCGGCTCCACCGCAGTCCCCGCCCTGGTCGCGCGCGACGTGCTCGATCTCCAGGTGACCGTCGCCGACCTCGACGTCGCGGACGAGCTCGCCGAGGCGCTGGCGCAGGCGGGATTTCCGCAGGTCGCGGGGGTGTCCTCGGAGCCGCCGAAACCCGAATACGGCATCGGCGGCGAGGCGGATCCCGGGCTGTGGGCGCAGCGCCTGCACGCCAGCGCCGACCCCGGCCGGCCTGCCGATGTACACGTGCGGGTGGACGGCTGGCCCGGACAGCGGTTCGCGCTCGTACTGCGCGACTGGCTGCGCGCCGACCCCCAAGTGCGCGCCGAGTTCCAGGCCGCAAAGCACCGCGCCCGGGTGGACGGCGAATTGAACTACTCCGAGGCGCTCGAGCCGTGGTTCGACCGCGCCTACAACCGTGCCTGGGACTGGGCCGACGAGAACGGCTGGGAGATCACCGCCAGCTGACCGGCATGCCCTTCGAGGCAAGCCACGCGCCGAGGTCGTAGCCGTGGCTGGCGATCCCGTCGATCGCTGCGACCGCGGTGTCGATTGCGCGGCGCGACTCGTCGGTGGTCAGCAGCCCCGCGAGCTGGGCCTCGAGCAGTTCGTCGACGTCGACGAGTTCGACGTCGCGGCCGGTGCGGATCACGATGTCGAGGTAGTGGTCCACCGACGTCCAACGTTGCGGGCCCGCGGTGAACTCGCCGACGTCGAGGTAATGGTCCTGGTCGCGTTCGTTGCCGGGGGTGAAGTGGAAGATCGACGCCCGCAGTCCGAGTTCGGGCAGCAGCCACGATTCGAGGTAGTGGAACTTGACATGGTCGGACGGGCGCGCCATGTACAGGCCCCACACCTCGACGCGATACTCGTCGACGGCGCGCACGAACCCCTTCGGGTCGGTGTTGGTCCGGCCCGCGACGTCGAACGTCTCGACCTTCGGCGGATGCACCTGCACGTGCGTCATAGCAGGTCAAGATACTTGCTGCGGACGCGTGTCGGGAACCTGTCGGTATGTGCACCTACGCTTGTCGTATGGCTTTTGCTACCGAGTACCCGGCCGACGCGCCGCGCGCGCATTCCGAGTTTCGGCCGGTCGGCGACATCGAGCGTTCCGAGGCACGGTTCGAGGTTGTCAGCGATCATCAGCCGGCGGGAGACCAGCCAACTGCGATCGAAGACCTCGAACGTCGCCTGAAGGCGGGTGAGAGGGACATCGTGCTGCTCGGCGCGACCGGTACGGGCAAGTCGGCGACGACGGCGTGGCTGATCGAGCGGGTGCAGCGCCCAACGCTGGTGATGGCCCCGAACAAGACGCTGGCCGCCCAGCTGGCCAACGAGTTGCGCGAGATGCTGCCAAACAACGCGGTCGAGTACTTCGTTTCCTACTACGACTACTACCAACCCGAGGCGTACATCGCGCAGACCGACACCTATATCGAGAAGGACAGCTCGATCAACGACGACGTCGAGCGGTTGCGGCACTCGGCGACGTCGAGCCTGCTCTCGCGCCGCGACGTCGTCGTGGTGGCGTCGGTGTCGTGCATCTACGGTCTCGGCACGCCGCAGTCCTACCTGGACCGGTCGGTGCAACTCGAGGTCGGCACCGAAGTGGACCGGGACGCGCTGCTGCGGCTGCTCGTGGACGTGCAGTACACCCGCAACGACCTTTCGTTCACACGCGGATCGTTCCGGGTGCGGGGCGACACGGTCGAGATCATCCCGTCCTACGAAGAGCTCGCCGTGCGCATCGAGTTCTTCGGCGACGAGATCGAGGCGCTGTACTACCTGCACCCGCTGACCGGGGACGTCGTGCGTCAGGTCGACGTGCTGCGAATCTTCCCCGCGACGCACTACGTCGCCGGGCCGGAACGGATGGAGCGCGCTGTAGGTGATATCGAGTCCGAACTCGAGCAGCGCCTCGCCGACCTGGAGAAGCAGGGCAAGATGCTGGAGGCGCAGCGGCTGCGGATGCGCACCCAGTACGACCTGGAGATGATCCGGCAGGTCGGGTTCTGTTCGGGCATCGAGAACTACTCGCGGCACATCGACGGCCGGCCGGCCGGGTCCGCGCCGGCGACTCTGATCGACTACTTCCCGGACGACTTCCTGCTCGTGATCGACGAGTCGCACGTGACGGTGCCGCAGATCGGCGGCATGTACGAGGGCGACATGTCGCGTAAGCGCAACCTCGTCGAATACGGGTTCCGGCTGCCGAGTGCGGTGGACAACCGCCCGCTCACCTGGGCGGAGTTCGCCGACCGGATCGGGCAGACCGTGTACCTGTCGGCGACGCCCGGCCCGTACGAGTTGGGGCAGGCCGGCGGCGAGTTCGTCGAACAGGTGATCCGTCCGACCGGCCTGGTCGACCCGCAGGTCGTCGTGAAGCCCACGAAGGGCCAGATCGACGACCTCGTGCACGAGATCCGCGAACGCACCGAACGCGACGAACGGGTGCTCGTCACCACGCTGACCAAGAAGATGGCCGAGGACCTGACGGATTACCTGCTCGGCCTGGGCGTGCGGGTGCGGTATCTGCACTCGGAGATCGACACCTTGCGCCGCGTCGAGTTGCTGCGGCAGTTGCGCCTCGGCGAGTACGACGTGCTGGTCGGCATCAACCTGCTGCGTGAGGGTCTCGACCTGCCGGAGGTGTCGCTGGTGGCGATCCTCGACGCCGACAAGGAGGGCTTCCTGCGCAGCAGCACCAGCCTGATCCAGACGATCGGCCGCGCGGCGCGCAACGTGTCGGGCGAGGTGCACATGTACGCGGACAGGATGACCGACTCCATGAAGTTCGCCATCGGCGAGACCGAACGGCGCCGGGCCAAGCAGGTCGCCTACAACACCGAGATGGGCGTCGATCCGAAACCGTTGCGCAAGAAGATCGCCGACATCCTCGATCAGGTCTACAAGGAGGCCGACGAGGTGGAGGTCGGTGGGTCTGGACGCAACGCCAGCCGCGGTCGGCGGGCGCAGGGCGAGCCGGGCCGGGCGGTCAGCGCGGGCATCTACGAGGGTCGCGACGTGAAGTCGTTGCCCCGCGCGGAACTCGCCGACCTCGTCAAGGAACTCACCGCGCAGATGATGAACGCCGCGCGGGAACTGCAGTTCGAACTCGCCGGCCGACTGCGCGACGAGATCGCCGACCTGAAGAAGGAGTTGCGCGGGATGGACGCCGCGGGCGTGAAGTAGGCCCGCTTCTGCTCACGCGCCCCCGACTACGGTGGATAGATGAGCGCGGACCCTTTCGACATCTGAACGCCGGGCCGCGCGGACACTCGCCGGGGTGTACGGTAGCGGCCGTTTACTTCGGTAGTACTGTGCGAGCGGACGCGTCGAACGAGATGGGGCCTCATACATGTATCCCGGAACCTGGGCGAAGCAGACGCCCGACAAGCCCGCGATGATCATGGCCGAGTCGGGAGAGGCCCTGACCTACGCCCAACTCGACGACCACAGCATCCGGTTGTCGCGCTACCTGCACGAAGCCGGTCTGCGGAAGGGCGACGTCGTCGCGCTGCTCTCGGACAACCGGCTTGAGACCTACGAGGTGTACTGGGCGGCGCTGCGCTCGGGTCTCTACATCACGGCGGTGAACCACAACCTCGCCGCGAGCGAGGCCGACTACATCATCGAGAATTCCGGGGCCAAGGCGCTGATCGTTTCGGCGTCGAAACGCGATCTGGTGCAGTCGCTTTCGGCCGACGTGCCGATCCGGCTGGTGTTCGGCGGCGAGATCGACGGCGGTGACATCGAGGGGCATGGCTCCTACACCGACGCGCTTGCGCAGTCCTCGTCCGAGCCGCTGCCCGAGCAGCCGCACGGCGACGACCTGCTCTACTCGTCGGGCACCACCGGCCGGCCCAAGGGCATCAAGGCGCCGCTGCCGCAGATCCGCGTCGACGAGCCGGGATACACCTATGTCAACATCTTCGGCACGCTCTACCAGTTCGACGCCGACACGGTATACCTATCTCCCGCACCCGTCTACCACGCGGCCCCGCTGCGTTTCGGCGGTGTCGTGCACGCGCTCGGCGGCACGCTGGTGATGATGGAGAAATTCGACGCGGAAAAGATGCTCGGCGCGATCGAGAAATACCGCGTCACCGCCACCCAGATGGTCCCGACGATGTTCGTGCGGCTGCTCAAGCTGCCCGACGAGGTGCGCACCCGCTACGACGTGAGTTCGCTGCGGGTCGTCGTCCACGCCGCCGCGCCGTGCCCGGTCGAGGTGAAGAAGCGCATGATCGACTGGCTCGGGCCCATCGTGCGGGAGTACTACGCGAGCACCGAGGCCAACGGCGCCACGCAGATCGACTCGCAGCAGTGGCTCGCCCACCCCGGCAGCGTCGGCACCGCGCTGCTCGGGATCATCCGGATCTGTGGCGAGGACGGCAAGGAACTGCCGGCGGGGGAGATCGGGACGATCTACTTCGAGCGCGACGAGATGCCGTTCGCCTACCTCGACGAGCCGGAGAAGACGGCGCAGTCGCAGCACCCCGACCATCCGAACTGGAGCACGGTCGGCGACCTCGGCTACGTCGACGACGAGGGCTACCTGTACCTCACCGACCGCAAGGCGTTCATGATCATCTCCGGCGGCGTGAACATCTACCCGCAGGAGATCGAGGACCTGTTCAGCCTGCACCCGAAGGTGCTCGACATCGCCGTCGTCGGCTTGCCGGACGAGGAGATGGGCGAGAAGGTCGTCGCCGTCGTGCAACCCGCCCCCGGCGTCGCAACGGGCCCGGAGCTCGCCGCCGAACTCACCGACTACGCCCGCGAGCGCATGGCCCACTTCAAGGTCCCACGCGAATTCCACTTCGCCGACGAACTGCCCCGCACCCCCACGGGCAAGCTCGTCAAGGGCAAGCTGCGCGACCAACTCGTCGCCGCCGGCTAGTGGACCCGTGAGCGGTTGACGAGGGCTGAGGAAATCCCCCGTCGCTTCGCTCGCCCGGACTCCTGAACCACTCACGGGTTCTGAGCTGGGCAAACGCCGCAAACCCTCAGCTCGTGATGTCCTTGCGCGCGAACCGCGCCCACGCCAGCATCCCGAACACCGTCGCGTACGCCAGCGCCGAGAAGGAGCCGAGCGCGAGGTCGTGCCAGTCGACGACCGGGGCGAGGGTGCGGAGCCAGGCGAACGAGAAATGTCCGGGGAGCAGGTCGCGCAGGGATCCGAGCGCGGTGATCTGGTCGAGGATCTGCACCAGGATCGCGACCATCACCGTCCCGCCCACCGCACCGAGCGGCGCATCCGTCAGCACCGACAGCAGCAGTGCCAGCCCCGCGACCCACGTCAGGTTGATCGCGATGTAGCACAACGCGAGTCCCAGCCGCACCAGCGCCGTGTCGTAGGGCAGCGCGTCGCCGAACGGGTTCACCAGCGGACCGGTGCCGTACAGCACGGTCCCCAGGCACAACGCGACGACGGCGAGCACCAGGATCGCGACCACCGACAGCAGCGCCGACACGATCGCCTTCTGTACCAACAGCCGCGACCGCGGTATCGGGATCACCAGCAGGTACCGCAGGCTCGACCAGGATGCCTCGCTGGCCACGGAGTCACCGAAGAACAACGCCACGACGACGACCAGCAGGAACCCCACCGACATCAGCAGTGTGAACACAGCGAAGTTCATCCCGCTGTGCGTCGCGAGGTCGATGATGCTCTGGCCCGACGCCCCCGCCTGCGCGCCGCCGATCGCGAACGCCGACGCCAGGATGAAGGGCAACACCGCCAGGAAACCGATCGCCAGGTGGGTCCGGCGCCGACGCAACTGCCGCACGAGTTCCACCCGCAACGGCAGCGTGTGGTTGGGCCTGTGCCCGAGCGCGCGGCCGTCCGGCGCGACCTCCGTCATCGCCCCTCCTCGTCGTTCGCCGCTGCATCTACCGTCGCAGCGTCCGCCGACGCCGCATCCACCGACTGCGCGCCGAGACGCGATGCATCCACCGACGCACCGTCCACCGGCTCTCCGTCCACACCCTCGCCCGCCCGCGGATCGTGCACCAACCGCAGGAACACGTCCTCGAGCCGCGTCGTCGTCGACACCCCGCGCACCGACACCCCGGCCTCGACCAGCGCCCGCACGACGTCCGACGTCGGCGCCGACCCCAGTTCGACCCGCAGCTTCGGGTTCTCGCCGTTGGTCGTGACTACCGACCCCAGCCCCGCAAGCCCCGACAGCGCGGCCGACGCGCGAGCCGCATCGTCGACACGGAACTCGGTGGGACCGCCCGCGGCGACCAACTCCCGCACCGGCCCCGCGCTGATCACCCGGCCCCGGTTCATGACGACGACGTGGGTGCAGGTCTGCTCCACCTCCGCGAGCAGATGGCTCGACACCACCACCGTCCGGCCACGGCGGGCGTACTCGATCAGCACGTCGCGCATCGTCCGGATCTGCGGCGGGTCCAGCCCGTTGGTCGGCTCGTCGAGGATCAGCAGGTCCGGCAGGCCCAGCATCGCCTGCGCGATCGCCACCCGCTGGCGCATTCCGTGGCTGTAGGAGCGCACTCGCCGGTGAATCGCCGAACCGAGATCCGCGATCTGCAGTACCTCGTCCAGGTGCGCGTCCTCGTCGGGACGCCCGGTCGCGGCCCAGTACAGCCGCAGGTTGTCCATCCCCGACAGGTGCGGCAGCAGCCCCGGCCCCTCGACGAACGCGCCGACCCGCGACAACACCGGCGCACCCCGACCCACGGTGTGCCCGAAGATCCGCACCTCACCCGCCGTCGGCGCGATGAGCCCGAGCGCCACTCGCAGCGTCGTCGTTTTTCCAGCGCCGTTCGGACCGAGCAGGCCCAGCACCTGACCGTGCTCGACGGTGAAGCCCACGCCGTCTACCGCACGAAGGCCGTTGTCGTACACCTTCTCCAGATCCCGCACTACTATCGGCACGTCCACCAGGTCGGGATCCACCTCGGCCACACCACGACGGCGGGTCAGCACGATCGACGTGACCACCGCGGCAGCGACACCCAGCGCCAGCAACCCGATCCCGACCAACGGCGCGATCGGCACCGCCCGCGCCGCGGGTCGCGCCGGCACGCTCGGCACGAACAGCCGCGGGTCGGTCAGCGACACCGTGTACTGCGCCGGCGACACCGGCACCGCGTACGCCTGGTCCGTCGCGACCACCGCGACCTCGATGTAATGGCCCTCCGGGACCTGGTATGCGATCGCCGGCAACGAGATCCGCAGATCCACCGGCGAACCTGCATCCGGTACCCGAATAGCAGAAACCCCACCACCGGGCAGCGCCTTGCGCCCGGCGGACGACACGTCGTACAGCTTCGCGAACAGCACTGCCTCACCGGGCGCCGCGACAGCCTCGATCCGCACGTCCACCGTCGACGTACCCGTGATCGTCACCGGCGAGGTGAGCGTGTCGGTCCGGAACACCGCGGTCTGGCCGGGCGGGTCCGACAGCCCCGACACCCCCAAAGCGGCCAGCGCGGTGCTCGCGTCGCCGACGCCCGGGACGCTCGACACCGCAGACGGCGCCGCACCCGGCGGGCGCGCGATGATCTGCGTGCCGCCGTTCAACGAAAGCACCGTGTGCGGGGTCGTCTCGTCCGTCCCGGCCAGACCCGGGTACTCGGCCGCGACCATCCTCCGGGCAGGGATCTCACCCTCCTCGTTCGGCGTGCCCGGCAGCGCGAAGTTGAACGGCGCCGGTCCATCGGAGTCGTCGGATCCGCGCAACCGGTCCTCGAGGAACCCGCGGATAGCGCCGTCGGCACGGCCGGCGTCCCCGTCGTGCCCGCCGTTGAACCAGCGCACCTCCACCGGTGCCCCCGCCGCGGCGATCGCGCGCGCGTTGGCGTCGGCCTGTTCGAGGCCGAACAGGGTGTCGCGTTGGCCCTGCACCAGCAGGGTCGGCGCGGTGACGTTGCCGACCAGGGCGGCGGGGGAGTGTGACCGCAGGAACGCGAGCAGTTCCGGCGTCGGCGTGCCGGTCACCGCGGGTCCGGCGTAGGCCAGGCAGACCGGGACGGCGAACCGGCCGCAGCCCAGGCCGGTTCCGCCGGGTGTCTCGGGCGCGCCGGGTTCCTGCGACGCCGAGCCTGCACTGAAGAACGCCCCCGCCCAGCCGCGCTTGAGCACCCCGTCGCCGGGATAGTCGACCGCCGCGGGGGTCGGCGGACGACCGCCGGTCGACGGCACGGCGCTGCTCGGCGGCACCGCACCGTTCGGGAAGAGCGCCTGGCCGAGGTCGTACCAGGTGATCCCGGCGGCGATCGCGTCGACGCGCGGGTCGCTCCCGCCGAGCATCAACGCCAGTGCGCCGCCGTAGGACGAGCCGCCGACACCGACGCGCGGATCGCCCGGCCCGTCCAACTCGACCTCCGGCCGCTCCGCCAGCCAACTCACCAGCGCCCGCGCGTCGGCGACCTCACGGTCGGGGTCGTTTATCCAGATCTCTCCGTTGCTGCGCCCGAAACCCCTTGCGCTGTAGGCCAACACGACGAACCCATCGGCAGCCATCCGGCGCGCCTGTCCTGCGGTGGAGTCCTTGCTGCCGCCGAATCCGTGCGCGAGCAGCACCGTCGGCGCCGGAGTGCTATCAGGCAGATACAGCGTCGCGTCGATCTCGACGGTGTTCGATTCGCCCGGACCCGACGGCGTCGAGATCGTGACGTCCTCGCTCGCGACGTCCGGTTCGGTGTCCCGGACGAGAGCCACCAGCACCGCGACCGCCGCGAGCACGAGCACCGCGGCGACGGCAATCCACACCCGCCCGCGCCGGGTCCACGTGGCGGGCGGTCGCGGCAGACGCATGACTCCAATCTAGGTGAGAGCGTCGAGGGCAGCGGCGCCGACGATAGGGTCCCGTATGGTCGCATCCACGCCGGGAGGAGACACATGAGCGCCTACAGCACGATCGTCGTCGGCACCGACGGCTCCGAATCGTCCTACGTGGCCGTCGAGAAGGCGGCGGCGCTCGCCGCCGGTGCCGGCGCCAAACTCGTCCTCGCCTGCGCCTACTACCCGAACGACGACCGCGACACCGCCGCCGCGGCCGACGTACTCAAGGACGACGCCTACCAGGTCCGTGGCGGCGCGCCGACCGACGACATCCTTCGCACCGCACGGGAGAAGGCGAAGGCGATCGGGGTGGCGGAGATCGTCGACCGGCCCATCGTCGGCGCCCCGGTCGACGCCCTGCTCGACCTCACCCAGGCCGTCGACGCCGACCTGCTCGTGGTCGGCAACCGCGGACTCAATTCGCTCACCGGGCGCCTGCTGGGTTCGGTTCCCTCCGACGCCGCCCGCAAGGCCAAGTGCGACGTCCTGATCGTGCACACCAGTCGCCGCTAGCAGTACGCGCCTCGGCCGCCGCCAGGAACTTCCGCGCGACCGCGTCGGTGTCGCCCGCCCCCGGATTCGCGCCCGCGAGATGCGCCGCCACCGGGGCGGCGGCGAGACGATGGCGGTTCACGCGCTGGCGATCTCCGACACCGGCGTCAACGCCGCCAGCAGGTCGGGCAACGGTTCGGCGTGCACCACCCCGAGACGCTGCGTCGCGCGGGTGACGGCGACGTAGAGGTCGTTGCGGCCGCGCGGCGATTCTGCAAGGATCCCGCCCGGTTCGACCAGGAACACCGCGTCGAACTCGAGGCCCTTCGCGTCGTGCACGGTGCATACCCGCACCCGTTCCGCGCCCAGGTGCGCCAGGTCGGTCACCAGCGCGTGCGGCGCGATCACCGCCACCGTCCCCGGCCCGGTCTCCGTCGCGACCGCTGCCTCGACCTCGGCGGCGAGATCGGTCGCGGAAACCCGACGCGACCACGGCCGGTGCCCGGTCTCGCGGACCGATCGGGGCAGCGTCGCCGCCGGGTCGATCGCCGCGAGTACGTCACCCGCCACCGCCATGATCTCCGCTGGCGTGCGGTAGTTGACGCTCAGCTCGGTCAGCTTCCACCGTCGTGCCACATAGGGTTCCAGCATCCACTGCCACGACGTCGTGCCCGCCGGGTCGCCGGTCTGCGCGACGTCGCCGACGACGGTCACCCAGCGATTCGGGATGCGCCGCATCACCATTCGCCACGCCATCTCCGAGAGTTCCTGTGCCTCGTCGACGATGACGTGGCCGTAGGTCCAGGTGCGGTCGCCGGCCGCGCGCTCGGCGGTGGTCTGGCTGGCGCGCACGTCCTGGCGTTCGGCGAGCTGGCTCGCGTCGATCAGGTCGTAGGCCATCAGGATCTCGGGATCGATGTCGTCCTCGAGGTCCTGCGGCGCGGAGCCGGCCAGAATGTCCAGTGCACCTTGCGCATCCGCGATCTGCGCGCGCCAGCGCTGGCGTGCCCGCTGCCGTTCGGCGGCGTCGTCGACGCCGAGCAGTTCCGCGAGTTCGTCGAGCAACGGCGCGTCCGCGGGGCTGAACCCCGCCACCGTCGGGTCACGCAGCAGGGTGGCGCGGTCCTCTGGCGGCATGTCCGGCGCGGCGGCGGCGAGCCGCCGCGGCGAGGTGAGCAGGTCGGCGAGCACTTCCTCGGGCCGCAGTTCCGGCCACAGGCCGCCGATGGCGCGCTGCAGGTCGGGGTCGCTTCGCAACTCGTCCCGGATGTCGGCGATGTCCTCACGGCTGAGCAGGTTCGATCCGCCGACGACGTTGGCGCCCAGCGTCGCCACCACCTGATCGGTGAGGGCGTCGACGACGCCGGAGACGAAGATCGGCCGCGCGAGGTTGTGTGGCCGCCGCGACGATCGCGCGCGCCCGCGTGAACGGGTCACGGTCTTGCGATTCAGGGTCACGGTGTAGGAGTCGAACGTCAGCGTGATCGGCTGCGCCGGCACCTGCTGGCGGTCGCGCACGGCGTTGCGCAGCACGTCGACGATGGCAAGCGACCCCTTAATCTCGCCAGCCCGCAACGAATCGTCGCGGCTGGCCCGCACGCCGGGATAGAGGTTGCCGATCGTGGACAGCAGCACGCCCGTCTCGCCGAGGGAGGGCAGCACCTGCCCGATGTAGTCGAGGAACGTCGCGTTCGGCCCGACGATCAGCACGCCCGCCTTGGCGAGTTGCCGGCGATACGTGTAAAGCAGGTACGCAGCGCGGTGCAGCGCAACCGCCGTCTTCCCGGTCCCGGGGCCGCCCTGCACGACGAGCACGCTCTTGTGCTCGGAGCGGATGATCGCGTCCTGCTCGCTCTGGATCGTCTCGACGATGTCGTTCATGTGACCGGTCCGGGCCGCGTTGAGCGCGGCGAGCAGCGCGCTCTCGGTGCCGACCCCGCCGTCCGTGCCTTCGACCGCACCCTCCTCGCGGGCGGTGTCGAGGTCGAGGTACTCGTCGTTGACCGCGGTGACGCGGCGGTCGCGGGAGCGGATGTGCCGTCGCTTGGTCACCCCGTCCGGCGCGGCGGTGGTTGCGAGGTAGAACGGCCGCGCGAGCGGGGCCCGCCAGTCGAGCAGCAGCGTCTCGAAATCCTTCTGCTCGTCCAGGATTCCAATCCGGCCGACGTAGCGGGGGTCGTCGTCGGCCAACTCGATCTTGCCGAAACACAGGCCGTTCTCGGCGGCGTCGTATTTGGCGAGATCGTCGGAGTACATCTGCGAGAACGATTCCCGCTCGCTGCGCGCCTGCGGGGTGCCGCCCGTCTCGAGCAGCACCTTCTGCAGCCGCGTCTTCGCGTATTCGCGCATCGTGTCGAGCCGCTCGTACAGCGTCGACACGTGCGCCTGCTCCCGCGCCACCTCGACCTCGCGAGGCGACAGGGGACCGTCGGGGTCGGCAGGCACGAAACTCCTCACGGTCGCGAAAATGCCCTGAGGAGTCTAGTGCCAATGGCCGGAGCGCGCCGAAGTTGCCGGTCAGGAGCGCAGGTGGGTGGCGCGTTCCCGGGCGGACTCGGCGAGCGCGGTGGCACGCTCCCGCGCGGCCGCCGCGACCTCCGGGCCGTGCTTGCGGGCCGCCTCCGCGAGTTCCGCGAGCTCCTCGGTGCGCTCGCGCGCCGCCGCCGCGACGTCGGGTCCGTGGTCGCGGGCCGCGTCGGCGATCTGGACGCCGTACTTGCGGGCCAGTGCGGCCAGTTCGTGGCCGCGCTCCTTGGCCGCCGCCGCGACCTCGGGTGCATGCTCGCGGGCTGCCTCGACCAATTCGGCGCCTCGCTCCCTGGCTGCCGCCGCGACTTCGGGTGCGTGTTCGCGGGCCGCTTCGACGAGTTCCCCGCCGCGTTCCCTGGCGACCTCGGCGAGTTCGACGCCGCGTTCCCTGGCGATCTCCGCCAACTCCGCGCCGTGTTCGGCGGCGACGTGTGCCCCGTGGCTGAGCTGGTCCGATGCACCGCCACCTGACGAACCGACGAGCGCCTGCACCTTCTCCGACGCCTCACGCGCCGCGCGGCGCCCGCGCCAGCCCAGCGACGGCTTGCCCGCGGTGTCGACCGAGGCGATCATCACGCCGCCCAGCAGGCTCAGGTTCTTCAGGAAGTCGTTGCGCTTGCGCGCCTTCGCCGCCGGATCCGTCTCGTTCCAGAAGTCCTGCTCCGTGACGGTCGTCGGGATGACGGTGGCGGCGAGGGCGAGCGAGGCGAGCCGGGGTGCCTTGCCGAGCGCGAGCAGCGTGCCGCCGGCGACCTGCACGGCGCCGTTGATGCGCACCAGCGTCACCGGGTCGGTCGGCACCTTCGAGGTGACCTCGGTCGGCAGCGTCTCCTCGCCCTTGGCCACGAGCGGCGCCGCGGCGGAGGCCCGGTTCTGCGGATTTCGCAACGCGTCGATGCCTCCGACGACGAACACCGTCGCGAGCAGCGGTCGGGCGATGCGGCGTATCAACATTGTGGGCGAACCTCCTGGTTCGATCTGATCGGGTGGGGCAGTCGCGGAGTGTGTTCCCCGACGTCCGCGGATCGAAACGCTAGCGCGGGCTGCGCACGTCGAGTTGATGCAGTACACGGTCTACCACTTCCGGGTCCGCGCCCGGCCGGTTTCGTTCGGCGAGCACCGCCGCACGCGCCGCCGCCATCATCTCCGCCTGCGCTTGCCGGAACACCTTGAGCCGTTCCGCGCGCTTGGCGAACGACTCCCGACGCTCCTCGTCGGCGAGGTCGGGGCTGATCCGCAGGCCCAGGTCGGTGGCGCGTCGGGTCAGCAGTTCGACGGTCTCCTCGGGCATCGGCGCTGCGGCGACAAGTTCGTCGAGCCGCGCCCGCGCCGCCTGGATCGCGACCCGCGCGAGGTCGTGCTCGAGGGCCAGTTCGGTCGCCGCGTCGGCGGTGACCCCGAGCCGGCGGACCAGCCAGGGCAGCGTCAGGCCCTGCAGGACCAGGGTGACCATGATCACGGTGAACGCGACGAACACGATCTCGTTTCGGCCGGGGAACGGTTCACCGCTGTCCGTCTCGTACGGGATCGCGAGCGCCAGCGCGACCGACGCCACCCCGCGCATCCCCGACCACCACATCACGATGGTCTCGCGGGTGGACCCGGGCACGTCGGCGTCGGGGTTGCGGCGACGTTGTCGACGGGCGATCCACGAGGCGGGCAGCAGCCACAGCAGCCGGACGCCGATGACGACGGCGATGATGGTCAATCCCCAACGCAGCATGTCCACCACCTGGTGCTGCGCCGAACCGAAGACGCTGTGCAGTTCGAGCCCGATCAGGCCGAACGCGACACCGGTTATGAGAGTGTCGATGACCTGCCAGAAGGCGGCGCCGGTCAGTCGGCCCTCGATGTCGTCGGCGTCCGCGCCCGATTCGGCGAGATACAGAGCCGTGACGAGCACCGCGAGCACCCCCGAGCCGTGGAAGTGGTCGGAGACGGCGTAACTTGCGAACGGCAGCAGGAGTGTGAGCCCCACCCGCAGCGTCGCGTCGCCGAGCACCGTCATCATCTTGGCGCCCACCCAGCCGGTCACCAGTCCGGTCGCCAGTCCGACAGCGAACGAGAGTGCCAACTCCTTGGTGCCGGTGCCGATCGAGTACGTGCCGGTGACGGTCGCCGAAATGGCGACGTTGTAGAGCACGATCGCGGTGACGTCGTTGAACAGGCCCTCGCCCTCGAGGATCGACACCAGGCGGCGCGGCAGACCCAGCGAGCCGGCCACGGCGCTCACCGCCACCGGATCCGGTGGGGCGACCAGCGCGCCCAACACGACCGCCGCGGCGATCGGCAGGCCCGGCACGATGGCGTTGGCGACAACGGCGACCGCGGCGGTCGTGACGAACACCAGCGCGACCGCGAGCAGGAAGATTGGGCGCCAGTTGGTCGCGAACTGACGCCACGACGTGCGCTGCACCGCCGCATACAGCAGCGGGGGCAGCAGCAGCGGCAGGATGAATTCGGGCGGAATGTCCACGTTGGGCACGAACGGCGCCAGCGCCATCAGCACGCCGAGGAGCGTCATCAACACCGGCGACGGCAGGCCCAGTCGATCGCCCACCGGAACCATCACCAGGGCCGCGAACATCAGCACGAACAGCAGCGCGAGCTGATCCATCTGAGGACTCCAGCCTTCCTTACACACGTGAGTGGTTATGGAGTCTATGGACTCCACAACCACTCACGGGTGGTGACCTGCGGAAACATCTGCGTGGTGGGATCGCTGCCGATACCGTGGCAGTGTGGACGCGACCGATCCGCTCGCGCTGGGGCAGCGGGTCATCGCCATCCTCGAGACCGGTCGGCGCACGGCCACCTACAAGTTCGCGACGCTCACCGCGCTGGTTGATCACTGTGTGGAGCACGTCCCCGCCGATTCCCGAGCGGCGCTCGACGTGCCGGTCGTGGAACTCACCGATCGCGTCATCGAGATCTACTGGCCGCAGGTGCGGCCCTTCGGGGGGATGCGGTTACGGCAGTCGACGCAGCCGGGGGAGCGGATTCCGCGGGAGGTCCGACGTCTCCGCTCGGCGGTCGGTGCCGACGACCGCGAGATGTCGGTGTCGGTGGCACGGATGCGCGAGCCCGTCGTGTACAACGAGGTCCGGCGCGAGGTCGTTCTGACGCTCTGCCAGCAACCACTGCACCGCCTGCAGGAACTCCCCGGCGGTGCCCACGACATCTTCCTCTACGACGACTCCTGGATGCACGACAAGGTCGGCGCTCGGGTGATCGCGGCACACGGCGTCATCCGGTTGCTTCCCGGGGTCGCGGCGGGGTTGGCGCGGCTGTCGGGATTGCTCAAGCCCACGCTGGAGATCCTCTGGGTCGAGGACGTGCGCCGGATGAATCGGCAGCTGAGCGAGAACGTTCCCGACATCGCAGGACACCTGTTCGGCCGCAACCGCATTCCACTGGGACCGGCGCGGCTGGCGCTCGCCGAGGCGTTCGGGCCGGGCTGCTTCTACTGCGGGCGGCGGCTGGCGGCGCACGTCGACCATGTGCTGCCGTGGTCGCGAGTCGGGATCGACGGCCTGGCGAACCTGGTGCTCGCGTGTGCGCGGTGCAACTCGAGCAAGTCGCAGTTGCTACCGGCGGTCGAGCACACCACGCGCGCGCTCGACCGCGACCAGGCGACGCTCGTACAGATCGCCACCGGGATCGAGTGGCCGTACCAGTACGAGCGCACCGTCGCCGCCGCGCGCGGGCTGTACCTGAGCACGCCGCCCAACTCACCGACCTGGCGCGGCGTGGACCAGTTCACCCGCCTCGACCTCGCCTTCCCGCCGCCCTGGATCGATTACCAACCGTGAGTGGTATCTGAGTCTGCCTGGGCGAGCGAGCGACGGGAAATCGGCACAGCCTCATCAACCACTCACGGGTGCCGCAGGCGCCTCAGCGCGGCAGCACCGGGAAGATCGCCCGCACCCGGCCGTCGCGCAGCCACAGCGCGATCCACGCGACGATCCCGACGTACACCGGGAAGAGGATCGTCGAGAACAGCGGCTGCTCGGTGAGCATGTTGGTAGCGACGGCGCCGCCGAGATACCCGGTGAGCAGGATCCCGCCGAGCAGGGCGGTGGCCGGCACCAGGTACAGCGCGAGGCAGACGAGCATCACGACGCCGATCACCGGTCCGTAGTAGGTCGCGAGCCCGACTTCCTCGAACGACTCCCGCACGAAATCGGGGAGGGCGATGTGGATGACGGCGTCGAACAGCAGGAACGCCACCAGCAGGACGGTCACGACGCGTCCGGCGATGCGGCCCTTTCGCCCGACGGTCGGGGTGCTGATTGCGGTGGTCGTGGTGGAGGCGACGGAGGCGGTCATTTCGTGCTCCTCGAGTTCGGTGTGTTTCTTGCCTTCACCAATCCGTCGAACGAGGACCACCGGTTCTCGACACGACGCGAGAATTTTTTTCGGCGGCCGCTCGGCTACCGCGCCACCACCCGCAGCAGCGGCTCGCCGCGGTCGAGGCGGGCGATGTTCTCGGCGATGTCACGCATGCGGCCGACGAACGTGTCGCGGGTGACGCCCGACACATGCGGCGTCATGAGCACGTTGGTCAGCGACGCGAACGGCAGCGCGCTCGGCGCGCCGCGACCGTCCGGGCCGGGGTAGGAGTACCACACGTCGAGAGCCGCCGCGCCGAGCGCACCCGAGGACAGCGCGTCGTACAGCGCCTGCTCGGAAACCAACGGCCCACGCCCGACGTTGATCAGCACGCCGTCGCGCCCGAGTAGCCCCAACTCACGGGCACCGATCAGGCCCCGCGTCGCGTCCGTCAGCGGCGCCGACACGACGACGACCTCCGATTCGCGCAGCAGGCGATCCAGCGACGACGTGTCACTGGCCCAGTCCAGACCGTGCGCCGCAGCGTCGACGTTCCCGCGCCCGGTCACCGCACGACCGACGCAACCGAACGCGCGCAGCAACTCCCACGACCGTTGCCCGATGTGCCCGAAGCCGACGAACCCGACCACCGCGTCCCGCAGCGACCGAGCCTGTGGCAGGGACGAGTCGTACACCGAACTCGCCCACAGGTCGGAGCGCAACGCGCGGTCCTGGCCCAGCAACCCCCGCCGCAGCAATACCGTGGTCGCGGCGACGTACTCGGCGATCGAATCCTCGTGATGGAACGTGTTGGCCACCATGGTGTCCGGGCCGAGCGCGGCGAGCGCGACGTTGTCGGTGCCCGCACCCGCGACGTGCACGAGACGCAGCTTCGGTGCGGCAGAAGCCAACTCCGCGGGGAAACGCCCACCGACGTACACGTCGACGTCGGAGAGGTCGTCGGGAAACCACTCCACCGACGCACCCGACGGCAGCAACGAGGCGAACAGGTCCCGGTGCGGCACCAGGTTGCGGTCGCCTACCGCAACTTTCACGAGCGCACCAGCGCCGGCCGCTTGCTGTCGAACGACCAGTTCGGCACCAAGAACTGCATACCGATCGCGTCGTCGCGCGCGCCGAGTCCCTCGCGCAGGTACAACTCGTGCGCGGCCTCGACGCGGTCGTGGTCGAGTTCGAGGCCGAGGCCGGGCTTCGCAGGGACGTCCAGATAGCCGTCACGGATCTCATAGGGCGCCTTGGTGATCCGCTGTCCGTCCTGCCAGATCCAATGCGTGTCGATGGCGGTGATGTCTCCCGGCGCTGCGGCCGCGACGTGGGTGAACATCGCCAGCGACACGTCGAAGTGGTTGTTGGAGTGCGATCCCCAGGTCAGCCCCCAGGCGTCGCACAGTTGCGCCACCCGCACCGAGCCGGCCATGGTCCAGAAGTGCGGGTCGGCCAGCGGGATGTCGACGGCACCGGAACGGATGGCGTGGCCCATCTCGCGCCAGTCGGTGGCGATCATGTTGGTCGCGGTCGGCAGGCCAGTGGCCCGCTTGAACTCGCTCATCACCTCGCGGCCGGAGAACCCGCCCTCCGGGCCGACCGGGTCCTCGGCGTAGGCGAGGACGTCGCGCAGGCCGCGGCAGGTCTCGATCGCCTCGGAGAGCAGCCAACCGCCGTTGGGGTCCAACGTGATTCGCGCGTCGGGGAAGCGGTGGGCAAGCGCCGTCACCGCCGCCGCCTCCTCCGCGGGTGCGAGCACGCCGCCCTTGAGTTTGAAGTCGGCGAATCCGTAGCGCGCGTGCGCGGCCTCGGCGAGGGCGACCACACCCTCGGGGGTCAGCGCCTCCTCGTGCCGGATCCGCATCCAGTCGTCGGCGTCGGCGGCCTCGGCGGCGGAAGACCGATACGCCAGCGTGGTCTTGTCCCGGTCGCCGACGAAGAACAGATAGCCCAACGCCTGCACCCGGTCGCGCTGCTGACCCTCGCCGAGCAGGGCGGCGACGGGCACCTCGAGATACTGGCCGAGCAGGTCGAGCAGCGCCGACTCGACCGCGGTCACGGCGTGGATCGCGACCCGCAGGTCGAAGGTCTGATTGCCGCGCCCGGCGGTATCGCGGTCGGCGAAGGTCTTGCGCATGTCGGCCAGCACCGCGTGGTGGTCGCCGACGCTGCGGCCGGTGACGATCGCGCGGGCGTCGGAGAGGGTGCGTCGGATCGGCTCGCCGCCGGGGACTTCGCCGACGCCCACCCGGCCGTCGGAGTCGGTGACGATGACCAGGTTGCGGGTGAAGAACGGGGCGTGCGCACCGGACAGGTTCAGCAGCATGCTGTCATGGCCGGCGATGGGGACCACCCGCATGTCGGCGACGATCGGGGTGCGAGTTGCTGCGGACAATGTGGCTCCTGGAACTGGTCTGGGGTCGGTGACCCGGCTCACAATCGAATCTAGGACGCAGATCTATGCATGTCCAACACTTCTAGTGCATGGATCAATGCAGGAGTGGTATCAAAGGAGCGCGAGGGCCTGCTGCCCGATCAGCAGCACCGCGCCCGCCGACGACACCACGATCGACGCCACACGCAACCGTCGCGCGTCGAGAAGGCGGTTGACGTAGCGCGAGGCGACGTAGCCGAGCACGGTCGCCGGCACGAGCAGCGCCGACACGACCGCGATGCCGCGATCGACCGACCCGGTCAGCGCCAGCACCGCCAGCGACATCAGCGACCCGACCAGGAAGAACGCGCTCATCGTGCCGCGCAGGCGCGGCCCCGAGGTGCCCTGCATCACCAGCGCCATCGGTGGGCCGCCGATGGACGTCGCGGTGCCGAGCAGTCCGGACGCCGCACCGGCCGCGGCCATGGTGCGTCGACGTGGGCTTGGTGCCCACCCGGACGCGGCGAATGCCACCCCGGCCAGGACGACCCCGGCCAGCACGAGCGCCAGCACCCGCTGCGGCAACACGACCAACAGCAGGGCACCCGCGACCGTCCCCGGCACCCGGCCGGCCAGCGCCCACCCGGCACCGTGCAGGTCCAGGCTGGTCCGCTCCCGCAGCACCACGAGCAGCGTCACGACGGTCGCCATCGCGATCAACGTCCCCGGCAGCAGGCCGGGGTCGACCAACGCGACGACCGGCGCGGCGAGCATGCCCATGCCGAACCCGATCGACGCCTGCATGCACGCCGCGCCGAACACCGCCAGGGCAATAACGGCGAACGCCGCGGCGCTCATCCCCCCGGTGCTCACCCGGCCAGCGCGGGCACGCCCAGGTCGACGGCCCCGCGCGGGTGATAGCACTCGGCGATGTGGCTCGTGCCGCCCGCGCCGATCACCGCCGGCGGGGTCGAGGTCGCGCAGATCTCGGTCGCGTGCCGGCAGCGGGTGCGGAAACGGCACCCGGACGGCGGATTCAGCGGCGAGGGCACCTCACCCTCGAGGATGATGCGCGAGGCGCGGGCCTCGGCGGCAAGCTTCGGGGCTGCCGACATCAGCGCCTCGGTGTACGGGTGGGCGGGCGTGTCGAAGACGTCGTCGGTGGCGCCCGTCTCGACGATGCGCCCGAGGTACATCACCGTCACCCGGTCGGCGACGTGGCGCACCACGGACAGGTCGTGCGAGATGAAGATGTAGGAGATGCCGAGTTGCTCCTGCAGGTCGTTGAGCAGGTTGAGCACCTGCGCCTGCACGGATAGGTCGAGCGCGGAGACGGGTTCGTCGCAGATGATCACGCTCGGGTTCAACGCGAGCGCGCGGGCGATGCCGAGGCGCTGGCGCTGACCGCCGGAGAACTCCTGCGGATAGCGATGCTCGTCGCTGGGTCGCAGCCCGACCAGATGCAACAGTTCCCGCACCCGCGCGGCGCGGTCGCGCTTGGACCGGAAGAGGTCGCGGTGGGTGCGCCACGGTTCGGCGATGATGTCGGCGGCGGTCATTCGCGAGTTCAGCGAGGCGTAGGGATCCTGGAACACCATCTGCACCTTGCGGCGTAGCGCCAGCAGACCCTTGCCCTTCAAAACAAAGGGATCGGCGCCGTCCCAGCGCACCGTGCCGGAATCCGGCCGCTCCAACATCATCAGCGTCCGCGCGAGTGTGGACTTGCCGCAACCGGATTCGCCGACCAGACCGAGCGTCTCGCCGCGACCGAGGTCGAGGTCGATGCCGTCGAGCGCACGCAGTTGACTGCGGCCCTCCTTGTTGGCGGGAACCTTGAACGTCTTGGTCAGACCCCGCACCTCCAACACACGATCAGACTGTGCATGATCAAACACCGGAGACCTCCGAGACGAAGTGGCACGCCGACTTACGTTCGTCGGCAACGATTTCCAAGGTAGGACGGACCTCGCGGCAGAGGTCGCGCGCGAGCGGGCAACGGGCCTGGTAGACGCATCCCGACGGGATCGAGTGCAGGTCCGGCGGGATGCCGCCGATCGACTTGAGATCCGTGCCGCGTTCGGCATGCACGGGCACCGAGTCCAGTAGTCCCTTTGTGTACGGGTGCCTCGGATCTGCGAACACCTCGGCGACCGGTCCGGTCTCGACGACGTTGCCGGCGTACATGATCGCCACCCGGTCGGCTTCCTCGGCGACGAGGGCGAGGTCGTGGGTGATGAGCACGACGGCCATGTCGCGCTCGGAGCGCAGATCGCGTAGCAGCGTCATGATCTGCGCCTGCACGGTGACGTCGAGTGCGGTGGTCGGTTCGTCGGCGAGCAGGACACTCGGGCTCAGCGCCACCGCCATCGCGATCAGCAGGCGCTGGCGCATGCCGCCGGAGAACTGGTGCGGGTAGGAGTCCACCCGCGATTCCGGCTCCGGGATGCCGACCCGGCGCATCAGCGAGATCGCCTCCTGGCGGGCCTCGTTCGCGGAGTTGCGGCGGTGGATCCGGAACGGTTCGGCGAGTTGCTTGCCCACCGTGTAGACGGGGTTGAGCGCGGTCAGCGCGTCCTGGAACACGATCGCGAGTTCCGTCGCGGCCAGCGCGCGGCGGGTCTTCGTGCTCGCCGCGACGAGATCGACGGCCCCCGAGTCGGTCGCCACGAGCCGGATCTCGCCCTCGGTGACGTCGGCGATCGGCTCGAGCAGGCCGACGATCGCCTGCGCCGTCATCGACTTGCCGCAGCCGGATTCGCCTAGCAGGGCGAGGGTTTCGCCGCGACGGGCGGTGAAGCTGACCCCGTCGACGGCGCGGACGGTGCCGCTGGGGGTACGCAGGTCGACGGTGAGGCCGGCGACGTCGAGGGCGACGCGATCGGTTTCGGTCGCCGTCGCATCGGCTGAAATGGCTGGTGCGCTCACTTGCTGACCTTTCGCGAGGGGAACAGGCGGGTACGGGCCGACCGCTTCACCGACAGCCGCCAGCGCTGGCCGGGGTCGGTGGCGATGCGCGCCCACGCCGCGAGGACGGTCGCCGACACGGTCGTGATGACGATGGCGAGGCCGGGGAAGAACGACAGCCACCAGGCGGTCTGCAGGTAGGTGCGGCCCTGCGAGACCATCAGGCCCCAGCTGATGTCGGGCGGCTGGATGCCGATGCCGAGGAAGCTCAGCGACGATTCGGCGAGCATCACGTAGCAGAAGTCCAGGGTCGCCACGGTGAGCAGCGTCGGCAGCAGGATCGGGAAGACGTGCAGGCGGATGATCGACCCGCTGCGGGCGCCGAACGTGCGAGCCGCGTCGACGAAGATGCGGCTCTGCAGCTCCGCGGATTCCGCTCGTGCGGTGCGCAGGTACACCGGGATGCGGGTGATCGCGAGGATGAGGACGATGTTGGCGATGCTGGGCGCGAAGACGTACAACACGACGACGGCGAGCAGCAGCGACGGGAAGCTCATGATCACGTCGGCGATGCGCATGGCGACGGTCTCGCGCACCCCGCGGTGGTAGCCGGCCCACATCCCGACGACGGACCCGATGAGGCACGACAGCGCGACGGCGGGCAACGCGACCATCAGGGTGGTGCGGCAGGCGACCACCAGCCGGGCCAGCATGCTGCGCCCGAGCGGGTCGGTGCCGAGGATGTTCATCCAGCCGTTGGCCGGGTCGAACGGCGCCAGGTTGGATTCGTCGAGGTTCTGGTCGGTGGCGGCGTCACCGACGAGGTACGGGCCGAAGATCGCCACGAGCAGCACGAGGACGAGGATCGCGGCGGCGATGGTGGCGAGGCGGTCGCGCAGCAGCATGCGCCACAGCGGGACCTTGTTGCGCGGCGGTGCGACGGGCGGGTTGGTCGCGTCGGCGACGAACTCGAGTTCGGCGACGCGGTCGTCGGTGTGCGGAATGGCATCGATGGACATCTCGGCGTCTCCTAGACCTTGGACTTCTCGCGGACGCGAGCGTCAAGCAGCGCGTAGCAAGCGTCGATGGCGATGTTGAGGATGAAGATGCTCACCGCGGTGAGCAGCACGCACGCCTGCAGGACGGCGAAGTCGCGTTGCAGGATCGAGTCGATCATCAGCTTGCCGATGCCCGGCCAGCCGAAGATCACCTCGACCACGACCGCGCCGTTGATCAGGCCGACCGCGAGGTCGCCGGCGACCGTCAGGGCGGGCGCCGCGGCGTTGCGCAGCGCGTGGTGGGTGACGACGCGTACGTCGCCCGCGCCCTTGCTGCGGGCGAGGCGGACATACGGTGCCGACAGCGCCGAGACCATCGCGCCGCGCACCACCTGGGTCAGCACGCCGAGCGGGCGGATCAGCAGGGTGGCGATCGGCAGGATCCAGGCCAACCCACTGCTGGTGCCGGAGGTCGGGAGCCAGCCGAGGGTGACCGCGAAGATCCAGATGCCCATGATCGCGAACCAGAAGTCGGGGATGCTGGCGGCGGTCATCGACAGCAGGCTCGCCGCCCGGTCGGCCAACGAGTTGGGTCGGTAGGCGGCCCAGCAGCCGATGATCACCGAGCCGATGACGGCGAACAGCATGGTGAAGAACGCGAGCTGCAGGGTGGCCGGAAAGGCCCGCAGTGCCATCTCGGCGGCGGATTCGCCGGTGCGCAGCGACTCGCCGAAGTCGAGATGCAGGATGCCCCAGAGGTAGTCGGCCATCTGCTGCCAGACGGGCTGGTCGAGGCCGTGCTCGGCGGCGAACTCGGCGCGCTGATCGGGCGTGGCGGAGACCGGCAGGTAGAGGTCGGTCGGGTCGCCGGTGAGTCGGGCGAGGAAAAACACGCCGAACAGCACGACCAGCAGCGGCAGCAGGCTGGAGTAGACGCGTCTGCGGAGGTAGGGGAACATGTGTGACCCTTCGAGGTGGGCGGTCAGCCGTTTGCGGCTGGGTCGGCGGGGGTCATCTCGGCCAGGCGCATCTCGTCGCCGGTCGCGGAGTTGGGCTCGTAGCGGACGCTCGCCGCCTCGGCGAGCACCCCGTCCATGTGCGCGATGTAGGCGAACTGGCGGACCTGGCCGGGTTCGTCGGCGAGCACCCGGGCGAACGCATCCTGGCGGGCGTCGCCGGTCTGGGTCACGGCCGCGTCGATCTCGGCATCGAAGGCGGCGGTGCCGAACGCGCTCTGGTAGCCGTCGCTGCGCATGTACTGATCGACGGTGAACTGCGCGTCACCGGCCTGGTTGCCGTGCTGGATCAGCAGCATCATCGGACCACTGCCCGCCGGGAAGGGCCGGACCTGATACTGCAATTGCCCTGCGGTGTCCATCATTTCGATCTTCACGTTGAGGCCGGCCTGGCTGAGGGAGTTCTGGATGACCTCGACCGTCTCGTTGATCTTCGGGAACTGCCCGGTGCGCGCGATCAGGCGAATCCGCCGCTCGACCGGAACCCCGTCGGCCCTCGCCTCGGCCACCAGTTGCGTGGCGCGGTCCGGATCGTAGGGGGTGGGGTCGAGTGCGTCGTTGTAGCCGATGATGCTGCTGCCGACCAGCTGCGCCGCCGGCTCGCCGTCGCCACCGAACAGTGCCTCGACGATGCCGGGGCGGTTGATCGCGAGATCGATCGCCTCGCGAATCCGATAGTCGTCGAGCGGCGCCTCGGCGCCGTGGATGCGCAGGGCGGTGGTCTCGTTGTTCGGGTACGAGACACCCAGATCGCCCGCGCCGTCCTCCGGGCCGAGCGAGGTGGCGAGTTCGGCCTCGCCGTTCACGACCATCGCCGCGCGGACGCTGCCCTCACTGCGCCACTGGTAGATGGCGCGGGCGTATGCGGGCTCGGGTCCCCAGTAGGTGTCGTTGCGGACCACCGACAGCTTCTGGCCGGGTTCCCAGTAGTCGAGCTTGTACGGGCCGGTTCCGATCGGTGCCCGGGTGCGGTCGGTCGTCGACGTGGTGCGCGGCACGACCTCGATGAACGACAGTCGCATCGGAAGGATCGGGTCGGCTGCAGCGGTGTCGACGGTGACGGTGGTCGGGTCGACGGCGGTGGCGAGGATCGGGTCGTCGCCGAACACGTAGCCGTCGACGTCACAGGAGATATCGGAGTCGACCGCGCGATTGATCGAGAATGCCGCGTCGGTGGCGTCGAACGGCGACCCGTCGCTGAAGGTGATGCCGGGGTGGATCGCGAGGGTCCACTGCGTCGGCGAGGTCTGTGTCCACGAGTCGGCAAGCTTGGGCTCGAGGTCGCCGGTGGTGGGATTGCGTTCGATGAGCGGTTCGGTGATGTTCGAGCGGACGACCACCCCGGTCGCGGTGAGCGAGCCGTCGCACGGCTCGAGAGACGGTGGCTCCTGCGGCAGCACGATGCGAAGCGTGTCCGGGCTCGCCGCGTCCGAGTGGTTCGAGTTGGCCACCGAACATCCGGTGGCGGCGAATGAAAGGGAAAGCGCGACAGTGACTATCCCGATGGATGTCGCAATCCTTACGCGGGATCGTCCCTGCCGCGGAGCGGGTCCAGGGCTCATGGCGTTCCTCCGTGGTCTGGTGCGGTGCTCGGTCGGGGAGATCGACGTGGTCACCGCGGGGGCATCACGTCGCGACCGGATGAGCGGGAACCGATGTGACGGTAGCCACACGCTATGAGCGCCCCGGATCGGCGTCAACGGACGCGATCGCCGTGAAACCCGGAATACCAGCGGGTAACCGCCGTCACGACCGCCGCGTCGTGTGTCGTCGTTCACCCGAGAATGGGGTCTGACCTGCGTCGATGGTGGAGTGGTCGAACGGGGTTGGATGAGAGACCGGGGTGTGGATGCCGTTTGGGTATCAGTCCATGTTATTTGCGTGTTGGACAGGTATCCGGACGCCGATTTAGCGTAGTGCCAACACCCCAGTCCAGGAGGTTCCATGGTCACCGCCGCCGCGCCCGCACATCGGGTCGCCTCACCGCAGGTCAGCCCGGGTCGGGTGCTCAAGGTCGGGCCGCTCAAGCCGTCCCTCGCCGAGACCCTCGTCGACCGCTACGACGCCCTCGACCTGCCGATCGACGGCGCCCGCGCCGCATTCCTGGCCGAGCACGGCGTCGCGGTGACGGCCGTGGTGACCTCCGGCCGCACCGGTGTCGACGCCGAACTGATGGCGGCGCTGCCGAACCTGGGTGCGATCGTGAACTTCGGAGTCGGTTACGACACAACCGATGTCGACGCCGCAACCGTGCGTGGCATCGGTGTCAGCAACACGCCGGAGGTGCTCGACGATTGCGTCGCGGACACGGCAGTCGGCCTGGTGATCGACACGCTGCGCGGATTCTCCGCCGCCGATCGGTATGTCCGCGCCGGCCGCTGGGCGGCCGACGGCAATTTCCCGCTCACCCGCAAGGTGCGCGGCGCCCGCGTCGGCATCCTCGGCCTGGGCCGGATCGGCACGGCGATCGCCCGCCGCCTCGACGGATTCGGTTGCGTCATCAGCTATCACAACCGGCGCGAGGTCGCCGATTCGCCCTATCGCTATGTGCCGACGCTGGTGGAGTTGGCCCGCGACGCCGATGTACTGGTGATCGCCGCCGCGGGCGGCGCGGGAACCCGTCGACTCGTCGACCGGGCGGCCCTCGAGGCCCTCGGCCCCAACGGCTACCTGATCAACGTGGCGCGCGGCAGCGTCGTCGACGAGACTGCGCTGGTCGAGATGCTGCTCGCCGGCGACCTCGGCGGAGCGGGACTCGACGTATTCGCCGACGAACCGGGGGTGCCCGAGGCGCTCTACGACCTCGACAACGTCGTGCTGCTGCCGCACGTAGGCAGCGGGACGGTCGAGACGCGCGCGGCCATGGAGTCGCTTACGCTTGCCAATCTCGACGAGTTTCTCGCGGCCGGCACCCTCACGACGCCGGTCGTGCAGGTGCGCCAGGAAGGTCGGTGAACGGGATGAGCGTCGTCCTGAGTTATGTCGCGTCCCCGGAAGGTCGCGGGGCGCTGCCGTTCGGGTTCGCCGAAGCACGCATGCGGGCAACGGATCTCGTCGTCATCGCGGAGGGCACCAGCGCCGGCGAGGACGATTTCGACGCAGCGATGGCGGAGGCGCAGGCCGGTGCCGACGCGGCCGGGGTGAAGTGGCGCGTCGCCGAGAACGTGCCGGACCGCTCGCACGCCGAGAACCTGATCGACGCCTCCTACGAGGCGGGCGTCGAACTGCTGGTGATCGGCATGAAGCGGCGCTCGCCGGTCGGCAAGCTGCTGCTCGGCAGCACGGCCCAGCAGGTCCTGCTGGATTCGCACTGCCCGGTGGTGGCGGTCAAGCCTGCGGTGCAGGTGCGCTGACTCAGATCCACTCCCGCGCCGGCAGGACGTCGGCCATGAGTCGGTGCAGCGCCGGGTTCGCGCTGTCGCTGCGCCACGCCGCGTTCATCTGCACCGGGCGGTCGCGGACGGCGGTGACCTGGCGGAAGACGACACCCTCGGGCTTCATCGTCTCCGCCGACGCGGGCACGAGCGCCATGCCCAGCCCGGACCGGACCAACACCAGCATGGTGTGCACCTGGGTCACGTACTGCACGTAGCGCGGGGACGCGCCCACGATGGTGAACGTGCTGATCAGCAACTCGTGGAAGTAGCGCGCGTCGACGGGGGAGTACATCACTACGGGTTGGTCGTCGAAATCCTCGACGGTCAGGTGCTCCTCGGCGGCGAGCGGATGCGCCTCCGGCAGCGCCGCGATGAGGCGTTCGTGGTGGATCGGCCGGGTCGAGATCCCGGGCCGGGTGAGGATAGGTCGGATCAGGCCCAGGTCGAGTTCGCCGTTCGTGAGCGCCTCGATCTGCTGCGACGTAACCATCTCGCGCAGCACGAGTTTCACGTCGGCGATCTTCTCTCTCGCCCCTGTGAGCAGCCGCGGCAGCACGGCATGCGCGGACGCGCCGGTGAATCCGACCACGACCGTACCCAGTTCGCCCGCGGGGACGCGACGCACGCTCAGCACCGCGCTCTCCGAGAGGTTCACGATCCGGCGCGCGTCGGGCAGGAACGCCGCCCCGGCCGCGGTGAGCGACACCGAGCGGCTGCTGCGGTCGACGAGTTGCACCCCGAGTTCGCTCTCGAGCTGCTGGATCTGCCGGCTCAGCGGCGGCTGCGTCATGTGCAGCCGCTCCGCCGCCCGGCCGAAGTGCAGTTCCTCCGCCACCGCGATGAAGCAGGTGAGCCGCGCGAGCGAGAACATCGATTCACTCCTTGCATCGAACGCCGGTGCTCAACACCCGTGAGTGGTTAACGAGTCTATAGACTCGTCAACCACTCACGGGTGTCTACCAGCGCGGGCAGGTGTTCTCGAAGCTCGGGTCGATGGACTGCATGTAGCCGGTGTCGTCGCGGTCGCGGATGCCGCAATCGAGGTACTGCTGGTGCAGCGCGGCGAGCGCGTCCTCGTCGAGTTCGATGCCGAGGCCCGGGCCGGTCGGCACCGGGACGGCGCCGTCGACGAAGCGCAACGCGCCGGGACGGACGACGTCCTCGGTCTTCCACGGGTAGTGCGTGTCGCAGGCGTAGCTGAGGTTTGGTGTGGCCGCCGCCAGGTGCACCATCGCGGCCAGGCTGATGCCCAGATGCGAATTCGAGTGCATCGACAGACCCATGCCGAACGTCTCGCAGATCCCGCCCAGCAGGTTGGAGCGCCGCAGCCCACCCCAGTAGTGATGGTCGGACAGCACCACCTGCACGGAGTCCTTCAGCACGGCGGGCTTCAGCTGGTCGAACGCCACCACGCACATGTTGGTCGCGAGCGGCATCTTCGCCTCGCGGGCGACCTCCGCCATCCCGTCCAGCCCCGGTGTCGGATCCTCGAGATACTCGACGATGCCGTCGAGTTCGGCGGCGACGTGGATCGACGTGTCGACGGTCCATGCGGCGTTCGGATCCAACCGCAGCGGCAGGTCGGGGAACGCCGCGCGCAGCGCCTTGATGCCCGCGATCTCCTCGTCGGGCGCGAACACGCCGCCCTTCACCTTGATCGCCCCGAAGCCGTAGGCGTCGATCATCTTGCGCGCCTGGCGGACCAGGCCGTCGGGGTCGAGCGCCTCGCCCCACTCGTCGGGTTCGGCGCCGGGATGACCCGCCCATTTGTAGAACAGGTACGCGCTGAACGGCACGGCGTCGCGCACCTTCCCGCCGAGCAGGTCCGACACGGGTCGGCCGAGGGCCCTGCCCGCCACGTCGAGGCACGCGACCTCGAACGGTGAGAGCACCCGGTCGGTGGTGCTCGCGGTCGTGATCATGCCGGCGACACCGTCGCCGCCGGTGATCGATCCTCCGGCGAGGGTCGAGTCGATCGTCGCGCGGATCACGTTGAGCGCGAACACGTCCAGCCCGACGATCGCCTCGGCGGCGGCCTCCAGCCGGGCGACGTGCGCGGTGTCCGCGTACGTCTCGCCGAGCCCGACGAGGCCCGCGTCGGTGTCGAGTTGGACGATCGCCCGCAGTGCGTAGGGCTGGTGTACGCCGACCGTGTTCAGCAGCGGGGGATCGACGAACGCGACCGGCGTGATGCGCGCACCGGTGATCCGGATCGGCGCCGCGCTCACCGGTGCACCGCCTCCACTGCGAGTTCCTCCGCGATGACCGCCCGGCCGGCGGCGACGATCTCGGCCAGCGCGGTGGCGTCGGCGGCGGCGGTGTCGATGAGCGGCGGACGGACCGGGCCCGCGTCGACGCCCTCCATCGTGACGCCGGTCTTGATCAGCGACACCGAGTAGCCCGGCACCGTGTCGCGCAGCCGGACCAGCGGGTGGAAGAACTCCCGCAGCAGGGCGTTTGTGGTGGTCTCGTCGCCCGATTCGAGCGAGGAGTAGAACGCCAGGGCGAGTTCCGGCGCGAACGCGAAGGTCGCCGACGAGTAGAGCGTCACGCCGATCGCGCGGTAGGCCTGCTGGGTCACCTCGGCGGTGGGCATGCCGTTGAAGAACAGGAACTGCTTGCCGGTCGGCGCGAGGGCGTCCTGCACCGCACGTACGATACGCCCAACCTTGTCCAGATCGCCGGTGCCGTCCTTGAAGCCGATGACGGTCGGCAGCGCCGCGACCTCGACGACGGACGCCTCGTCGAAGCGGGCGTTGCCCCGGTTGTACACGATCAGCGGCAGGTCGGTGGTCTCGGCGACCGCCTTGGCGTAGGCGACGAGGCCGGCCTGCGGCATGGTCACCAGGTACGGCGGCAGCAGCAGGATGCCGTCGGCACCGTTGGCCTTGGCGCTGCGGGCGAAGTCCTTGGCCTGGGCGAGCGAGCCGCCGGCGCCGGCGAACACGGGCACCCGTCCGGCGACGACCTCGACCGTGGTGGCGACGATGCGACCGAACTCGGCGACCCCCAACGCGTGGAACTCGCCGGTGCCGCAGGCGACGAACACGCCGCCGGGGCCGGCGTCGACGCCCTTGCCGATGTGTTCGGCCAGCCGGTCGTAGTCGACCTCACCGGCGGGGGTGAACGGGGTGACGGGGAAGAACAGAACGCCGTCGAGCATGATGAATCTCCTTAAGGGAAAGAGGGTGTCAGTCCTGGATGAGCTGGCCGTCGATGCGACGCCAGAGGTGGTCGGGGTTGCCGTCGGCGACGGCCGTGGGAAGCAGTGCGGCGGGCACGTCCTGGTAGGCGACCGGGCGCAGGAAGCGCTCGATGGCCAGCGACCCGACCGAGGTGGAGCGGGAGTCCGACGTCGCCGGGTACGGTCCGCCGTGCACCATCGCGTGCCCGACCTCGACGCCGGTCGGCCAGCCGCCGAACAGGATTCGGCCCGCCTTCAGTTCGAGGATCTCCAGCAGCGCACCGGCCTCGTCGAGGTCGGCGTCGTCGGCGTGCACGGTCGCGGTGAGCTGGCCCTCGAGCCGCGCCGCGACCTCGCGTACCTGCGCCGCGTCGCGGCACCGCACGACGAGGCTGGACGAGCCGAACACCTCCTGCTGCAACACCTCCGAACCGAGGAAGGTCGCGGCGTCCGTGCCGAACAGGGCGGCGCGGCAGCGGTTGGGGCCCTCGACCTCCTGCCCGCGGGCAACGGTGGCGGCGCCGGTGGCCAGCGATGCGACGCCGTCGGCGTAGGCCTGCGCGATGTTCGGCGTCAGCATCGGCGTCGGGGTCGAGGCCGCGACCGCGCCGCCCGCGGCCTCGACGAACGCGTCGAGACCGGGTCCATCTTCGGCGATCACGAGGCCGGGGTTGGTGCAGAACTGGCCCGATCCCATGGTCAGCGAGGCGACGAACGCCGCGCCGAGGTCGGCGCCGCGCGACGCGAGGGCACCCGGCAGCGGAAACACCGGGTTGATCGAACTCATCTCGGCGTACACCGGGATCGGCTCCGGTCGCGTCGCCGCGGCCCGCACGAGAGCCGTTCCACCCGAACGCGATCCGGTGAACCCGACGGCCTTGATCCGCGGGTCGGTGACCAGCGCGGTCCCGAGTTCGCGTCCCGAGCCGAACAGCAGCGAGAACACGCCGGCGGGCATGCCGGTGCTCGCCGCCGCGTCGGCGACGGCCCGGCCGACCAGTTCCGAGGTGCCCGGGTGCGCGTCGTGCGCCTTGACGACGACGGGGCACCCGGCGGCGAGCGCGGACGCGGTGTCACCGCCGGCGACGGAGAACGCGAGCGGGAAGTTGCTGGCACCGAACACGGCAACGGGTCCGAGGGGGATCTTGCGCTGGCGGATGTCTGGGCGCGGCAGCGGGGTGCGCTCGGGTAGTGCCGGGTCGATGCGGGCGCCGTTCCAGCTCCCCTCGCGCACCACCGCGGCGAACAGGCGTAGCTGGCCCGAGGTCCGTGCGACCTCACCGGCGATGCGCGCCGGCGGGAGGCCCGTCTCGGCGCACGCCCGGTTCACCAGCGTGTCACCGAGCGCCTCGATGTTCGCGGCGATCGTCTCGAGGAATCGAGTGCGAGTCTCGGCGTCGGTGGCCCGGTATGGTCCGAACGCGGCGGTGGCTGCGGCGCAGGCCGTCTCGACGTCGGTGACGTCGCCGTGCCGGTAGCCGGGTTCGAGCCGCTCGTCGGTGGCCGGGTCGACGGCGTGGATTGTGGTGCCGGATCCGCTCACCGGTGCGCCGGCGATGATCATCCGCCCGGTCAGCACATCGGGGCGGTTCACGGTTGCGGTCATCATCAGGTCCTTGCTGTGTGGGTAGGGAGGTGGCGTCATTGAACGGATGTTCGGTGTCAGCCGTCGGTCTTGCGGGCGGCGCGCTTGCTCTCGGCGCTGGCTTGCATCTCGTCGAGGTCGAGTCGGCGAATGGGGCCGACCACGACGAGGTAGCAGGTCACCGCCAGGAGGGCGCTGGCACCGACGTACGCCAGGGCGAGTTCGAAGGAGCCGGTCGTGTTGACGAGATAGCCGATGACGATCGGGGACGTGATCGCGGCGAGGGAGCCGAAGGTGTTGAACACTCCGCCACTGAGACCGGCGATCTCCTTGGGCGCGGTGTCGGCGACCACGGCCCACCCCAGGGCGCCGAGGCCCTTGCCGAAGAAGGACAGCGACATCAGCGCGACGACGAGCCAGGACGCGTCGGTGTAGTTGCATCCGACGATGACGGTAGCCATCAGCAGGCCGAAGACGATGGGAGTCTTGCGGGCGCGGGTCAGCGACCAGCCACGGCGCACCAGGGCGTCGGAGAGCACGCCACCGAGGATGCCGCCGGCGAAGCCACACAGTGCGGGTAGCGAGGCGATGAAGCCGGCCTCGAGGATGGACAGGCCCCGCTCCTGGACGAGGTAGACCGGGAACCAGGTGAGGAAGAACCAGGTGATCGTGTTGATGAAGTACTGGCCGAAGTAGACGCCGAGCATCATGCGGCTGGTGAGCAGCAGCTTGACGTAACGCAATTGGTCGGAGGAATCCGCCTTGGGCTCGTCGGACTTCTGGTCCATGTCGACGAGCGCGCCGCCGGCCTGGATGTGGTCGAACTCGGGCTGCTTCAGGCGGGGGTGCTGACGCGGACTGTAGATGACCTTCGTCCACAGCAGGCCGAGCAGGATACCGACGCCGCCGACGATGATGAACACGTGTTCCCAGCCGAAGGCGACGACGAGCCACCCCATCAGCGGCGCGAACACGACGGTGGCGAAGTACTGTGCGGAGTTGAAGATCGCCGCCGCGGTGCCGCGTTCCTTCGTCGGGAACCAGGCGGCGACGATGCGCGAGTTACCCGGGAAGGACGGCGCCTCGGAGATGCCGACAAGCATGCGCAGCAGGAACAGGAGTCCCACCGCGGTCCCCATGCTGAAGTTGCCGACGAAGCCTTGGCACATGGTGAAGGTGGACCACAACAGAATCGCGCCGCAGTAGACCCGCTTGGAGCCATAGCGGTCGAGCAGCCACCCGCCGGGTATCTGGCCTACGAGGTAGGACCAACCGAAGGCCGAGAAGATGTAGCCGAGGGTGACCGAGCTGATGCCGAAGTGCTCCTGGATCGAGTCGCCGGCGATCGACATCGTCGCGCGGTCCGCATAGTTGATCACCGTGACTGCGAACAGCATCGCGAGGATCGTGTAGCGGACCTTGCCGGTCGTCAGCCGGGAGGCGATGGCGGACTCCCTCGTCGCGGATGGAGTGCTTGTCATGTGCGTTAACTCCTGTTGAGTGTGGGCGAACGCCGGAGCCGGCTGGTTATGTTCTGGGTCACAACGGCTGATGAACCGAATGTACAAGCCCCTCAGCATTCAAGTCCAAGCCAAAATTTGGGAGTATCAATTCAATTCAGGTATGCATCCAGGCCGGATGCTGGCAGTTCGGCGGTGAGTCATCATGCGCATGATGCATTGATCAATGCGTAAGAAGTGTTGGACTTGAATCATAAGGACTCGTAACGTGTGACTCGCACAACAGCCGCGATCAACGACGCCGTCGCACGTTCGCCCGCCTCGCCCAAGGAGCACACCATGCCCGCCAACGCCGTCACCGATCGTCCGACCAGCGCACTGGCCGCGCCCGACGCCGCACTGAAGGCCCTCGCCGCCGGTGCCGCGACACTCGACCGAATCGAATCGGTCGAGCTGTCCTCGATCACTCTGCCGCTGTCCACTCCGATCAGCGACGCCAAGGTGCTGACCGGCCGGCAGAAGCCCATGACCGAGGTCGCGTTCCTGTTCGCCGAGATCCGCACCGAACAGGGTCACGAGGGTGTCGGGTTCAGCTATTCCAAGCGCGCCGGCGGGCCCGCGCAGTTCGCCCATGCCCGGGAGATCGCCCCCGTTCTGATCGGTGAGGACCCCAACGACATCGCCAAGATCTGGACCAAGCTGGTGTGGGCCGGAGCGTCCGTCGGCCGCAGCGGCGTCGCCACGCAGGCGATCGCCGCGATCGACATCGCGCTGTGGGACCTCAAGGCCAAGCGGGCCGGCCTGCCGATCGCGAAGCTGCTCGGCTCCCACCGTGATTCAGTGCAGTGCTACAACACCTCCGGCGGATTCCTGCACACCCCGATCGAGCAGGTGCTCGAGAATGCCAGCGCGGCCCTCGCCAGCGGCATCGGCGGGATCAAGATCAAGGTCGGGCAACCGGATTGGAAGACCGACATCGCCCGGTTGGAGAAGGTGCGCGAGCATCTCGGCGACGACGTGCCGCTCATGGTCGATGCCAATCAGCAGTGGGACCGGCCCACCGCGATGCGGCTCGGACGGATCCTCGAGAAGTTCAACCTGGTCTGGATCGAGGAGCCGCTCGACGCCTACGACGCGGAGGGCCACGCCCAGCTCGCCCGAAACCTGGACACCTCGATCGCCACCGGCGAGATGCTGGCCAGCGTGGGCGAGCACGTTCGGCTCATCGAGGCCGGCGCCGTCGACATCATCCAGCCCGACGCGCCCCGCATCGGCGGCATCACCCAGTTCCTGAAGCTGGCCACCCTGGCCGAGCACAACCACCTGCAGCTCGCACCGCACTTCGCGATGGAGATCCACCTGCACCTGGCCGCGACCTACCCGCTCGGCGCGTGGGTCGAGCACTTCGACTGGCTCGACCCGCTGTTCAACGAACACCTCGAGATCCGCGACGGCCGCATGCACCTGTCCGATCGCCCCGGCCTCGGCTTCACCCTCAGCGAGCAGGCCCGCGCCTGGACGGTCGCGACCGCCGAATTCGGTCGCTGAGAACCAGCATCTCGGCTGGGCACCGCATCCCTGGTTTACCCGGGCGTGAACTCACCGACGACGTCGTGTTACGTCGTCGTCGTAGGTTCGGGCTCGTGTCGACGCGAGGAGTGCTCAGATGAAGGCCGTCATCGTCGGAGCGGGCATGGGCGGGCTGAGCGCCGGTATCGCCCTGAAGCGAATCGGCTGGGACGTCGAGATCTACGAGCAGGTCGTGGAGAACAAGCCGGTGGGCGCCGCGATCTCGGTGTGGTCCAACGGCGTCAAGTGCATGAACTACCTCGGGCTCGAGCAGGAGATGGCCGAACTCGGCGGCAGGCTCGAGTCGATGGCCTATCGCGACGGGTTCACCGGCGAGACCATGACCGAGTTCAGCCTGTCGCCGCTCGTCGAGCAGGTCGGCCAGCGGCCTTATCCGGTGGCCCGCGCCGAGCTGCAGCAAATGCTCATGCACGCGTTCGGCATCGACGAGATCAAGTTCGGCATGCGGATGGTCGACGTGTCGACCGACGGCGGCTCGGCGTCGGCGACGTTCGCCGACGGCACCACGGCGACGGGTGACATCGTGGTCGGCGCCGACGGCGCCAGGTCGCGCACCCGTGAGTACGTGCTCGGCGGGCCGGTCGAGCGTCGGTATGCGGGCTACGTCAACTTCAACGGTCTCGTTCCGGTCGACGAGGCGGTCGGGCCGGCAGCCCAGTGGACCACCTACGTCGGTGCCGGGAAGCGGGTCTCGGTGATGCCGGTCGCGGGGGACCGGTTCTACTTCTTCTTCGACGTGCCGCTCCCGCCGGGGCTGGACTACGACCGCGCCGCGGCCAAGGAGGTGCTCACCGAGTACTTCGACGGCTGGGCGGAGCCGGTGCAGAAGCTGATCGCCTCGCTGGACCCGATGACCACCCACCGCGTCGAGATCTTCGACATCGACCCGTTCCACACCTGGGTGAAGGGGCGCGTCGCGCTGCTCGGCGACGCCGCCCACAACACCACCCCCGACATCGGCCAGGGTGGCTGCTCGGCGATGGAGGACGCCGTGGTGCTCGCGATGGCGCTGCAGATCAACACGCTCGGCGTCGAGGACGCGCTCGAGCGCTATGCGAAGCGCCGCACCGAGCGCGCCGGCGACCTGGTGTTGCGCGCCCGCAAGCGCTGCGACGTCACCCACGCCAAGGATCCCGAGGTGACCGCCGCCTGGTACGAGGAGCTACGTCACGAGGACGGCAGCAACATCATCCGCGGCATCGCGTCCAACATCGAGGGCAATCCGCTGGATTGACGGTGCCCGCGCGAAAGCCGCATGGGGTGTGCCCGTTTCGGTGCATCATGAGGGGATGACCGATCCGGCTGTGCTCGATCCGGCCGCCGTCCGAGCGGCGGCGGTACGGCTTCGTTCCGCAGGTGTGCGTACGGTCGTGGGCACGACGGTCAACGCGGCCGGATTGACGCTCGCGAAATCCGTGCCCGTGGCACGACTCGACGCGTTCGCCGCCGCCGGGATGGGTGCGTCACCGGTGTGGCACGCGTTCTGCGTGGACGCCGCCATCGCGTTCACCGACGCGATCACCGCGGTCGGCGATCTGCGGCTGCGCCTCGACGCCGACTCGGTGCGTGACCTCGGCGGCGGCATCGCCTGGGGTCCGGCCGACTACTACTTCCAGGACGGAACACCAGATCCTCGTTGTGCCCGTGGGCTTCTCGGTGGTGTGGTGCGACGCCTCGCGGCCGAACGGGTGAGCGCCCGCGTCGGGCACGAACTCGAGTTCGTCCTCGTCGCGCCGGACGGCTCCGCACTGCCCGACCCGGCCTGGATACCCTACGGCGCATCGGGTTTGGTGCGGTTCGAGGCGTTTCTCGCCGATCTGCACGACGCCACCGCGGCCGCTGGCGTGGAACTCGAGCAGGTGCACGCCGAGTACGGGCGCAACCAGATCGAGCTGTCGCTGCCGCCCGCACCGCCGACGGTCGCGGCGGACACCGCGGTACTCGCCAAGTTCGTCATCGGTCGGGTGGCCCGGCGGCATGCGATGCTCGCGTCGTTCTCGCCCGTGCCGTTCGCCGGGTCGGTCGGAAACGGTGCTCACCAACACTTCTCGTTGCATCGCGACGGGCACCCGCTGTTCGAGCGCGGCACCGGCCCGCACGGCGTCACCGACGACGGCGCGGCGGCGATCGGAGGAATCGTGGCGGCGCTGCCGCACATCCAGGGCATGCTCACCGGCTCGGCGCTCTCCGGCATCCGACTGCAACCGGGGCTGTGGTCGGGCGTGCATGCGTGCTGGGGCCTGGAGAATCGGGAAGCGGCGGTCCGGCTGGTGCAGGGCGGGACCGGGAACCCGCACGGCGCCAACGTCGAGGTCAAGATCATCGATCCGTCGGCCAACGTGTACAGCGCGTCCGCGGTGTTGCTCGCGGCAGCGCTCGACGGCATCCTCGGCGGCGCGGAGTTGCCGGCCGAGGTCCCCGACGATCCGTCGAAGCTGAGCCCGGATCAGCTCGCCGGCCGGGGGATCGCGCTGTTGCCCGGCGACGCCGCGACCGTCGTCGACGCGCTCGACCGGTCGCAACTCGCCCGCCGCCTTGTCGGCGACGCCGTCGTGGATGCGACGGTCGCGACACGGCGCTACGAACACCGCACCCTCGCAGACCTGGACGCGGAGGTACTCGCGGAGCGGCTGCGGCTCGTCTGGAGCATCTGATCTCGGGTGGAGCAGCCGATGAGCTCGGAAATCGTCGATTTCGTGGCCGGCCTGACGCTCGTCGACCACCACGTGCACGGCGCGTATCGCGGCGACGGACCCGAGGAACGGTTCCAGAACGCGTTGAACGAGGCGAACAACGCGCCGCTGGTCGATCCTGGGCAGGTCTACGACTCGCAGCTCGGTTTCGCCGTGCGACGGTGGTGCGCGCCCCTGTTGGACCTACCGCCGCATGTCGGGCCGCACGAGTATTGGCGCCGCCGCGCCGAGTTGGGCGAACTCGAGGCCGCGCGTCGATTGACCCGGGCCGCGGGGGTGGGCGATTGGTTGATCGACACCGGGTTCACGAGCGGGGAGTTCCTCGACCTCACGGAGATGGCCGCGGTCTCCGGTGGCCGCACACACGAGGTCGTGCGGCTCGAGGCCGTCGCCGAGGAACTCGTCGCGACCCTGGACGACGGGGCCGAGTACGGCGACGCCTTCCGCGGCGCACTCCAGGTGCGGGCACGCGACGCGATCGGTACGAAATCGGTGATGGCGTATCGGTGCGGGTTCGACCACGATCTCGCCCGCCCGCCGAGTGACGCCGTGGCCGCGGCGGCGGCACGCTGGCGGGACGTCGTCGGCGCGTCGGGCACCGCCCGCTTGACCGATCCGGTGCTGATCGGCTTCGGCATCCACGCGGCGGTGGATCTCGGGCTGCCGTTGCAGTTGCATGTCGGGCTCGGCGACCGGGACCTCGACCTGCGCGGGGCGAATCCGCTGCATCTGCTCGACTTCCTGCGCGACCACGACCGCAGCGGGGTGCCGGTGCTGTTGCTGCACTGCTACCCGTACGAGCGGGAGGCCGGGTACCTCGCCCAGGCGTTCGAAACCGTGTACCTCGACGTCGGGCTCGCGACGAACTTTCTGGGTGTGCGGAGCCGCGAACTGATCGCCGGGGCGCTGGAACTGGCGCCGTTCGGCAAGCAGCTCTATTCCTCCGACGGATTCGGTCCCGCCGAGCACCACTACCTCGGTGCGGCACTGTGGCGGCGCGCAGTCGGTGACTTGTTCACCGACTGGGTCTCCTCCGGTGACTGGTCCGGCAGTGACGCGCGCCGGGTCGCGTCGATGATCGGACGAGACAATGCGCGCCGGGTCTACCGGCTGGGGTGAGGGCTACCAGCCCCGCGCGCGCCACTCCGCCAGCTTCGGCCGCTCCACGCCGAGCGTGGTGTCGTCGCCGTGGCCGGGGTAGATCGCCGCGTCGTCGCCGTAGCGGGCGAAGATCTTCGACTCGACGCCGTCGAGGAGCGACGTGAACGCCGCGGGGTCTCTCGTTTTCCCGACCCCACCCGGAAACAGGCAGTCGCCGGTGAAGATGTGCACCCGCCCGTCGCCGTCGGTCAGCGCCAGCGCGACCGACCCCGGTGTGTGGCCCTGCAGGTGGATGACGTCCAGCTTCAGGTCGCCGATCTCGACGGTCTCGCCGTCGGCGAGCAACCGGTCCGGGCGCACCGGCAGGGGATCGGCGTCGAGGGCGTGCGCCGCCGTCGGTGAACCGGTGAACTTCGCGACCGCCTCGAGCGCCTGCCAGTGGTCGGGGTGCTGATGTGTGGTGACGATCAGATCGGGCTTCGGGGCTTCCTGCGCGAGCAGGCGGGTGAGCCGGTCGGCCTCGTTGGCGGCATCGATGAACAACGTCGCGCCGGTGCCGGAAGATTTCACGAGGTAGGCGTTGTTGTCCATGGGGCCGACCGAAATCTTGACGATGCTCGCGCCGGGCAGGTCGCGACGTTGCGGCGCCGACCCCGGCGAGACGTGGCCGGTGTAGGGGGTCTCGACAGTCATGGCGTGCTCGTCCATGGCTGGCACGCTACCGTCGACAGCGGAGCGCTCGAGCCCGAAGGCGCATTCGTCCAAGAAACCTGTCGGAGCCCTCGCCTAGCATGGCGGTCGACCTTATGTGCAGGGTCGAGAAGACGAGAAGGGACAGCCGGTGGCGGACCGCCTGATCATCAGAGGCGCGCGCGAACACAACCTGCGGGGGATCGATCTCGACCTGCCGCGGGACAGCCTGATCGTCTTCACGGGACTGTCGGGATCCGGGAAATCGAGCCTCGCGTTCGACACGATCTTCGCCGAGGGGCAGCGGCGCTACGTGGAGTCGCTGTCCGCGTACGCCCGGCAGTTCCTCGGCCAGATGGACAAGCCCGACGTCGACTTCATCGAGGGCCTGTCCCCGGCGGTGTCCATCGACCAGAAGTCGACGAACCGCAACCCACGATCGACGGTCGGCACCATCACCGAGGTCTACGACTACCTCCGCCTGCTGTTCGCCCGCGCCGGCACCGCGCACTGCCCGGTGTGCGGCGAGCGGATCGCGAAGCAGACGCCGCAGCAGATCGTGGACCAGGTGCTCGCGATGGACGAGGGCACCCGTTTCCAGGTGCTCGCCCCGGTGGTGCGCACGCGCAAGGGCGAGTTCGTCGACCTCTTCGACCAGCTCAACACCCAGGGCTACTCGCGCGTCCGGGTCGACGGCACGGTGTATCCGCTCACCGACCCGCCGAAGCTGAAGAAACAGGAGAAGCACGACATCGAGGTGGTGGTGGACCGTCTGACCGTCAAGCGGACGGCGAAGCAACGGCTCACCGACTCGGTGGAGACGGCGCTGCGGCTCGCCGACGGCATCATCGTGCTCGAGTTCGTCGACCGCGACGAGCACGCACACGACCGCGAGCGCCGCTTCTCCGAGCGGCTCGCCTGCCCCAACGCGCACCCACTCGACATCGACGACCTCGAGCCTCGCTCGTTCTCGTTCAACTCGCCCTACGGCGCGTGCCCCGACTGCACGGGGCTCGGCATCCGCAAGGAGGTCGACCCGGAACTCGTCGTGCCCGACCCGGAACTGAGCCTCGGGGACGGCGCGATCGCGCCGTGGTCGATGGGTCAGACGTCGGAGTACTTCACCCGCCTGCTGACCGGCCTGGCCGAAATCCTGGGTTTCTCGATGAGTACCCCGTGGAAGGACCTGCCGGCGAAGGCGCGCAAGGCGGTGCTCGAGGGCAGCTCGGATCAGGTGCACGTGCGATACAAGAACCGCTACGGCCGGGTGCGCTCCTACTACGCGGACTTCGAGGGCGTGATGCCGTTCCTGCAGCGGCGGATGGAGAACACCGAGTCGGAACAGATGAAGGAACGCTACGACGGCTACATGCGCGACGTCCCGTGCCCGGCCTGCGCCGGCGCCCGCCTACGCCCCGAGATCCTGTCGGTGACCATCGCGTCCGGCGACGACGAGAAGTCGATCGCCGAGGTCTGCGACCTCTCCATCTCCGACTGCTCCGCATTCCTCGACGGCCTGACGCTCGGCGGCCGGGAGCAGGCCATCGCCGGCCAGGTCCTCAAGGAGGTGCAGGCCCGCCTCGGGTTCCTGCTCGACGTCGGACTGCAGTACCTC
>DATDBL010000281.1:0-13637 GCA_036524855.1 Aldersonia sp. | reverse complement strand
GGTGACGCGGTCGTCAGCGGCGACGCCGCCAACGACCTTCTTGGCATCACCCTCGACCCGAACGTGCAGATCCAGGAGTCGAAGGCCGCCTCCTGCGACATCATTCCCGGCCGCCGACCCCACGGCGAGGACTTGCTCCGGCTGGTGGCGGAGTACCAGAGCCGGGCGGGCGCGACCACCGAGACAGGCAACACGCTCCTCACCGACCGGACGAGGGAGGACTGATGGGTCAGCTGAGCGGACCGACCGACCCGACCACCGATGCGCGCTGGGCGGATGTCAAGCCGCGCAAGGGTTTCTTCACGGACACGTCGATCTGCATCGGGTGCAAGGCGTGTGAGGTGGCCTGCAAGGAGTGGAACCGTAACCCCCGCGACGGCGACCTGGAACTGCTGGGTTCGTCCTACGACAACACCGGTTCGTTGGGCGCGAGCACCTGGCGCCACGTCGCGTTCATCGAGCAGGGTCGCGAGCGGATCGAGCAGGCAAGGGAATCCGGCCGGGAACTCATCGATCTGGGTATGCCCGCCGTCGCTCCGCGTCCGGACACGACGCCGCCCGACACTCCGGAATTCCGGTGGCTGATGGCCTCGGACGTGTGCAAGCACTGCACGCACGCGGGCTGTCTCGACGTCTGCCCGACGGGCGCGTTGTTCCGGACCGAGTTCGGGACGGTCGTGGTGCAGGACGACGTCTGCAACGGCTGCGGCACCTGCGTGGCCGGGTGCCCGTTCGGGGTGGTGGAACGGCGCAGCGACGGCACCGCGGCACCGCCGACGAGGCGGGAGGATCCCGTGCCCAATGTCGGTGTCGCACAGAAGTGCACGCTGTGCTACGACCGCCTCGTCGACGATCAGGTCCCCGCCTGCGCGAAGACCTGCCCGACGACGTCGATCAAGTTCGGCGACCACGACGACCTTGTCGTCCAGGCGCGCGAACGGGTGGCCCAGTTGCATGCCCGGGGGCTGACCGAGGCCCGGCTCTACGGCGCCAACGAGTACGACGGCGTCGGCGGCACCGGGTCGATCTTCCTGCTGCTCGACGAACCTGAGGTCTACGGCCTGCCACCCGACCCGCGGGTGCCGACCGCCGACCTGGTGCAGATGTTCAAGCGGGCGGGCCTGGCCGGAGCGGGCATGTTCGCCGCAGCCGCCGTGGCGTTCTGGAAGGGGCGGTCGTGAGCACCTCGGAGTACGACAGCCTGCGGCCACCGGAAACTCGAGGCAAGCGTCGCCGCGGCGGGAAGGGCCGCCGCCGCGGCGGCGGCGATGGCTCGCGCGAGATGCCGATGGTCCCCGAGGCCGAATTCACCTCGTACTACGGGCGTCCCGTGGTGAAGCCGCCGCCATGGGGGCACGAGATCGGGCTGTACCTCTTTCTCGGCGGGGTTGCGGCCGGGTCCAGTCTGCTCGGTGCCGGCGGTCAACTCACCGGCCGCCCGACGCTGCGGCGCAACGCGCGGCTGTCCGCGCTGGTCGCGGTGATGCTGAGCGCCGCCGCGCTCGTCAAGGACCTGGGTCGTCCCGAGCGGTTCCTCAACATGCTGCGAACCATCAAGCTGACCTCGCCGATGAGCCTCGGGTCCTGGATTCTCAGCGCCTTCAGCGCCGGCGCGGGGGTCGCCGCGGCGTCCGAGGTCGACCGGATGACCGGCGAACGACTCCCGCTGGGTCCGCTGCGTCCGGTGTTGCGGGCGGTGGAGGGCCCGGCCGGGTTGGAGGCCGCGGCCTTCGCGCCGGCGCTGGGGGTCTACACCGCGGTCTTGTTGGCCGATACCGCGACCCCGACCTGGAACGCCGCGCGCGAGGATCTTCCGTTCGTCTTCGTGAGTTCCGCGAGCCTCGCCGCGGCCGGGCTGGCGATGATCACGACGCCGGTCGAGGAGGCCGGCCCGGCGCGGCGGCTCGCGGTCCTCGGGGCGGTCGGTGACGTGACCGCGATGAGGTTGATGGAACGCCGGATGGACCCGGTCGCCGCCGAACCGCTGTACCACGGCACTCCGGGCCGGATGCTGCGTTGGAGCGAGCGACTCGTCGTCGCGGGCGGCGTGGGTTCGTTGCTGGCCGGCCGGCACCGCGGCGTCGCCGTGGCCTCGGGGCTGGCGCTGATGACGGCCTCGGCACTGACCCGGTTCGGCGTGTTCGAGGCCGGTCTCGAGTCCGCCCGCGACCCCCGCTACACGATCGAGCCGCAGAAGCGCCGGCTGGCCGCCCGCCGCGCGGCAGGGATCACGGGCGACTCGATCACCACCGCGGGCTGACCGCAGCTGATCGAGCGTCGTGGCCGGATGGCGCGAGATTCACTGTCGGGCGTTCGACGTTGCCGAACGCGCGTTTCATCGCCTTGTTGGAAAATCGGAGTCCGCCGCTTCCGTGGACGCCGCTCGCTCTGCGACGTGTTCGCGCGTCGTCGGCGTTGGAATTCGCGATCACCTGTGGCGCCGCCGCCGCGAAGTGTTTTTGCCATTCCCGTTGGTCGGCACTGTGGGCAGCTAGCGTCTCTGGTCATGCGTGCTGGGGTCTACATCGACGGGTTCAACCTCTACTACGGCGGCCGCGGCCTGTGCGGCAAGGGCAAAGCCGGCTGGCGGTGGCTTGATGTGCGCGCCCTTGCAGCGCGGCTTGTCGCAAATCACTCAACCTGGACCGCCGCCACAATTGAGCGGGTGGTCTACTGCACGGCTGTCATTTCGGGTGCGGACAACCCGACCGGCAACCGCGAGCAAGACGTATATCTGCGTGCTCTGCGTCACGCACACACGCCGATCGGATCGAACTCGGAAACTATGTTCATAGAATCGCGCGGGCACCTCTTGCGACCCCTGACCGGAAGGGCCGCCCAGTTCTCGCGCATCCCGCCGGGCCAATCATGGTCAAGGACGCCGCTGGCCAGGACGATCCCTCGGCTCTATTCATGGTCTCCACGGCCCGACGCGAGGAGAAGGGCTCAGATGTGAACGTCGCCTCGCACCTGCTGCTCGACATTCTCGAAAAACGCGTCGACGCCGCCGTCGTGATCAGCAACGACAGCGATCTCAAGTTTCCGATCCAAACCGCGCGCGATCGTGTACCGGTCGGCACCGTCAACCCCTCGGGAAGCCAGACCGCGGGCAAGTTGCGGGGTTTGCCAGCCGACGGGGTGGGTAATCACTGGTGGTACCAACTCACCGCAGCCGACTTCCGCTCATGCCAGCTCCCTGACCCCGCCGCCGGAGTACCCAGACCTGCCCCGTGGTGACGGCGTCTACTGCGGGGAATTGCGTGAACCCGTCGAGCGTTGCATAATGGCGTCATACCACCCGTCCCTGCTGGGGGCGGGTTTTTCATGAGTCTGTAGGCAAGGGTGTAACTCCTGAGAAACAAGGAGGCATCCATGACTGTGTGACGATCGATCAGGGCTTGCCGGCGGTAAGGAAAGAGGTTCAGCACCTCTCCGGACCGTCCGCGATGCGGCGGCGAACGGCATACCGCGACGTCAGCGCACCTCGATTCCGCCCCCCGCAACGGTACGGCCGACGACCGGATAGCCCGGCAGTTCGCCGACGACGAGCAGCCCGCCCGAGGTCTGCGCATCGGCGAGCAGCAGCAGGTCGTCCTCGGCGACGTCGCCCGCGGGCCGCAGGTGTGGCCGCACCCAGTCGAGGTTGCGGCGGGTGCCGCCGGAGACGAAGCCCTCCCGCAGCGCGTCGCGTGCGGCGTCGAGCACCGGCACCGCGGCCCGCTCGATCACCGCGCCCACCCCCGAGGCGCGGCACATCTTGAACAGGTGCCCGAGCAGGCCGAAACCGGTGACGTCGGTGGCGGCGCGGACACCGCTCGCGAGCGCGGCGTCGGCGGCGTCGCGGTTGAGCGCGGTCATGGTCGCCACCGCTTCCTCGAACACCTCGCCGGTCTGCTTGTGCCGGTTGTTGAGCAATCCGAGGCCGAGTGGCTTGGTGAGGGTGAGCGGCAGGCCCGGCTGGGCGGCGTCGTTGCGGAGCAGCCGATCGGGGTCCGCCACCCCGGTCACCGCCATGCCGTATTTGGGTTCCGGGTCGTCGACGGAATGTCCGCCGATCACCGGGCAGCCCGCCTCTGTCGCGACCGCGAGCCCACCGCGCAGCACCTCGGTCAGCATTTCCATCGGCAGCACGCCCCGCGGCCAGCCGACCAGGTTGATCGCGACGACGGGCCGCCCGCCCATCGCGTACACGTCCGACAGCGCGTTGGCGGCGGCGATGCGGCCCCAGTCGTAGGCGTCGTCGACGACCGGGGTGAAGAAGTCGGCGGTCGAGAGCACCGCGAGGTCGTCGCGGACCAGCACCGCGGCGGCGTCGTCACCATCGTCGAGGCCGACCAGCACGTTGTCACCGGACTGGCCGGTCAGGCCGCGCACCGCGTCCTCGAGCTCACCAGGCGGGATCTTGCAGGCGCAGCCCCCGCCGTGCGCGTAACCGGTCAGCCGCGTCGTCTGGGTCACATCCCGAGCCTATAGATTGGCCGACGGAGGCGTTTGGGTTCCTGGTGGTCCCCCCGGTCTTCAAAACCGGTGAGGTCGAGTAGCTCGGTCTGGCGGGTTCGATTCCCGTCCGCCTCCGCCAGGACTGAAGGAGGGATGTGGACCCACGGCGACGGATCCCGCGCACCGATCGGCTGCTGGCCCTGCCCGCGGTCGACGAAGCGCGGACCCGGCTGGGCGAGCACGTCGTCCGTGGCCTCGTGCGCGATGCCCAGGACCGGGCCCGGCGCGGCGACCTCGCACCGGAGGAGGTCGAGGAGGCGGTGCTGGCGGCGGTGGCGGAGCGGGCCGCGACCTCGCTGCGGCCGGTGCTCAACGCGACCGGCGTCGTGGTGCACACGAACCTCGGGCGGGCGCCGCTGTCGGCGTCGGCGGTGGCGGCGTTGGTCGCCGCGAGCGGATACGTCGACGTGGAACTCGACCTCGCCACCGGCACCCGCTCGAAGCGCGGTGTCGCGGCCCGCGAGGCCCTGCTCGCCGCCTGCCCCGCGGCCGGGGACGCACTCGTCGTCAACAACGGCGCCGCCGCCCTGGTGCTGGCCACCACTGCGCTGGCCGCCGGACGCGAGGTGGTGGTGAGCCGCGGGGAACTCATTGAGATCGGCGCCGGCTTCCGGCTGCCCGATCTGATCGCGTCGACCGGAGCCCGGCTGCGTGAGGTCGGCACCACCAACCGCACGCACCTGCGGGACTATGCCGACGCCCTCGGCCCGGACACCGGCTGCGTGCTGAAGGTGCACCCCAGCAACTTTCGGGTGGAGGGCTTCACCGCGGCCGTCTCCCTGCGCGAGTTGCGCTCGCTCACAGGGGAAGTCCCCATGGTGGTGGACCTCGGCAGCGGACTGCTCGCACCCGACCCGCTGCTGCCCGACGAACCCGACGCCGCGACCTCGCTCGCCGACGGTGCCGACGTCGTCACCGCGAGCGGCGACAAACTGCTCGGCGGGCCGCAGGCAGGGGTGGTGCTCGGCCGCGCCGAGATCGTGGCGCGGTTGGCACGGCATCCGCTGGCGCGGGCGGTGCGCGCCGACAAGCTCACCCTGGCCGGCCTCGAGGCGACGGTGCGGGCGGGGACGTCGCCGGTTTCCCGGTTCCTGCATGCGGATCCGAACCGGTTGCTGGCGCGGGTTCAGCGACTCGCCGACTCGGTGGGAGCGACGGTGGTCGCGCACGACGGTCGCGTGGGCGGTGGCGGCGCGCCGGGTGTGCCCCTGCCGGGGTGGGCCGTGCGGCTGCCCGAGGCGGCGGCGGCGCCGCTGCGCGCGGGCGACCCCGCGGTGCTGCCCCGGGTGCACGACGGTGCGTGCCTGCTCGATTTACGTTGCGTACCCGAGGAAGACGACGGCCGGCTGCTCGCCGCGGTGCGCGCGGCGCTGAGCGAGGGTGGCTGAGACGTGCACGTCATCGCGACGGCCGGCCACGTCGACCACGGCAAGAGCACCCTGATTCGTGCCCTCACCGGCATGGAGCCCGATCGCTGGGAGGAGGAGCGCCGCCGCGGGCTGACCATCGACCTCGGCTTCGCGTGGACCACGCTGCCCTCGGGGCGTGCGGTGTCGTTCGTCGATGTGCCGGGCCACCAACGGTTTCTGGGCAACACCCTCGCGGGCCTCGGCCCGGCGCCCGTCGTCTGCTTCGTCGTCGCCGCCGACGAGGGCTGGCAGGCGCAGTCGTCCGACCATCGAGATGCGGTCGCGGCGCTCGGGATTCGCCACGGCCTGATCGTGATCACGAAGACCGACCGGACGCCCGGGCATGCGGCTCTCGCCCAGGCGCGGACGGAGCTGGCGCAGACCGGGTTACGGGATGCGCCCGCCGTAGCCGTGTCGGCGGTCGACGGCGTCGGCCTGACCGAGCTGCGGGCCACCCTCGACGAGGTGTTGGCCGGGGTTCCGGCGCCCGAGGCGACCGCCCGGGTGCGGCTATGGGTGGACCGTTGCTTCACGATCACCGGCGCCGGCACGGTGGTGACCGGAACGCTCTCGGCGGGCACGGTGGCCCGCGGCGATCGGCTGGAGTTGTCGGGATCGCGTTCCGTCGTCGTGCGGGGGTTGGAAAGCTGCGGGGAACCGTGTGCCACAATAGGTCCGGTGGCGCGGGCGGCGCTCAACCTGCGTGGCGTCGCCGGCGACGAGGTCCGTCGTGGCGATGCGCTGCTCACCCCAGACGCCTGGCCTAGCGCCCGCGTCCTCGACGTGCGCCGCGCCACCGGCGTGGCGCTGACCGACGCGCCGGAACGGCTCGGCGTGCACGTCGGCACCGCGGCGGTGCCGGCCCGGCTGCGCCCCTTCGACGACGACCACGGCCGGCTCATCCTCGACCGGCGGCTGCCGCTCGTGCTCGGGGACCGGCTGGTGCTGCGCGACCCGGGCAGCCGCCGGGTGCTCGGCGGCGCGCTGGTGCTCGATGCCGATCCGCCGCCGTTGCGCCGCCGCGGTGACAGCGCGCGGCGGGCGGGCGTGCTCGCCGGGATGAGCGCCGAGGGGGACGTCTCGGTCGAGGTGGCGCGTCGGGGCGCGGTGCGGGAGCAGCACCTGCGGCGACTCGGGCTGACCGGCACTGTCCCGGAAGGGGTGCGGGTGGAGGGGGACTGGTGGGTGCACCGCGCGACCTTCGCCGCGTGGCAGCGACGGCTGCGTACGGCACTCACCGAACTGCACACGCGAGACCCGTTGGCGGACGGGTTCACCCGGGGCGCGGCGGTCGACCTGCTCGGACTGCCCGACGCGGCGCTGCTCGATGCGGTGGTCGGCGACGCGGGACTCGAGCAGGCCCGTGGCCACGTCCGGCTCGCCAGTGGCCGGGACGACCTCGGGCCCGCCGAGGCGGCCATCGTCGATTTGTCGGAACGGCTTGCGACCGAGCCGTTTCGGGCACCGGAGGCCGGCGAGCTGGCCGCGCTGCGCCTCGGCCCCCGGGAGCTCGCCGCGGCCGAACGGGCCGGACGGGTGCTGCGCCTGCGCGACGGCGTCGTCCTGCTTCCGTCGGCTCCGGCGCTGGCGATGCGGATGCTCGCCCGGCTGGAGCAGCCGTTCACCACCAGCGCGGCCCGGCAGGCGCTGAACACCACCCGCCGGGTTGCGATCCCGCTGCTGGAGCATCTCGACGCGCGCGGGTGGACGCGGCGGCTCGACGGCGGGCACCGGGAGGTGGTACGGCCGGGCGAGAGCGGCTGCTGAACAGCGTTTCTCGCCCGCCGTCGAGGCTACCCGGACGCGGCGAGCGACTCGTACAGTGCAGACTCGTACAGTGCCGTCTCAAAGCGCAGGTAGCCGCCGAAGGAGGTGGCATCGCCGAACGGCAGGACCTGCGTCGCCCAGAAGCCGCCGACACCGTTGCGCCGATCGATCCAGTAGAACAGGTTCGCCAGGCCGGCCCACCCGAGTGCTCCGGCAGGGCGGCCCGTCGGCGCGGGCTCGTTGTTGATCATGAAGGGTAGCGACCAGGATTTCGTGATCCCCGGGAAGAACTCGGCATCGTTGGACAGAGTGGGGATCACGCCGGGTAGTGGTGTGACCGCGAGGTCGCCGAGATGGTTGCCCACGGCCATCCGCACTGTCTCGGGTGCGAGGACGCGTCCGCGTTCGCCGGCACCGTCGTTGAGCCACATACGGATGAATTTCATGTAGTCCCCGACGGTGCCGTAGAGGCCGTGCCCGCCCATGTGCACCTCCGGTGGCGACGGCAGTTCGAAGCCCATGGGCGTGAGCGATCCGTCGGCGTTGCGGGCGTGTACGTCGGCGAGCCGGCTGCGCAGGGCGTCATCGAGCGCGAAGGTGGTGTGTTCCATGCCGAGCGGCTCGAAGATCCGCGCGGCGAATACGTCGCCGAGGCGTTCGCCGTGGACTGCCTCGACCACCAAGCCGCACCAGTCGAGGTTGCTGCCGTACTCCCACCGCTCGCCCGGGTCGAACAGCAGCGGCGTCGTCAGCGCCGCATTCGTGGCGGTGATGACGCTGGGTTGTCCCTTCTCCTCGGCCAACCGGCGGTAGTTCTCGTTGAAGAAGTCGTAACCGAATCCGGCGGTGTGCGTGAGCAGCATCCGGGTCGTGATGTCGTGCTTGGGCGTTCGCACGAGTGGCTCGCCGTGTGCGTCGAAACCGTCGAGCACCGCAACCTCGCCGAGTGCGGGCAGATAATGCTTCGCGGGTGCGTCGAGATCCAATCGGTTCTCCTCGACCAGCTGCAGGGCAGCCGTCGCGGTGATCGCCTTCGTCGTGGAGAACAGCGCGAAGACGTCGTCGGTGGTCATCGCCGTGTCGTCGTCGACCCGGCGGTTGCCTGCCGCCCCTTCGTAGATGTTGCCGGTCCGGTCGGTCACCATCGCGACCACGCCCGGTACGGGGGATTCGGCCGTGACGGCCCGCTTCAGCACCGCGTCGGCGGATGCGCGGAAGGTATCAGTCATGATCTGGTCCTCGCTTGTCGAATGGCCTGGGTGTCATCGCAGGGCGAAGCCCTTGTAGCCGGCGGCCGCCGCCTCGAGCGTCTTCTGGCGGTAGGTCCCGACTCCGCCCGTGTACGAGAGCACTCGACGTGGCTTTCCCTCGACGTTGGAGCCGGTGTACCAGGAGTTCGTCTTCGAGATGAGGTTGGCGTCGGCGGTCTCGTCGTGGTGGGCGACCCACGCATCCTCGCCTTCCTTGGTCGCCTCGATCACCGTGAAGTCGTTGTCTCGCATGTACCGGATGGCCTCGTTGATCCATTCGGTCTGCTGCTGCAGGCAGGTGGTCATGTTGCACAGTGCGGCCGACGGCGCGAGCGGCACAGCGGTGGTGAGCATGTTCGGGTAGCCGTGCACCGACAACCCCATGGTGGTGCGGATGTCACGGGACCAGTCCTCTTTCAGCGACCGGCCGTCACGACCGCGGATATCGATCCGGGTCAGCGCACCGGTCCCAGCGTCGAATCCGGTGGCCAGGATGATGACGTCCAGCTCGTGCAGGGTCCCGTCGGCGAGCAGCACACCCTCGGGCACGATGCGCGAGATCGGATTCTCCCGCACACCGACCGCGCTCACGTGGGGGCGGTGGTAGACCTCGAGGTAGTTCGTCTCGAGCGGCACTCGATGGGTACCGAACCCGTAGTCCTGTGGGATCAGCAGGTCACACAGTTCGGGATCGTTCAGCCGGGCACGCATCTTCTCGCGCACGAACTCGGAGACTTCCTCGCTGACGTCCTCGTCGAAGAACATCTCGGCGAACGATGCCAGCCACAGCTGCAGCGATCCGTTCTCGTAGATCTCCTCGAGCACCTCGTGCCGACGCTCGGCGCTCAGATCCGCCCACACGTACTTGAAGTCGTACTCGAACCCGGTGAAGGTGTGTGGCAGGGTGCTGCGGAGCTCCTCGAAGCGGTCCTTGTAGGCCGCGACGTCGGCAGCGTCGTAGGACGGGTTCGTCATGGGGATCGCGTACTGCGGGGTGCGGACAAAAACGGTCAGCTCGGCGACTACGTCCGCGATGGTCTGAATGACCTGGATACCGGTGGCGCCGGTGCCGACGACACCCACCCGCTTGCCGGCGAGGTCCGCTCCCTCCCGCGGCCAGCGTGAGGTGTGGAAGATCGGCCCGCGGAAGTCCTGCTGGCCGGGGAAGAGATCCTGCAGGGGGGCCGAGAGCATGCCGCAGCAGGTGATGAGAAACTGCGTATCGATGGTCTCTCCATCGGCGGTGCGCACGGTCCAGCGCCCGGATTCCTCGTTGTACTCGGCGCTGGTGATGGTGGTGGAGAACGAGATGTCGCGGCGCAGTTCGAGCGTGTCGGCGACGTAGTGCATCCACCGCTCGATCTCCGGCTGATCGGGGAAGCGCTGACTCCAACTCCAGTTCTTGTAGAGGTCCTCGGAGAACAGGTACTGGTAGATGTAGGCCTCCGAGTCGAAACGCGCACCGGGGTACCGGTTCCAGTACCAGGTGCCACCGACGTCGGTGGCGGTGTCGTAGGCGCGCACGTCGAGGCCCATCTCACGCAGCATGTGCAGCTGGTAGAGGCCCGCGACGCCGGCGCCGATGATGAGGGCGTCGAGGGTGCGTTCGGCAGGGTGGGTGGCGGTGTCGGTCATGGTTGTGGTGTCCCTATCTGTGACGGCGATCACGGCTGCGAATGAGCTGAGAAGAATGTTGGTGGCGTCCCACGCTCGTGGGGCGTCCGAAATTGGGACAGTCGAACTGACCGTTCGGGTGTAGTCAGGCGAGCCGGAGGCGTCCGATAATCGTGTGGCGTGGCTCACGTGCGACGGCGCTACGCTGCCGACGAGGAGAGTGGTGATGGTCGACGAGCGGGACCAGCGTCTACGGATGGCGGCGGCGCGGGCGGACTTTCTCGAGTACGGCCGAGTGGGTGCGGCGGGCGTGCCCGAGGTCGTTGCCGCGTCCTGGGAACGCAGCCAGGCGGCGGGGGTCGATGCGGACTCCTACCGGGTCGAGTACCACGGCGACATCGACTTCGATTCGCGGCTCGCGCGTTGCGCTCGCCCGGTTATCGAGCGGCTGATGGCCGACATGGCCGAGGTTCCCGCGACGATCGCGCTGACCGATGCGAAGGCGCGCATCGTCGACCGTCGGGACTGCTCGACGGCCATCGGTCGGTTGCTGGACCGCGTGGACTTCCTACCGGGGTACAGCTTCGCCGAGGGAGGCGTCGGAACCAACGGTGTGGGGACCGTCTTCGAGTCCGGGTCGGCGATCAGCGTGGTGGGCCCGGCCCATTTCAACGAGGCGCTCGTGCCGTTCGCCTGCACCGGCGCGCCCGTACTCGACCTGCTCACCGGCCGGGTGGAGGGTGTGCTCGACGTCAGCCTGCTCGCCGATACCTGGTCGCCGCTGCTGCACGCCCTCGTCAAGTCTGCGGCGGTCGACATCGGGCGCAACCTGCTGCTCGACCGCGGCCACGCTCAGCATGCCCTCTTCGATCGCTATCTCAAGGCCAATGCCCGTCCGCGCCAAGCGGTGATTGCGGTCGGCGATTCGATCATGATCAACCAGCGCGCCCAGGTGTTGCTCTCGCCCGACGAACAACTCGCCGTCCAGGAGCACGGCCGGTTTCTCATGACCCGAGGCGGCCGGACCACCGACACGATCACGCTGGCATCGGGGCGGGTGTTGCACGCGCGGGCCGACCCGATCGTGTGTGGCGGCACAGTGGCGGGAATCGTGTTGCTGCTGAACGAGATCGATACGCCGAGGGACGCTGTGGCCGACTTCGAGGGGACTCTCGCGGCGAACCGGGCGACCTCCGAGATCGCCAGCGGCCTGCGGAATTCGTCCGCCGGTGTCACCGAAAGCCGCAGCCCCGCATGGAACGACGCCCAGACGGGCATCGCCGAGGGGCTGGCACAGGGCGACGATCTGCTCGTCGTCGGCGAGGCCGGATGTGGGAAGTTCACCCTGCTGCTCGAAACCTTCCATCGGCTGCACCCGACGGGCCGCAGCATCAGCGTCGACGCGGACCAGTTCACGAACCGGAGCCGGCTCGAACTCGCACCAAACCCGTCGGCCCCGGTGCTGTTGGTGCTGCGGAACATCGACCGAATCTCGGCGGACGGGGCCGACGCCGTCGAGGAGTTCTTCGCTGCCCGCCCGGCAGGCTGTCACGTCGCGGCCACACTGTCCGACACCAGTCCCGCCATCGGCTCGCCGTTGCACACCGTCCTCGGACGGTTCGACCGATCGGTGACCGTCCCGCCGCTCCGGTTCCGGACCGCGGACCTGCCCCATCTCGTCGCCCGCGCGCTGCGGGAGATCGCCCCCGACCGGCGCACCCGCGTGAGCCCGCAGGCACTACGGATCCTCGGTGCGCACACCTGGCCGCGAAACCTGACCGAACTGCGCGAGGCGCTCGAGAGCGCGCTGCGCCGGCGTCCGGTCGGCGAAATACAAGCCGAGGACCTACCCGGCTCCTGCCGGACGACGAGTACCCGCACCCTGTCCGCCATCGAAGTCGCCGAACGCGACGCGATCGTCACCGCCCTGCAGGAGAACGGTGGCAACCGGCTGCACGCCGCGCAGGCGGTCGGCATGTCTCGTAGTTCTCTGTATCGGAAGCTGAAGTCGTACGGAATCTCGGGGATGTGACGCGCGTCACGTCGGGCCGGCGCCACGCGACCACCGCGAACACCAGATCGGCGATGCCGAACAACGCGGTCGCGATCCGTTCGTCCACGGTGCCGCCGCGGATCGTGCGCAGCAGTCGGATCACACCGCTGATCGCCAGGGCGATCGCCGCCACCGGGGCGAGCAGGTCGATCGTGTACCCGAGCCACACGAGCACGACCAGGCCGAGCACGATCCAGACGACCGCGGCGAGGACACCCGCGCGCGGTGTCGCGGACCGGGTCGCGGCGATCAGGTCGGCCACGCCGCTGGCCAGACACGCCAGGCCGATCAGCACCGCGAGAGTGGTCAGGGACATCAACGGTCGGGTCAGCAGGTACAGGCCGAGCCCCACACAGACGGCGCCGACGAGGATCGAGGCCCACCACGGCAACGCGGCGAGGCGGGACAACGAGCGCGGCATCGGGCGGTTCGTCACGCCGCGAAGCATGTCACGCGGCGGACGAAGTCGGCGGAATCCGACTCCCGGCGCCGGTCCGACGGTGATCATGGAACAGTCTTCGACCCCCAGACGCCGGGCGACGTGTCCGGCCGGAAAGCAGGACGCAATGACCACGTACACCGTCGGGTACTTCGTCGGCAGCCTCTCCTCGACGTCGATCAACCGGATCCTGTCGAAGGCGCTGATCCGGCTGGCCCCCGACGACCTCCAATTCGTCGAGATCGCGATCAAGGACCTGCCGCTGTACAACCCCGACTTCGACGCCGACTACCCGCCGGAAGCCAGAGAGCTCAAGGCATCGATCGCTGCCGTCGACGCGGTCCTCTTCGTCACCCCGGAGTACAACCGCTCCATCCCGGGTGCGCTGAAGAACGCGATCGACTGGGCCTCCCGGCCCTGGGGCCAGAACTCCTTCGATCACATCCCCGCCGCCGTGGTCGGGGCGTCGATCGGTCAGATCGGCACGGCGCTCGCTCAGCAGAGCCTGCGGGGTGTGCTGAGCTTCTGCAACGCCCGGCAGATGACCGCCCCGGAGGCGTACATCCAGTTCTCCCCGGAGGTCTTCACCCCCGATGGCGAGGTCA
>DATDBL010000280.1:0-31827 GCA_036524855.1 Aldersonia sp. | reverse complement strand
CTCGTCGAGCAGCAGCACCTGCGGATCCACGGCCAGCGCCCGGGCCAGCGCCATGCGCTGGCGCTGGCCGCCCGACAACTGCGCCGGATAGCGGTGCTGGAACCCGTCGAGCCCCACGATGCCGAGCAGTTCGTCGACGCGGGTGGCGATCTCGTTCTTGGGGCGCTTGCGGATCTTCAAGCCGAACGCGACGTTGTCGCGCACCGTCATGTGCTTGAACGCCGCGTAGTGCTGGAACACGAAGCCGATGTCACGCTTCTGCGGCGCGACCCGGGTGACGTCCTTGCCCGCGATCACGACCGTGCCGGTGTCGAGGGTCTCGAGGCCCGCGATCGAGCGCAGCAGCGTCGACTTGCCGGACCCGGACGGGCCGAGCAATGCGGTCAGCGAACCGGACGGGATGTCGATGCTCACGTCGTCGAGTGCGGCGAACTCGCCGTAGCGCTTGTTCGCGCCGGTCACGGTGATCATGCGTTTTCCCTCTTCCGGTCGAGGATCGTCATCAGCAGCAGGGTGAGCAGCGCGATCCCCATCAGCAGCGTCGCCGCCGAGTAGGCGCCGAAGGTGTTGTGGTCGTCGATGTAGCGCGAATGCACCAGCAGGGTCAGCGTCTGGGAAACCCCCGGGAACCCGGAGGACACCATGATCACCGCGCCGAACTCGCCGAGCGACCGCGCGACCGTGAGCACCACGCCGTAGGTCAGGCCCCACCGGATGGCCGGCAACGTGATGCGCCAGAACGTCTGCCACCTCGACGCACCGAGGGTGGCGGCGGCCTGCTCCTGTTCGTCGCCGATCTCGACGAGCACCGGTTCGACCTCGCGGACCACGAACGGCAGCGTCACGAAGATGGTCGCGATGACCATGCCCGGCAGGCCGAAGATCACCTGGAAGCCGAGCGACTCGATCCCGCCGAACCAGCCGTTGGCGCCCCACAGCAGGATCAGCGCGACACCGACGACGATGGGCGACACCGCGAACGGTAGATCGACGATGCCCTGCACCAGTCCGCGTCCGGGAAACCGACCGCGGACCAGCGCGATCGCGGTGACGACGCCGAAGATCACGTTGACCGGCACCACGATCGCCACGATCAGCAACGAGAGGTGCAACGCGGAGATGGCGGCGGGGGTGCTGATCGAGTCGATGAACGCGCCGATGCCGTTCTCGAAGGTGCGCCACAGGATCAGCACCAACGGGACGATCAGCAGGATCAACAGGTAGCCGAGCGCGATCGTGCGCAGGGACAGTTGGGTGAACCGCGAGACCCTCACCGCTTTGTCCTTATCAACGCTGCCTCATTTCCTTGCGCGCGGTCCGTTCGGCGAAGAAGCGCAACCCCAGCAGCGTGACGAAGGCGATGGCGAGCAGCGCCACCGATTCGGCCGCGGCGTTCACCGGGCGGTCGATCTCGATCTGCTGCTGGATGTGCTGCGACACGACCTGGGTGAGGCGCGGGATGTTTCCGCCGATCAGCACGACCGATCCATACTCACCGATCGCGCGGGCGAACGCGAGGCCGGTGCCGCCGATGATCGCGGGGGCCAAGGCCGGCAGGACCACCCGGCGGAACGTCGTCCAGTTGCCGGCGCCGAGCGAGGCGGCGGCCTCCTCGACCTCGTGATCCACCTCGAGCAGCACGGGTTGCACCGAGCGCACCACGAACGGCAGCGTCACGAACAGCAGCGCGACGACGAGACCCGGACGGGTCGCGTTGAGATGGATGTCGATCGGGCTGTCGGGGCCGTACAGCGACAGCAGGACGATGCTCGCGACGATGGTCGGCAGCGCGAACGGCAGGTCGATGATCGCGTTGACGACCCGCTTCCCGGGGAACTCGTCGCGCACCAGCACCCAGGCGATGAGGGTCCCGACCACCGCGTTGATCAACGCCACGACGATCGACACACCCACCGTGACCCGGATGGCGGCAAGGGCCGCGGGCGCGGTGATCGCGTCCCAGAATCCCGCCCAGCCGTCCTCGAACGCGGTCACCGTCAACGCGGCCAGCGGCAGCAGCACGATCACCGTCAGCCACAGCACCGCCACGCCGATGCCGAGGGGGCCGACCGTTCCGGTCACCTGGGGTAGCAACCGGCGCCGCGCCGCCGCTTCGGTTCCGGACGTGGGTGGTTGCGTCGTCGTCACGAGCCCGTCACTCCTGTGCGCGCGTCACTTGGTCGCGCTGTCGTAGATCACGGCGACGCTGCCGGTGTCCTTGGCGAACAGTTGCTCGTCGACGGCCTGCCAGCCGCCGAGATCATCGATGGTCCACAACTGTTGCGGCTCGGGGAAATCGGCCGCGTACTGCGCCGCCACCTCCGGGTCGACCGGCCGGAAACCCGCCTGCGCCCACAGGTGCTGCGCCTCGGACGTGAACAGGTAATCGCGGAATGCGGTGGCCTGCTCGAGGTGCTGGCTGGAGTTGATCACCGCGACCGGGTTCTCGATCTTGAACGTGATCGGCGGGGTGACATGCTCGACCGGGTCGCCGTTGCGTTCGGCGAACAGCGCCTCGTTCTCGTAACTCAACAGGACGTCGCCGGTGCCCTGCAGGAAGGTCTCCGTCGCCTCACGCCCGGACTTGGGCTGCACCTTGACGTGCTCGCCGACGAGTTGATCGAGGTAGTCGAGGCCCGCCTGGGGATTCTGGCCGCCGTTGCTCTTGGCGGCATACGGCGCCAACAGGTTCCACTTGGCCGAGCCGGAACTGAACGGATTCGGCGTGACCACCTCGAGGCCGGGTTGCAGCAGGTCGTCCCAGTCCTGGATGCCCTTCGGGTTCCCGGGCCGCACCACGATGGTCACCACGGAACCGAACGGGATTCCCTTGTCCGCGCCCGCGTTCCAATCCTGATCGACGAGGCCGGCGTCGACAAGGCGGGTGATGTCGGGTTCGACGGAGAAGTTGACGACGTCGGCCTCGGCACCGTCCTTGACCTTGCGGGACTGGTCGCCGGAGGCGCCGTAGGACTGCTGGAACTGAACGCCTGCTCCCTGTTCCGTCGCCTCGAAGGCGGGAATCACCTTGTCGAAGCCGGGCTTCGGCACCGCGTAGGCATACAGGTTCAGCGTGGTCTCGGCGTCACCCGAGCCGGTATCACCGCCGGCGACGTCGCTCGAACCACCACCGCAGGCGGTGAGCGCGACGGCGCCGACCGCGGCGAGCGCGATCGCGAGGTGACGGGAACGACGTTTCATGGTGTGGTGCCTTTCGGGGCGTGATCGACAACGAAACCGTGGCGGACGCGTCGTGCGGAAACGACATCCGAGTGTCGGGTGAAACCATCGGCGGCCACGGCAGCGCGAATGAGGCCCGTTGGATCAGCGACAGGCGATATCGGCGACCGCGAGCATGCCGACAGCGATCAACGCCAATTCATGGCGGACCTGGGCGGCAGCTGTCACGGACACCCGCAAGACTGTAGCAGAGCACCTCGGGGGCGGCGAAGTGAGCGATCTACCTGGTGAGCAGCCACGCGACGACCACCAGGACCAGCAACGCGACCAGCGCGAGCGTGACCCGCGAGCGCGGCATCAGGGCCGCCCGTCCCGGCGCCCGGGCTCGCCGGCGGTGCCCCGCCCGAGCAGCGTCAGCGTCGCGATCAACGCCCGGTCCAGCACCCACGCGACCCCGAACGCGAACGGCACGAGCACCACCGCGAGCAACAGGAACTGCGGCACGAACGGCAGGCCCGCGATCCACAGTTCGATCGCGTCCCACCACCCGCCGATGCGCTGCACCCGACCAGCCTAGACACCGGTTCACGCACGTGTGGACGGCACGACGCCGCGGGTCGATGATGATGCCTATGTCGCCACTCGACGATCGCACGGCGCTGTCCACCGTCTCGACGCTGACGCAGCACAGCAGCTACCCGCCGATCGACGACTACGCCTTCCTGTCCGATTGCGAGACGGTCTGCCTCATCGCTCGCAACGGCTCGGTCGAATGGATGTGCCTGCCACGCCCGGACTCGCCGAGCATCTTCGGCGCGATGCTCGACCGCAGTGCCGGACACTTCCGGGTCGGCCCGTACGGCGTCAACGTGCCCGCCGCGCGTCGATACCTGCCCGGCGGAATGATCGTCGAAACCACCTGGCAGACCGATACCGGGTGGCTCGTCGTCCGCGACGCGCTGGTCCTGGGGCGCTGGCACAACATCGAAGACCGGTCGAGGACGCACCGGCGCACGCCCACCGACTGGGACGCCGAGCACATCCTGGTGCGCACCGTGAAGTGCGTGAGCGGGGTCGTCGAACTCGAGGTGAGCTGCGAGCCCGCCTTCGACTACCACCGGGCGCCGGCGCTCTGGGAGTACACCGGCAAGGTGTACGAGGAGGCGACCGCCACTTGCGACCCCGCGGACGGGTTCGGTCCGACGCTCAAGCTCACCACGGACCTGCGCCTCGGTCTCGAGGGGCGCGAGGCGCGGGCCCGCACCCGCATGGTCGAGGGCGACAAGGTGTACGTCGCGCTGACGTGGTCGGAATTACCGGCGCCGAAGTCGTGGGACGAGGCGGCGGCGAAGATGTGGCAGACCGCCGAGAGTTGGCGGCAGTGGATCACGATCGGCAAGTTCCCCGACCATCCCTGGCGCGGGCATCTGCAGCGCAGCGCGCTGACGTTGAAGGGGCTGACCTATTTACCGACCGGCGCCCTGATGGCCGCCGCCACGACATCGCTGCCGGAGACCCCGGGCGGCGAGCGCAACTGGGACTACCGCTACGCGTGGGTGCGCGATTCCACGTTCGCGCTGTGGGGCCTCTACACGCTGGGACTTGATCGCGAGGCCAACGACTTCTTCTGCTTCATGTACGACGTCTCCCAGGACGCGCAGGGCGAGCCGGTGCCGCTGCAGGTGATGTACGGCATCGGCGGCGAATTGATGCTCGAGGAGTCCGAGCTCGGCCATCTCTACGGCTACGACGGGGCGCAACCCGTGCGGATCGGCAACAGCGCCTACAACCAGGAGCAGCACGACATCTGGGGCACCATGCTCGACTCGGTCTATCTGCACGTGCGCTCGCGAGAACAGGTTCCCGAGTCGTTGTGGCCGCTGCTCAAGCGGCAGGTCGAGGAGGCGATCGAGCACTGGCGCGCTCCCGACCGCGGCATCTGGGAGATCCGCGGCGAACCGAAACACTTCACCTCGTCGAAGGTGATGTGCTGGGTCGCGCTCGACCGGGGCGCCAAGCTGGCGATGATGCACGGCGAGCGGAAGTACGCGGCCAAGTGGGACGCGATCGCCGACGAGATCAAGGCGGACATTCTTGCCAACGGTGTCGACTCCCGTGGCGTGTTCACCCAGTACTACGGCACCGACTCGCTGGACGCGTCGCTGCTGTTGGTGCCGTTGGTTCGCTTCCTGCCGCCGGGCGACCACCGGGTGCGCGCGACCGTGCTCGCGATCGCCGACGAACTCACCGCGGACGGCTTGGTGCTGCGGTACCGGGTCGACGAGACCGACGACGGGCTGTCCGGCGAGGAGGGCACGTTCACGATCTGCTCGTTCTGGCTGGTGTCGGCGCTGGTCGAGATCGGCGAATTCGAAAGGGCGCGCCACCTGTGCGAGCGGCTGCTCGGGTTCGCCAGCCCACTCAAGCTCTACGCCGAGGAGATCGACACCAGGACCGGGCGGCACCTGGGCAACTTCCCCCAGGCTTTCACCCACCTGGCCCAGATCAACGCGGTGATGCACGTGATCCGGGCGGAGGAGTCGGTGCGGGCGGGGACCTTCCAGCCCGCGCACAGCGCGAGCTGACTACTTCTTCGGCTTGTCGACAGCCCCGGCGTCCGACGACAACGCCGCGACAAATGCCTCCTGCGGGACTTCTACGCGGCCGATCGTCTTCATCCGCTTCTTGCCTTCCTTCTGCTTCTCGAGCAGCTTGCGCTTGCGGCTGATGTCGCCGCCGTAGCACTTGGCGAGCACGTCCTTGCGGATCGCGCGGATGTTCTCGCGGGCGATGATCTTCGATCCGATCGCGGCCTGGATCGGCACCTCGAACTGCTGGCGCGGGATCAGCTCGCGCAACTTGGTGGTCATCTTGTTGCCGTAGGCGAACGCGGCGTCGCGGTGCACGATCGCGCTGAACGCGTCGACGGCCTCGCCCTGCAGCAGGATGTCCACCTTCACCAGCTGCGCCTCCTGCTCGCCGGACTCCTCGTAGTCGAGGCTGGCGTAGCCGCGGGTACGCGACTTCAGCGAGTCGAAGAAGTCGAAGATGATCTCCGCCATCGGCAGCGTGTACCGCAGTTCGACGCGGGTCTCCGACAGGTAGTCCATGCCGCCGAGTTCGCCGCGGCGCGACTGGCACAGCTCCATGATCGCGCCGATGAATTCGCTCGGCGAGATGACTGTGCACTTCACGACCGGCTCGAATACGCGGCGGAGCTTGCCCTCGGGCCAGTACGACGGGTTGGTGACGACGTGCTCGGTGCCGTCCTCCATCTCCACCCGGTACACGACGTTCGGCGCGGTCGAGATCAGATCCAGGCCGAACTCCCGCTGCAGGCGTTCGCGAGTGATCTCCATGTGCAGCAGACCCAGGAAGCCGCAGCGGAACCCGAACCCGAGCGCCACCGACGTCTCCGGCTCGTAGGTGAGCGCGGCGTCGTTGAGTTGCAGCTTGTCCAGCGCGTCGCGCAGATCCGGGTAGTCGGACCCGTCCACCGGGTACAGCCCGGAGTACACCATCGGCCGCGGTTCGCGGTAGCCGGTGAGCGGCTCCTCGGCCCCGTTGCGGGCGCTGGTCACGGTGTCGCCGACCTTCGACTGGCGCACATCCTTCACACCGGTGATGAGGTAGCCGACCTCCCCCACCCCGAGCCCCTGCGTAGGCTTCGGCTCCGGCGAGACGATCCCGACCTCGAGCAGTTCGTGCGTCGCCCCGGTCGACATCATCCGGATCTTCTCACGCGGCACGATCTTCCCGTCGACGACGCGCACATAGGTGATCACGCCGCGGTAGGTGTCGTAGACCGAGTCGAAGATCATCGCGCGTACCGGAGCCGGAGCGGCGTCGCCGGTTGGCGGCGGCACCTCCGCGATCACGTGGTCGAGCAGGTCGGCGACCCCCTCGCCTGTCTTGCCCGACACCCGCAGCACGTCGCCCGGCTCGCACCCGATGATGTGCGCGATCTCGGCGGCATAACGATCGGGGTCGGCGGCCGGCAGGTCGATCTTGTTCAGCACCGGGATGATGTGCAGATCCTTCTCCAGGGCGAGGTACAGGTTCGCCAGCGTCTGCGCCTCGATGCCCTGCGCCGCGTCGACCAGCAGCACCGCGCCCTCGCAGGCCTCGAGCGCGCGGGACACCTCGTAGGTGAAGTCGACGTGGCCGGGGGTGTCGATCAGGTGCAGGACGTAATCCTCCCCGTTGACCTGCCAGGGCAGCCGGACGTTCTGCGCCTTGATTGTGATGCCGCGCTCACGCTCGATGTCCATCCGGTCGAGGTACTGGGCGCGCATCGCCCGCCCCTCGACCACACCGGTCAGCTGCAGCATGCGATCGGCCAGGGTCGACTTGCCGTGGTCGATGTGCGCGATGATGCAGAAGTTCCGGATCCGCGCGGGATCGGTGAAGGTCGTATCGGCGAAGCTGGTGATGAGGGCTCCTGGTTCTCTGTCGGCCCTGTAGGCCGGTCGCTCTCCAGAATAGGGTGTGCCCGGCCGGATACTAAGCTCGCGGGCATGGCACCCACATGGAGTGACCTCGGCAAGCAGCTCGGCACGATCGCGCGGCAGCAGGGGCCCCGCCTGGTCCGCACTCAGGGGCCGAAACTGCTCGAGCGGCTGCAGAAGTGGACCGGCGGTACCACCCAGCAACAGCGACCGACGACGCCGGGCCGTCCGGTCACGTCGCGCAGTGTCCCGACCGCCCAGCGCGCCCGCCGCGTCGTCTACGCCCCGCAACTCGACGGCCAGGCCGATCCGGGCGAGATCGTGTGGACGTGGGTGACCTATGAGGAGGACACCAGCAAGGGCAAGGACCGCCCGGTGCTCGTGGTGGGGCGCGACGGCAAGACCCTGCTGGGCCTGATGCTCTCCTCGAACGAAGAACGCGCCGACGATCGAAACTGGCTCGGGATCGGCACCGGACCGTGGGACGGTCAGGCCCGCCCCAGCTGGGTCCGGCTGGACCGCGTTCTCGACGTCCCGGAGGCCGGCATCCGCCGCGAGGGCGCGGTACTGGAACGCCACACGTTCGACAAGGTCGCGGCGCGGCTGGTCACCGAGTACAGCTGGCACTGAACTCGCTGTACCCGGTGGACCGGGCCCTACTGTGGGTCAGCCGTGCTGGACACCCCGCGAGCGGCCGAACATCGCGCCGTATACGAGCGCGCCGACCGCACCGCCGATGAGCGGGAACACGATGAACGCCCAGACCTGCGCCATCGCCCCGTCCTGGTAGGGCGCGACCGCGAGGCTGCGCGCCGGGTTGACCGACGTGTTGTCGATCGGGATCGAGATCAGGTGGATCACCGCGAGGGTGAACCCGATCGCGAGACCGGCGAACGGCACCTGCGACACCTTGTCGGTCGAGGCCAGCACAACGAAGACCAGCAGCGCGGTCAGCAGGATCTCGATGGTGATGGTCGCGCCGAGGCCGTAACCGCTGATCTCGACCTTGCCCAGCGGCCCCGTGGTGGCCGACGGGCTGTGAAAACCCCAACCGTTGGCGGCGAGACCGTCGGCGGCACGGTCGTAGGTCGGCAGGTCGTTCTTCAACGCGAACAACACCAGACCGGCAAGCAGACCGCCGATCACCTGTGCCACCCAGTACAGCCCCGCGGACGCGGCCGACATGCGGCCGAGCAGGAACTGCCCCAGCGTCACCGCGGGATTCACGTGGCACCCGGAGATCGGGCCGATCACGTACACGAGCAGCAGCAGCGTCAGACCGAACGCGAGGGCGACGAACCCGCCCCCGATCTTGCTGCCCGAGAAGACGGCCGTGCCGACGCCCCCCAGAACCAGCACGAATGTGCCGATCGCCTCGGCGACGTACTTCTTCGCCTCCGAAACCTCCTCGGCTTCGGTTAGCTCTTGTGCGGTACTCACCAGCTCACCCCTAATCTACGTCGCGTACCCCAGGTACCGTCGACGTTGACGGCTTCGTAAAGGCTCGCAGACCGAGCCACTGAAACGCTAGCCAGGCTAGGCCAACCGGGTTATCTCCACCACAACCTCGAGTGCGGTCGAGCCGCCACCCGTGTAGACACCCTTCAACGGCGGCACGTCCGCGTAATCGCGGCCGACTCCGACCGACACGTGCTGTTCACCGACGTGGATCGCGTTGGTCGGGTCGTAACCCCACCAACCACCGACCCACGCCTCGATCCACGCGTGGCTCTGCCCCGCCACGGTCTCGCCGATCGCGGCATTCGCCTTGGGATGCAGGTAGCCCGAGACGTAGCGGCTCGGAATCCCCATGCTGCGCAACAACAGCAGGGTCAGGTGGGCGTAGTCCTGACAGACCCCCTTGCGGTCCTCGAAGGCCTGCACCGCGGACGTGTGCACCGACGTCGTGCCCGGGATGTAGGACATCTCCTCGTGCACCCACTGCACCGCATTGGCGACCGCCTCGCCCGGTGGGACGTCCTTGGACAGCGACTTCGCCACCCGCGCGAGTTTGCGCTCGGCCGGCACGTAGGCGGTGGGGGTGAGCAGTTCGTCGTAGCGGTCGACGAGCGGCTCGGCGTGCAGGTCCTCCCAGTCCGAGTGCTCCTCGGTGGGTGGGGTGAACGGCTCGGTCTCCACCACGGACGAGCCCGTCACCGACAGTTCGGTGTGCGGCGCGTGCAGGTCGAACGCCGTGACGGCGGTGCCCCAGTAGTCCCTGTACCGGTAGGACCGGGTCGCGGGATGCGTCTCGATCCGGTTGAGGATCACGTTCTGCCGGTTGTCCGCGCGCGGGGTGAGGCGGGCCTCGTTGTACGACGCGGTGACCGGCTCGTTGTACTCGTAGCCGGTCTCGTGCACCACCCGCAACCGCCAACTCACAGTTCGCCCTCCACTTCCACCTCGTAGTCGCTGGCCGACCCGGCGTCCGTCCATGCCACCCACGGCGCCGCGTGGAAGTACTGTCGCGCGATGGCCTCGCCGACGTCGCGGCAGGTCTCCTGCAGGGCGAGCAGCAACGGCTGCAGGTCGTCGAGCAGCTCGCCGGGCGCGAGGAACTCGAGGCCGCTACGCGCCGAGCCGAGTAGGCGCTGCGCCTCCGCGCGGGCACCGACCCGGCTGTTCGGCCGCTGGTCGAGGTCGGCGAGACACGATTCCGCCTCGAGCAGCGCGTGGAAGATCGACCGCGGGAACAACCGGTCCAGCAGCAGAAACTCGACGACGAGCCGAGCATCGAGGGCGCCGCGGTAGGTGCGCAGGTAGGTGTCGTGCGCGCCCGCCGACCGCAGCACCGTCACCCACGCCGGCGACGACGCCCGGTCCCCCGCGCGGGAGAGCAACAGTCGCACCGTCATGTCGATGCGCTCGATCGAACGACCCAGCAGCAGGAAGCGGTAGCCGTCGTCGCGACTCAGCGTCGAGTCCGCGAGCCCGGCGAACATCGCGGCGCGGTCCTTGATGTAGCTGAAGAACTCGTGCGGCCCCAGCCGGTTCGACGCCCGCTCACGCTCCGGCAGCCGGTTGTAGGTGGTGTTGAGGCACTCCCACATCTCGCTGGAGGTGACCTCGCGCGCGCCGCGGGCGTTCTCGCGGGCGTTGGAGATCGAGTCCACGATCGAGACGTCGTTGCCGCGCTCGAACGCGATCAGCCGGGTGACGACCTTGAGGTCCAGATCGCCCTCCGGCGGGTCGACGCCGAGCACGCGCAGCAGCAACCGGCAGGTGCGGTCCGGGTCGACCGTGGAGTCCTCGAGCAACTGGTGCATCGCGATGTCGAGGATGCGCGCGGTGTCGTCGGCGCGCTCGACATAGCGCCCGATCCAGTACAGCGATTCCGCGTTGCGGGCCAGCATCAGCTCTGCCCTCCCGCTCGGCTCTGCTGTTGCTGTTGTTGCTGCTGCTGCTGGGACTGTGCAGGCGTGAGTTCTGGCCCGATCTCGGGCTGCTCGGCGCGCGGCGGCTCGGCAACGAGCTTCTCTCCCGACAGCTCGCGCTCGGCATCCGACGTGCGGCTCGCGAGCACCCACGTGTCCTTCGACCCGCCGCCCTGGCTGGAGTTCACCACCAGCGACCCCTCCGGCAGGGCGACCCGGGTGAGCCCGCCTGGCAGCACCCACACCTGTTCGCCGTCGTTCACGGCAAACGGGCGCAGGTCGACGTGGCGCGGTGCGAGTTCGTCGCCGATCTTGGTCGGCACAGTGGACAGCTGCACCACCGGCTGCGCGATCCAGCCGCGCGGGTCCGCCCTGATCTTGCGCCGCAGCGCATCGAGTTCCCTGGGTGTCGCCTCCGGCCCGAACACGATGCCGTAGCCACCCGACCCCTCGACCGGCTTGACCACCAACTCGTCGATGAGGTCGAGGACCTCCTCGCACTCCTCCGACAGCCAGCAGCGCCAGGTGTCGACGTTCGGGATGATCGGCTTCTCGCCGAGGTAGTACTCGATGATCGTCGGGACGTAGGTGTAGACGAGTTTGTCGTCGCCGACGCCGTTGCCGACCGCCGACGAGATGACGACGTTGCCGGCGCGCGCCGCGTTGAGCAGGCCCGCGACGCCGAGCACCGAGTCCGGCCGGAACTGCATCGGGTCGAGGAACGCGTCGTCGATGCGGCGGTAGATCACGTCCACCTGTCGCTCGCCCTCGGTGGTGCGCATGTAGACGACGTTGTCGCGGCAGAACAGGTCACGACCCTCCACCAACTCGACGCCCATCAGGCGCGCGAGCAGCGAGTGCTCGAAGTAGGCGGAGTTCGCGACGCCCGGGGTGAGCACGACGACGGTCGGGTCCGCCTCGTTGAGTGCCGCGGCCGCGCGCAGCGCCCGCAGCAGGTGGGTGGCGTAGTCGCCGACGGCCCGAACGCGGTTGGAGGCGAACAGGTCTGGGAACACCCGTGCCATCGTGCGGCGGTTCTCCATCACGTACGAGACGCCCGACGGCGAGCGGAGGTTGTCCTCGAGGACCCGGAACTGGCCCTCCTCGTCGCGGATGAGGTCGATGCCGGCGACATGGATGCGGACCCCGTTGGGCGGCTGTATGCCCGCGGCCTCCCGGTGGAAGTGCTCACACGAGGTGACCAGTCGCTTCGGGATGACCATGTCGCGCAGGATCGACTGCTCGCCGTAGACGTCGTCGAGGAACATCTCGAGCGCCTCGACGCGCTGCTTGATGCCGCGCTCGAGCCGATTCCACTCCGACGCGGCGATCACCCTGGGGACGAGGTCGAGTGGGAACGGGCGCTCCTGCCCCGAGAGCGAGAAAGTGATGCCCTGGTCGATGAACGCACGGCCGAGCGCGTCGGACCGGGCGGCGAGGTCCTCGACGTCGATCGGCGCGAGGGCGTCGTAGATGCCACGGTACGGCGAGCGGACCGTGCCGTCGTCGAACATCTCGTCGAACGCAGCCTGGTACGGCCCGACGCTGTACCCGTCGAAAACACCGGGATGCGCGCCGTTGCTCCCCGCGCCGCGCACGGACTTGCGTGCGGTCTTCGTCGACGATTGCGGACTCATGCGGTCATGGTGCTACACACTTCGCTCACGTGCTCGTTCGAGACGCCAACTTTCTCCGTTTTGGGACCCTGCCCGCGTGCTGGTAATCTCGACAGCCGGCGTGCGCACAGCACGCCCTCGAACTTTGCGACGAAACCAAGAAGGAATCTACGCGTGGCCAACATCAAGTCCCAGGTGAAGCGGATTCGCACGAACGAGGCGCGCCGCCAGCGCAACCAGTCGGTGAAGTCCGCGCTGCGGACCTCGATTCGCTCGTTCCGTCAGGCTGCGGCGGCCGGCGACAAGGAGAAGGCGAACGATGCACTGCTGAGCGCGCGCCGCAAGCTCGACAAGGCAGCCGGCAAGGGCGTCATCCACGCCAACCAGGCGGCGAACAAGAAGTCCGCGCTCACTCTCGCCTACAACAAGCTCTGATCGCGCGAGTCCCCGACGAGGGGCCCGATCGCATCCGCCGCCGAGACCACCTGGTTTCGGCGGCTTTCTGGTTTCCGGCGGCCCTGTCCGGGGCTGTCCCGGTGTCGGTGTTTGACGGTTTGCATGGTTTCATGGAATACAGCTGCACCGGTCGGAGGGGGTGAGGTCGATGAACGAGGCGTATTCGCACCACCACGCCGCCCCGCCTCTCGAAACACCCGCCGACTCGGGGTCGGTCGAGACCCTCGAGCCCGAGCCGGAGAGTGTCGAATACACAGTGCAGTCGGTCGCGTCCCGGCTCGGCATCGCGATCCCGACGCTGCGTAGCTGGAACCGGCGCTACGGTATCGGCCCCAAGGACCATCAGCCCGGCCGGCACCGGCAGTACTCGGAGTCCGACATCGCGCGGCTCGCCTACATGAACCAACTCATTCGGGCCGGTGCGACCCCCGCGAGCGCGGCCCGCGCCGCCATGGCCGACGACGGGCCGAACCGGGTGAACGACACCGGCGACCTCGACGACGCAGTGGCCGCCGCCTTCCGACTCGACGGCGACACGCTGCGCTCGTTCGTGGTTGCTGTGATCATGCGGGACGGCGTCGTGACCGCGTGGAACGATTTGTGCCGGCCGCTGTTCGAATCGATCCTCGACCGCCGGACCAACAGCGACCAGTGCATCGACGTCGAGCATGCCGCCTCCTACGCGGTGTCGTCGGCGCTGCAGCAGGTGCGCCCGCCCCGCACCGACGCCCGAGCCCCGGTCCTGCTCGCCTGCACCAGCAACGAGACGCACACGCTCGGCCTCGAGGCGCTGCGCGCCGCGCTCGCCGAGCGCGGGCTGAGCGCGATGATGATCGGCGCCTCCGTCCCCCCGGAGGCCCTCGCCTCCGCCCTCACCCGGCACGTGGCCCCGCGCGCCGCGGTGCTGTGGGCAAACCGACCGGCAACCGCGCGGTACTCGGCGCTGCGCCGGGCCGAACGGACCGGCACCACTGTGTATGCCGCCGGTTTCGGCTGGGACGCCGAGTCCCTGCCGAGCGAGATCCGGTATCTCTCCTCGCTCGACGAGGCGGTCGACGTCCTCGGCTGAGGCTCGCTCCCTACCGATGCAGAAATGATGAGGGGGAATCAGCGGGCGCTCCTTGGGGCGGGGCGCAGCAGGGTGATCCCGCGCGCGGCGATGTTGGCCTCGAAGACCTTGCCGTGGAAGGTCTTGTCGCGGATCGGGCGCAGCTCGCCGGGCCGAGTGTGTCGGCCAGTGTCGGTGTGGCGGTGAGAAAGTCGGGTCACACGAGAGCTGATCCCGCGCCGACGGGTCCGGACATTGCGTCAAACCTGCGACGGGCGATCGGCGGGAACGAGAGTGCCCCGGTTGCGCTCATGCTTCGTCGGCGCGCCATGGAGCAGGGTGACGAGTGCTGCTCGACCGCTCGCGCCGGTGTTCTGGGATGCTCGGAACAGATGTCCTTCGACGGTGCGGATGGACATGACGAGCCGCTCGGCGATCTCCCGGTTGGACAGGCCGGCTGCGGCCAGGGCGATGATCTCCCGCTGGCGTCGAGTCAGCGGGATCGGTGCGGCATTCACGCGCAGCGCGGGAGTCTCGGCGCCGGTTTCCGCGGCCAACCGGCGGGCGACGGCGGTGGCGGTCATCGCGGCGCCGCGACGCCCGATGTCCCGGAGCGCGACGGCGGCCTGCGCGGCGGCGTCGGCGGCGGCGACCCTGTCCCCGAACGCCACGTACGACTGCGACGCGGCCAGAAGCCCTTCGCCGTCGCGGTCGCGCAGGGCGACCGCGTGCGCCGCGGCGGCCACCACCCTGGGGCCCTGCACGATCGCGGCGAGTTCGGTCAGTCGCGCGCCGACGGTGAGGTCACCGAACTGTGCGGCGGTCTGCAGACACAACACCTCCACCGCAGCCTGGCCGTTGTCGTGGGCACGCTCGGCTGCGGCACGCACGAGGACGATCGCCTCGCTCATGACCCCGCCCGCCGCACACACCCACGCCCGCGCCAGCGCCGTCTGCGGCGAGAACAGGCGGGGACAGAAGTCGCGATTCTGGTCGGCCAGAACAATGGCCGCGCCTTGGTGGTCGCCGGTCTTCGCGATCGCGGTGGCCAGCCATACTTGCGCCATTCCGCTCAGCCATGGCGTTTCGAGGTCGGCTCCGGTCGCCATCGCCTCCCTGAACCATCGGCGTGCCGACGCGAAATCACCCTGCGCCGCCGCGGTGATACCGCACGCCAGAGCCTTGACGCTCCGCGCGAGGGGCAGGTCCATCGGCTCCTGCGCCAGCCGAGCCGCAAGCTCGTTCGCCTCACTGATCAGGCCACCCAGGTGGAGCGCGTCGAGGTGGTGCAGGCCGAGAAAGAACCGCAGCATCGGCGCATCGAGCGAGGCCCGCGCGAGCTCGTAGCCGTGCTGGGCTGGGCTGGAAAGAACGTCGAGGCGGCCGAGGTCCCCAAGACCCGAAACGAGGCCGAACACGGCAAGAAGTTCGGACGAATCATCGAGCCAACCGAGGTTGTTCAGTGCGGACGTGGCGGCGTCGATCGCCGCCTGGGGCCGGCCCCGCATGGCGTGGAGAACCGCGCAAACGCTCTCGAAGGGGCGGCGCAGACCGCACGCGCCCACCATGTCGCGGATGGTGTCCAGTAGGCGCTCGGCGTCGTCGGCTGCCCCGATCCGGACGAGGATCCCCGCCCGGGCGATGGTCCGAAGCACCCGATCGTGGTCGGAGGAGGCGGCGCGGATCAGCTCCGCATTCAGGTCGAGCGCGTCGCCGAGGCGGTCGCAGTTCACCAGCGCGCTGACGTGGATCAGCTGGGCCGCCGGTCCCCCGCCGGTCTGCACCGCCCGGGCGGCGAGCCGCTCGGCGACGACCGGATCCATCAACTTCAGTGCCGCCACCGAGGCATCCATCAACAGGCCAGGGTCCGGGGGCACATCGGAGTCGAGGACGAGCACCGCGCGGCGCACAGTCTGGATCAGATCCGGTTCGGTGTCGCGAATCGCCAGTGCCGCCGCGACCCGCCCTCGCAGGTGCCGCAGCCGCATCGTCCCCGCCCGGGCACGGCGGATCTCACCGAACAACGGGTGCGCCAACCGGGCGATCTGCGTGCCGGCGTCGGTATCGATGGTGATCAGCCCGGCGACCTCCGCGGCGTCGACCGCGTCCGGTCCGGCTATATCCGCCAGCACGACCGACTCCAGCTGGTCGGCCACCGCGAGAACATCGAGCACCCGTGTCACCGCCGTCGACTGGCGACCGATCGTCGAGTCCACCAGCTCGGTGAGTGTCGGCGAGATCTCCGGGCCACAGTGCCACACCCACACCCCGGAACGTTGGATGATCCACCCCGCCGCCAGGTTGTCGGACAGCAACTGCCGAAGAAACAAGGCATTGCCGCGGGTGTAGTGCCACACCCGGTCAGCGCTCGCCGAATCGACCTGTCCGCCGAGGACGCATTCCAGCAGCGCTGCGGTCTCGCGCGCAGACAGCGGCTGCAGATCCAGCCGGGGCAACAACTCGTCCTTCCACAACGCGGTGACTGCATCCCGCACCGGTTCGCCGGTGCGCACCGTCGCGACGACCGTCGCGAGGCGGCGCTGCACGAGCTGGTGCACCACGAGCGCGGATTGCTCGTCGAGCAGGTGCGCGTCGTCGATGCCGATCACAACCCGCGCCGGCGAGTCGGTGCGGGTCACCGCGTCGATGACCTCCTGCACGCGGCGTAAACGGTCCGGACCGAACGAGTCGACCGTCTCCGCGAACACCCCCAACGGCACGGTGCGCGCCGAGTTCGTCGCCACGAACCACCGGCCGGACCGGCCCCGCCGCCGCGTCGCATCGAGCGCCTCGCGTGCCAACCGTGTCTTGCCCACCCCTGCGGCGCCCGCGATCACCACGCCCGCCCCACTGTTCGAGTCGGCCGTGGCGTCGGCGATCAAGGCGAGTTCCTCCGCGCGGCCGGTGAGCGGCCACACGCCACCCGAAACAGCGATGCTCCCCGATGATGCGGACACCTCCGTTCGCGGCATCATCGGTTCAAACGCTCCTGCACCGCAGCCAGTTTCGCTTGCGCCACCCGCGTCGGGGTGCCCAGTGACTGCAACGCGACACCGGTCTCGGCACCCGTAGTGTCGGCGACGCCCGCGGCCCGAAGCCGCAGCGCATCGGAATGCGGCAACGACAACCGGTCCAATGCCGCCCGTCGACGTTCCATGTTGCCCACGCATCCGATCGTGGTCCCGCACTGCAGCGGGAGCACGAGTAGTCCACTACCCCATTCCTGCGTCGCCGCACGCGAGCGAGCGGGCCTCGCCCCGAACGATTCAGACCACGACCACGCCCCCGGTGGATTGCCGGGCGCAACTCCTGCTCCGGCGACCCCGCGTTCGCCGGCACTTGCGCACGCCGCGGGGTGCATCTCGTCGGCTGAGATTCAGCGCGACGGACGCAGATCCAGCACGGCGGCGACCGCCCGTTCGAGTGCGTACTCGGCGCTCACCGCACCGCCCTTGACGTCGGCGTTGAGGTCGGTCACGACGCGCATCGCAGCGCCGATCGACGCGGAGTCCCAGCCGCGGGCCTGCGCCTGGGCCTTCTTCACCTTCCACGGCGGCAAGCCGAGCGTCGGCGCGAGCCGGAACGGATCGCCGCGCCCGGCGGAACCGACCCGCGCGATCGTGTGCACGGTGTCGGCGAGGGCGTCGGCCACCAGCACGACCGGCGTGCCGCGGTCCAGCGCCCAGCGCAGCGCCTCGAGCGCCGCCCCGCTGTCACCGTCGACGGCGAGTTCGGCGATTTCGAAGCCGGTGACCTCCGCCCGGCCGGCGTAGTAGCGACGCACCGCCGCGACGTCGACCTTGCCGCCGGTGTCGGCGGCGAGCTGCGAGCAGGCGGCGGCGAGTTCGCGCAGGTCGGAGCCCACACCGTCGAGGACCGCCTGCACCACCTCGCCCGACACACGCACCTTCGCCGCGCGAAATTCGCCGCGCACGAAATCCCCACGCTCGTTGGCCCTGAGCCTCGCGCACTCGTGAGTTTCGGCGCCGAGTTTCTTCAGTGCGCCCGGCAGCGCCTTCGCGGCGGGGCTGCGGCCACCACCGCTGTGCAGCACGATCAGCACGACACCGGGCGGCAGGTCCGCGGCCGCGGTCTGCACCAACGCAACCGCGTCCTTCCCCGCGTCGGCCGCGGCCTCGAGCACGACCACCCGGTCCTCCGCGAACAGCGAGGGGCTCAGCAGGTTCGCGAGTTCCGCGGCGTCCGCGTCGCCCGCGCGCAGGCGGTCGATCGGCAGTTCGTCGGGGGCCTCGCTCGCGGCGCGGACCTCGGCGATCACCGACGAGACCGCGCGTTCGACGAGGAACTCCTCGTCGCCGACAACCAGATGCAGTGTTGGCGAGGTGGCCGTCGAGGTGGCTTCCTGGGTGCTCACGGCTCGATCCTAGGGCGAGGATCCGACAGCATGAGTCGGGGCTGCTCGCGGGCGCCGGCGATCGCGATGTCGCCGTCGAGGTCGGTGCGGGCGACCGTCGAACCGAGCCGGTCGAGCCAGCCGAGCAACTCGGCCGCCGGGTGTCCGAAGGTGTTGTCGGCGCCGACGCTGATCACTGCGACGCGGGGACGCACGGCCGCGAGGAACGCCGGCGACGTCGTCCGCGACCCGTGGTGCGGCACCTTGAGCACGTCGGCGCGCAGGTCGGCACCGGCGCGCAGCAGTGCCTCCTGCGCGGGGATCTCGACGTCGCCGGTGAGCAGCACCCGGCCCGCTCGGGTGTCGGCGGCGAGGACGATGGACTGATCGTTCGCGGCGTCGTCCGCGTCGGCATCGGCGGTCGGTGCGGGTAGTAGGGGCCCCAACGCGTGCAGGGTGAGATTGGGGAATCGAAGCTGGTCGCCGGGTTGCAGCGCCACGAGCGGGACGTGCGCGGCGGCGGTCGCGCGGGCGATGCCGTCGAACACCTCCCCCGGCCGACGCATCGGCCCGACCGCGACGGCCGCAACCGGTTTCGCGCGCAGGACCGCGCGGAGGCCGCCGATGTGGTCGGCGTGCAGATGGGTCAGGACGAGCAGATCCACGCGCTGGATCCCCAACCGCCGCAGGCACGCCGGCATGCCCGACCCGTCGGGACCGACGTCGACGACGACCGCGCCACCCGCGCCGGTGGCCAGCACCAGACCGTCGCCCTGCCCGACGTCGCAGGCCACCAGCGACCAGTCGGGTGGCGGCCATCCGGGCGGGTCGATGCGAGCCGGGATCAGCACGACGGCGAGACCGACCCCAATTGCCGCAGCAACGGCTCGCAGTCTTCGCGACCGCAGGGCGATGACCCCGCCCGCGACGACGACCGCCGCCAGCGCGCCCGGCACCGCACCCGGCGGCACCGCGACCGTGGCACCGGGCAGCGCCGCCGCGCGCCGTGCGACGAACAGCAGCCACCACAGGCCGGGCGCGGCGAGGTGCGCGATCCACTCCCCCGCCGGCGACCACGCCGCGGCGGCGACCGCCGCGAGCACCCCGATCACGGTCAGTGGTGCGATCACCGCGGCGACCAGCAGGTTCGCGGCGATCGACACCAGGCTGACCGTGCCGGTCACCGCGACCACCACCGGCAGCGTCACCGCGAACGCCGCCGCCGCGACCGCCACCGCCTCGGCGACCGGGCGCGGCGACCCGCGCGCCTGCAGCCAGTCGGCCCAACTCGGGGCCAGCAGGATCAGACCCGCGGTGGCGACAACGGACAACGCGAATCCGGCGTCGAACGCGAGGGCGGGGCGCAACGCGAGCAACACGATCACGGCGGTGCACAGCGCCGGCATCGCCTGCTTGCGCCGACTCGTCACCAGCGCCAGTAGCCCGATTGCGCCCATCACCGCCGCGCGTAGCACGCTCGGCGACGGCCTCGCAAGCACCACGAACGCTGCGAGTGCGAGCGCCGCGAGCAGCACCGAGGGCCGCGGCCCGAGCGTCGCGGCGCGCGCCGCGATCAGCACCGCGCCAAAGATGATCGAGACGTTCGCGCCCGAGACGGCGAGCAGGTGCGCGAGTCCCGCGGCGCGGAAGTCGGCACGCACCTGGGGCGACACCCGCGACGTGTCGCCGACCACGAGTCCGGGCAGCAGTGCCGCCTCGTCGGCGGGCAGTGCACGACCGACCGCGTCGGCGAACCGGGCCCGCACCGTACCCGCGGCCCGCTGCAGCCACGAAGGTGAGCCGACGGTGGTCGGGCGGCCGTGCGCGATCAGCGCGGCGACGGTGAGGTCGCGGCGCTGCGCCGGTGCGACCTCGGCACGCAGCGATACCCGCTGACTCGGAAGCAGGTCGACCCAGCCTTCGGCCGGCGCGAGCACGACGACACTGCCGCCGACCGCGGTGGTCCGCCCGGCGATGCTCACCTCGCGCAGCGTCGCGCGCACAAGCACCCGGCCCGAGCCGTCGGGGGCCGCGGTGTCGAGTCGGTGCGGATCGTCGACGACGTCGACGACCGCGCCGATGGAAGCGCCCTCCGGCACCGTCATGAGCGGGTGGCCGTCGACGGCGTGCATGCGCCACGCGGCGGCGAGTGCGAAGCCTGCGACGACGGCCAGGATCGCGGCGACGACAGCGCGCGGGCGCAGCGGGCTGCCCACGGCGACAACGGCGCCCAGCGCCGTGGCGACGGACATCGCGAGACCGGTGCGCCAACCGAACTGCAGGACGGCCAGGGTGGCCAGCCACGCACTCAGTGCCGGGCCGAGCAGTCGCAGGTCGATCGGATGATGCTCGGTGGCGGTCGGATTCGCGGTCACACGGTGACCATGTCGCGCAGCTTCGCCAGCCGACTCGGCCCGATCCCGTCGACCTCGCCGAGTTGCTCGACGTCGGCGAACCGGCCGTTCGCGTCGCGCCAGGCAACGATGGCCGCCGCGGTGACCGGACCGACCCCGGGCAGCGCGTCGAGTTCGGCCTCGGTGGCCGTGTTGAGGTTCACCTTCCCGGTCGGAGTCGCGGTGCCCGGTGTTGCGCCGCCCGCCCCGACGGTCGCACTGCCGAGCACCGGCGGCCCACCGTCCGTCGCCGCGACCCCGACGAGGATCTGGTCGCCGTCGGAAACCCGTTGCGCCATGTTGAGACTCAACAGGTCCGCGCCCTCCTGCGCGCCACCGGCCGCCGCGATCGCGTCGGCGACTCGCGCACCCGGCGGGAGCCGCACCAGGCCACTGTGCCGAACGAGCCCGACGACGCTGACGACGAGTTCCTCTGCCTCGGGTGCGGGCACTGTGGGCACAGTGGGCACGGTGGGCACTGCCGAACTGGTGAGCGTGTTCGCCTCGACCAGCGGCAACCGCGGAACCTCCTGCGTCACCGGCCGATCCTGCAGCACCGAGAACCCGGCGACAACGGCGGCGAGCACCGCAACCACGCCGAGAGCGGCCGCCGCCCGCCCGCTCACCGCCGCCCGCGCGCCGCGCAGTCGCTCCGGCAGCCACGCCCGCGGCGGCGCGGGCTCGAACCGGAGCCAGTCCGGGGTCGCGGGCCCGTCGTCGTGGTCGGTCTTGTCTGTGCCGTCTGTGTCGTCGGTGTCGCCCTGCGGCGTTCTCCTCAGTTGGTCGAGGCGTTCGCGGACGCGGTCGCGTTCCTCCGTGCGTGCCATGGCCCGGACGCTAGCGGTGCCGGGCGACGGGCCGGATCGGCCGACCTGGGGATTCGAATTGCCCTGTGGATGAATCGCGTTCTGTGGATAACTCGCTACCGCGGCAACCCGCCCGGCACCACCACGACCCCCACCGCGCCGCGCCCCACGTGCACCGCGAGCGTCGGCCCGAACTCCGTCACGACCAGCTCGCGCAGATCCGGAATCCGGTGCCGCAACTGTCCCGCCACCAATTCCGCGCGGTCCGCGGCCCCGTAGTGCTGCACGGCCAGCGCCGTCCCAGCTTCGGTGGCAGCTGCGGCAGTAGCACATTCGACGGCGGTGTCGACGAGACGGGCGAGGGCCTTCGACGATGTCCGGACCTTTTCGCGCAAGGCGAGTTTCCCGTCCTCGACGTGCAGCAGCGGTTTGGTCACCAGCGCAGTGCCGAGCAGGGCGGTGATCGTCGAGATCCGGCCGCCGCGGCGCAGGGCGTCGAGGCTGTCGACGACGATGAGGCACCGGCAGCGCCGCGATACGTCGACGGCCGCCTCGTACGCCGCGTCCAGGCCGGCGCCCGCGGCGGCGACGCGGGCGGCCGCCATCGCCGCGAACCCGGTGCCCAGCGCCGCGGCGCGGGAATCGACCACCCGGACCCCGGCGCCGAGTTCGTCCGCGGCGGCGCGGGCGGCGTCCCACGTCGCCGACAGCTGCCGCGAAATGTGCACGCCCACAACACCGTCGCCGTCGCTGGCGGCCAGCGCCGCGGTGTAGGCGGCGCGGACCTCGCCGGGCGAGGCCGCGGAGGTGGTGATGCCGTCGGCGGTGACGTCGGGCGGCATCTCGTCGACGCCCTCGTCGAGTTGGCGCGACCCCACGAGCACGTGCAGCGGGACGACACGGATTCCCAGCCGCTTCGCCGTGTCCGGATCGACGGAGGCGGACGAGTCGGTGACGACGACGACCGCCACGACCTAGCCCACCTCCTGCGCCGGCGCGAGCGCCGCGCACATGGCGTCGGCGACGGCGACGTGTGCGTCCCAGCCCCAGTGGATGCCGTCGGGGTTGGCTCGATCGGAGAAGATGTTGTCGCGCACCGCTTTCCCAAGATCGACCAGTGTCACGTCGTGCCTGCCGGCCCATAGGTTGAGCGCCCGCACGGCAGGTTCGCGGCCGGCGTGCACCCGGGCGTAGGCAGCGCAGTTGTGCACGGCGGGCAGGGTCGCGACGAACGGCAGGTCGGGTCGCAGGTGTGCCAGCGCCGCCCGGGACTTCTCGAGGTACTCGACCGTGAGCCGCGGCGGCAGCGCGACCGGCCGGCCGAGCGGCGACAGCCGCGGCTGCAGCCACTGGTACCCGCCCCGCACGTACCGGCGCAAGGAAGGAGGACGCACGTAGCGGATCTGCTCGCGCAGGGCGGTCGGCAGCGGTGACGGCAGCGTGTCCATGCCGCCGACAGCGAACACCACGGCGCCCGCCCGCGGCACCGCGGCCCAGATCCGCGGATCCCCGATCAGCGCCCAGTACCCGTCACGGGTGGTCCAGCCGATCCGCGCGAACAACTCGACGTCCCAGCCCAACCGCGCGCCCGCCAGGTTCGGCCAGATCCGCGGGTCGTCGGCCGCCAGGCCGCCCTCGGGCCCGTAGTAGGACAGCGAGTCCGCGACGACCAGAAGCGCCGGCCGGTCAGAGCACATCGAGAGCCACCCGGGCCGCGCCGTTCCAGACGTCGACGCGCCACGGCACATCCGGGCGCGGCGACGACAGTTGCGCCCAACTCGCGTTGCCGAGGCCGCCGAACACGTGCCAGCGCGGCACCGGCAGATCGAGCAGGGCCGCGGTCAGCGCCGCGATCAGCCCGCCGTGCGCGACCAGCACCACCGGGCCACGGTCCCAATCGGGCCCGGCGTCGATCAACTCGTTCACCACCGGCACCGCCCGGGCCGCGACGTCGACCCGGCTCTCCCCGCCCGGCGGCGCGTAGGTCGCGTCGCCTCGCCACGCGGCGCGCGCACCGGGGTACCGCTCGTCGACCTGCTGGTGGTCCAGGCCCTGCCACTGCCCCAGGTGCGTCTCCCGCAGGCGTGGATCGGACGGCACCGCCAGCCCGGCGGCCTCGCCGAGCACCACGGCGGTGTCGTAGGCGCGGCGCAGGTCCGAGGACACAACGGCGACCGGGGTGCGTTCGGCCAACTCCCGCGCCGCGTCCTTGGCCTGCGCGCGACCGAGGTCGGTGAGGTCGGTGTCGAGTTGGCCTTGCATCCGGTTGCCGGCGTTCCACCCGGTCTGCCCATGCCGCAGCAGGATCAGTCGGCGCACTGTGTCAATCCCCGCCGTCGGCCGGCGCGGGTGTGCGGCCCAGCCCGTCGACCGGGATCGCGGGGCAGTCCTTCCAGAGCCGCTCGAGCGCGTAGAAGGCGCGTTCGTCCTCGTGCTGCAGGTGCACGACGACATCGCCGTAGTCCAGCAGCGTCCAGCGGCCCTCGCGGGCGCCCTCGCGGCGGATCGGCTTGTGGCCGTGGATCCGCATCTTCTCCTCGACGTTGTCGACGATGGCGTTGACCTGCCGCTCGTTCGGAGCGGACGCGATGACGAAGCAGTCGGTGATGACGAGTTGGTCGGACACGTCGAGCACGACGACGTCGGTGGCCAACTTCTCGTCCGCGGCGCGCGCCGCCACCCGCGCCGTCTCGATTGCCTCCGCTGTAGCGGTCAACTAGCTGCCTTTCGTGTGCTGTGTGTGCTGCGGGTCGGAGACCGGTCGGGACGCGGCCGCCAGGTTCGCCGGCCGGTACAGGTGGCGCTTGGAGATGTACTGCACCACCCCGTCGGGCACCAGGTACCAGACCGGGCTGCCCTCCGCCGCACGGTCCCGGCATTCCGTCGACGAGATGGCCAACGCGGGCACCTCGATCAGGGTGAGGGTACCGTCCGGCAGCTTGTCGAGGTGTTCGTCGAGGTGTGCGGCGCCGAGTTCGTAGCCCGGCCGGCTCACCGCGACGAACCGGGCTAGGTCGAACAGCTCCTCCCAGTCCTGCCAGGTCAGGATCGTCGCGAGCGCGTCGGCACCGGTGATGAAGTACAGCTGCGCGTCCGGGTGCTGCTTGGCGAGATCGCGCAGCGTATCGACGGTGTACGTGTCGGTGGCGCGGTCGATGTCGACCCGGCTGACGGAGAAGCGCGGGTTGGACGCGGTCGCGATGACCGTCATGAGGTAGCGGTCCTCGGGCGAGCTGACGTGCTCGTGTGCCTTCTGCCACGGCTGGCCCGTGGGCACGAAGATCACCTCTTCCAGACCGAACCGGTAGGCGACCTCACTGGCGGCGACGAGGTGGCCGTGGTGGATCGGGTCGAACGTGCCGCCCATGACGCCGAGCCGTCGGCGCGGCTCGCGGGCGGATCGGGCGGAGCGGGGCACGGACATGCAGCTTACGGGTCGCGTCAGACCGGGAGCAGACCGGCGACGACGGCGGTCAGCTGCTTCGCATTGCGGCACTCGTACATCTCGATGACCCTGCCGTAGGCGTCGGCGGCGGAGTCGCCGGTGCCCCACTGCCCGGTCTGCTCGGGGTTGAGCCAGTACGCGTGCTTGGCGGTGTCGACCAGGGCGGCGAGTTCGGCGAGGTTGGGATCGCGGTAGTTGTTACGGGCGTCGCCGAGCACCAGCAGCGAAGTCCGCGCGCTCACGGTGTGCTCCCAGTTTTCGGTGAACGTGCGGATCGCGTTGCCGTAGTCGGAGTGGCCGTCGTAGCGGATCAGGGCCGATTCGGCCATCATCCGTCCCATCGCGGCGGCCAGGTCCGCGCCGGGGTCGAAGAAGTGGGTCACCTCGTCGGTCGAGTCGACGAACGCGAATATCCGCACCCGCGAGAACTGCTCACGCAGCGCGCTGACCAGCAGCAGCGTGAACTGGCTGAACCCCGCAACGGACCCGGAGACGTCGCAGAGGATCACCAGTTCGGGCCGTCCCGGGCGGGGTTTGCGGGTCACCAGGTCGATCGGGACGCCGCCGGTGGACATCGATGCGCGCAGCGTCTTGCGCAGGTCGATCTCGCCGCGACGGGAGCGGCGCCGCCGCGCGGCGAGACGGGACGCGAGCAGCCGCGCCAGTCGGTGCACGCCGCGGCGCAACTGGGTGAGTTCCGCCTCCGAGGCACGCAGGAAGTCGACCTCGTCGGCCTGGCGCGGCACGCCGTAACTGGTCACCCGTTGCTTCCCGACCCGTTCCGCGGTGCGCCGGCGGGTCTCGGCCTCGACGAGGCTGCGGAACGCTGCGGTGCGTTGTCGGGCGGTGCGTCGCGCGACCTCGGTGGTGAACTCGTCGGGGTCCGGCACGCCGGCGAGCATCGCGGCGGTGATCGCCGCGACGAGCGTCTCCGGCGACACCTCGCGCAGCGCCTGATAGCTCGAGTACGACGGCCCGTTCGCGGAGCGGTACTGACCGAGTTGCTCGACGAGTTGACCTGCGAGCGCCTGCGTGCCCGCGTCGGCGATCGCCGTGTCCTGGGCGAGCAGGTCGGCGAGCAGTCGGCGCAGCGCGTCGATGTCGACGGTGCCGTCGGCGTCGCGGGGGATCTCGACGTCCCCGTCGAGCGCGGTCCGGTCCCCCACCGCGGCCGGGAACCACAGGTCGAAAAGGCCGTCGTAGGTGGGCCGGTGACCCGGCCGGCGCAGCAGCGCACACGCCAGGCCCTCGCGCACCATCTCCCGGTCGAGCAGGTCGAGCGCGGCGAGCACGTGTCCGGCGTCGACGGTCTCCGACGGCCCGACCGGGATGCCCCGCGCCCGCAGCGCCTCGACGAACCCGACCAGATGGCCCGGAATACCGTGCGGGGCAAGCGCGGTCACGCGCGGCCCAACTTCAGCTCCGCGGTCGCGCGTTCGTGGTCGGAGCGGTGCTTGAGCACGACGCCCAGCGTCGCGGCGACCGCCGCGTCGTCGAGGGTGTTCATCCCGAGCGCGAGCAGCGTGTTGCCCCAGTCGATGGTTTCCGCGACCGACGGCAGTTTCTTGAGTTGCATGCCGCGCAGCACGTTCACCACCCGCACCATCTGCTCGGCGAGCGCGGCAGGCAACTCCGGGACGCGGCTGGCGAGGATGCGGCGCTCGAGTTCCTCGTCGGGGAAGTCCAGATGTAGATACAGGCAGCGGCGTTTGAGCGCCTCGGACAACTCGCGGGTGGCGTTCGAGGTGAGCACGACGAACGGCTTGCGGGTGGCCACGTTCGTGCCGAGTTCCGGGACGGTGACGGCGAAGTCGCTGAGCACCTCGAGCAGCAGGCCCTCGATCTCGATGTCGGCCTTGTCGGTCTCGTCGATGAGCAGCACCGTAGGGTCGGCGCGCCGGATCGCGGTCAGCAGCGGGCGGGTGAGCAGGAACTCCTCGGCGAATACGTCCTGTTTCGTGTCCTCCCAGCTGTTCTCGCTACTCGCCTGGATACGCAGGATCTGCTTCGCGTGGTTCCACTCGTACAGCGCCCGCGCCTCGTCGACACCCTCGTAGCACTGCAGCCGAACCAGTTCCGCGTCCGCGGTCTGCGCGACCGCGCGGGCGAGTTCGGTCTTGCCGACACCGGCGGGTCCTTCGACGAGCAGCGGCTTGCCGAGCCGGTCGGCGAGGAACACCGCCGTCGCGGTGCCCTTGTCGCACAGGTAGCCGGTCTCGCCGAGCCGGGCGACGACGTCGTCGACGCCAGCGAAGATCGGCTCGTGGGCAGGGGAATTCACGCCAGCGGGATTCGACACGATCAGACCGGCCGGGTCTGGCCGTCGCCCCAGACCACCCACTTGGTGGAAGTCAGTTCGGGCAGCCCCATCGGCCCGCGGGCGTGCAGCTTCTGCGTCGAGATCCCGATCTCGGCGCCGAAACCGAACTGCTCGCCGTCGGTGAACGCGGTGGAGGCGTTGACCATCACCGCCGCCGCGTCGACGCGGGCGGTGAATTCCCGTGCGGCCGCGAGGTCCCCGGTCACGATCGCCTCCGTGTGCCCGGTGCCCCACCGGTCGATGTGGTCGACGGCCTCGTCGATCCCGGACACCACCTTGAGCGCGATGTCGAGGGACAGGTACTCGTCGGCCCAGTCCTCGTCGCCGGCCGGCACGAGTCCGGGCAGGTCGCCGTGAATGGTGACGCTGCTGCGTTCGAGGGCGGCGACGAGGCGCGGCACCGCGACGTCGGCGATCGCGGAATCGATCAGCACCGTCTCGGCGGTGTTGCAGACGCTTGGCCGACGGGTCTTGGAGTTCAACAGGATCGACTCGGCCATGTCCAGGTCGGCGGCCGCGTGCACGTAGACGTGGCAGTTGCCGGTGCCGGTCTCGATGGTCGGCACCGTGGCGTCGCGGACCACGGCGTCGATCAGTCCCGCCCCGCCGCGCGGAATCACGACGTCGACGAGGCCGCGGGCCTGGATCAGGTGGGTGACGCTGGAGCGATCCTCGCTCGGGAGCAACTGCACCGCGTCGGCGGGCAGGCCCTGCTGCGTCATCGCGTGGCGCAACACCGCCACGAGCGCGGCGTTCGAGTGCGCCGCCGACGACGACCCGCGCAGCAGCGCGGCGTTGCCGGACTTGAGCGCGAGCCCGAAGGCGTCGACGGTGACGTTCGGCCGCGCCTCGTACACCATGCCGACGACGCCGAGGGGCACCCGGACCTGCCGGATCTCGAGGCCGTTGGGCAGGGTCGACCCGCGCACCACCACGCCGACCGGGTCCGACAGGCCCGCCACCTGCCGCAGCCCGGCGGCGATGCCGTCGATGCGGGCCTCGGTGAGGCGCAACCGGTCGAGCAGCGACTCCTCGGTGCCGGACGCGCGGGCGGCCTCGATGTCGGCCGCGTTGGCGGCGAGCACATCGGGCGCGGCGGCGAGCACCGCGTCGGCGGCGGCGTGCAGGGCCGCGTCCTTCTCCGCCGTGGTCGCCTGGGCGAGTCGGCGCGCCGCGACGCGCGCGCGACGCGCGGCCTCGTGGACCGCCTCGCGGATGTCGGTGGTGGTTGCTGCCGTCATGACATACAGGGTAACCAGCGCGGTTACCGTTGCTCCATGACGGCCGGAGGCGGGCCCAGGGTGGTCGTGGTGGGCAGTTCCAACATGGATCTCGTCGCGACCGTGACCCGGTTTCCGGAGCCCGGGCAGACGGTCCTCGGCACCGGTTTCGCCACCACCCCCGGCGGCAAGGGCGCCAACCAGGCGGTCGCCGCCGCGCGGGCCGGGGCCCGGGTGAGCTTCGTCGGCGCGGTCGGCGACGACGCGTTCGGGGAGTCGCTGCGTGCCGTGCTGGCGCACGACGGGATCGACACCGCCGGCCTGCGCGAGGTGGTCGGGCGCAGCGGCGTCGCGGTCATCACCGTCGACGCGGCCGGGGAGAACACAATCGTGGTCGCGTCGAACGCCAACGCGACCGTCACCGACCTGACCGACGCCGACCGTGCCGCGATCGCCACCGCCGACGTGCTGATGTGCCAGCTCGAACTGCCGCTGTCGGTGGTGGTGCAGGCCGCCTCATGTGCCCGTGCGCACGACACGGTCGTGCTGCTGAACTGTTCGCCGGTGACGTCGCTGCCCGACGACCTCGTCGCGGCGACCGACGTGCTGGTGCTCAACGCGGGCGAGGCCGCCGCGGTCGGCACCGCCGTGACCGACCGGGTCGCGCACGTCGTGACGACGCTGGGTGCCGAGGGGGCGCACTATCGCGGACCTGGCGGAGCGATCACGGTCGGGGCGGTCGCCGTCGACGTCGTCGACACCACCGGTGCCGGCGACGCCTTCGCCGGTGCGCTCGCCGCCTTCTGGCCCGAGGGCCCGGAGCGCGCGCTGCGGGCGGCCTGCGCAGCCGGCGCCCTCGCCGCGACCCGTCCCGGCACCAGCGCCGCCATGCCCGACCGCGCCGCGATCGAGGCGTTGACGCACCCGTGAGATAGCGCGTCACGCCTACTTCGGCAAGCTCCTCGGCCGATTTCGCCGTGTGATTCCGCAGAGCAGAAAAGGGTTCAACTATTCGTTTAGTTTGTCAATAATTTGACTATTCCACGAATCGGAGGGACACTTCACATGCAACAGCTGACCGGCCTCGACGAGATGTTCGCCAGTGTCGACACCGCGACCGCCAACGCGGTGATGGGCGGGCTGATCGTCTTCGAACGCCCCACCGACCCCGCCGCGGGCAGCGCCGAGCGGATGATCGAACGCATCACCGATCGCCTCGACGACCTGCCGCCGTTCCGCTGGACCCTCGCGCGGGTGCCGCTCGCAATCGGCAAGGACTACTGGGCCGAGGCCGCCGACGTCGACGTCGCCGACCACGTGCACGAGATCGCGCTGCAGGACGCCGACGACCGCGCGCTGGCCGCCTGGGTGGCGCAGACCATGGAGACCGGGTTGCGGACGGACCGGCCGCTGTGGGAGTTGTACGTCGTCACCGGCCTGCAGGGCGGGCGCTTGGCGCACCTGCTGCGGGTTCACCACAAGTTGATCGACGGCACGACCATCCCGACCGTGCTCGACATCCTCTCCGACAACCCCTCCGCCGATAACGGATTCCCCTCCAGCACACCCTCGGTCGAGTCGGCTGGCCGGCTCACGATGCTCGGCCGCGGACTCGTCGGCGTCGCCGCGAACCCGCTGCGGATGGCGAAGCTGCAGGCGTCCTTCGCGCGTTACCTCGTCGGCCGGGTGCCCACCGAGGGCCTGCTCGCCCCGGCGGCGTTCGCGGGCCGGATCCTGCCGGGTCCGTTCGGCGCGCCGGCTCGGGCCGCCGTCAACCTGCAGCAGCGCATCACCGGCAAACCCGCTGTGGCGCCGGTGTTACCGCCCTTGCGCAAGCCGCGCACCCCGTTCAACGGCAAGATCGAGGCCGAGCGTGCCTACGCCTTCGCCGACCTGCCGCTCGCCGACTTCAAGGCCGTCGGCAAGGCGTTCGGGATCACCCTCAACGACGCCGTCGTCGCCGTCTGCGCCGGTGCGGTGCGCCGCTACCTACAGGACAACGGCGGCGTGCCGAACAAGCCCCTGGTCGTGTGCATCCCCGCCTCGCTGCGCAGCGGCGCCGAGAAACAGCCGTGGGCCAACCACGTCAGCATGTTCTTCGCCGAACTGCCCACGCACCTCGACGATCCCGAAGCCCGCATGCGCGCCGTGCACGCGAGCCTCCAGCAGTCCAAGGCCAACTTCGACGCCCTGCCCACCCACTTGATCCGCGACGCGAGCCGCCTCTTGCCGCGCGGGATCTTCACCGCCTCGCAGCAGGTGCTCAGCCGGGTGCCGAGCTGGGTTCCCGCATCCCCCTACAACGTCGTCGTCTCCAACGTGCGCGGACCGTCCACCGTCGTGGAGGTCGCCGGGGCACGCATGGCGGGCTACTGGCCGGCCGCGTTCCTCACCGCCGGATCGGGGCTCAACATCACCCTGCAGAGCTACCTCGACCGCGTCGACTTCGGTTTCATGGGCGCCGCCAACCTCACCGGCGACCTCTGGGACCTGCCCGGCTACATGGCCGACGAACTCGCCGCACTGACCGCTCTCGTCGAGGCGAACCGTTCCGCACCCGAACTCGCCGCCAACTGATCACCCGAAACACCAAGGAGTAACTCCGATGTCGCTGAACCTCGCCGTCCTGCTGCGCTCCTCGACGCAGGCCGACCCCACCCACCCCGTCGTGATCGACGGCGACCGCACCATCACCTACGCCGAACTCGACGACTGGTCCGACCGGGTCGCCGCCGGGCTGGTCCGCCACGGTGTGCAGGCGGGCGACACGGTCGTGCTGCAACTGCCCAACATCGCCGAGTTCGTCGCCTGCCTCTACGGCGTGTTCAAGGTCGGCGCGGTGGCGATCCCGGTCAACACCCTCAACAAGGCACCCGAGATCGCCTACATCATGGACCACGCCGACGCGCGGGTCCTGATCTCGCACAACGACACCGCCGCGACCGCCGTCGGCGCCATCGCCGAACGGCCCGGTGCGTTCGTGTTCCTCGTCGGCACCGACCACGCACCCGACGGTGCCCGCCCGTTCGCCGATCTTGTCGAGGGCGACCACCAGACCCCGCCGCCGTTCGCCCTACGCGAGCCCGGCGACACCGCGGTGCTGCTCTACACCTCCGGCACCACCGGAAAACCCAAGGGCGTCAAACTCACCCACTTCCAGCTCTACA
>DATDBL010000279.1:0-8771 GCA_036524855.1 Aldersonia sp. | reverse complement strand
CCGATCCAGACGCCGACCCAGTCGTGGTCGGTGGCCAGGGTGACGGTGGCGAGCATGGTCTTGTCGCCGAGTTCGGCGAGCAGGAACGCCGAGGACACCGCGAAGAACGCGGGTGCGCTCGCGCGCTGGGCTTTGGTCTGTTCGTCGTCGTCGAGCCGGTCGCCACGCAGGGTCCACAGGCCGAAGAACAGGAACGCGATCGCGGCGACGATGCCGATCAGATGAGTCGGCAGGGCGGCACCGAGGAAGTAGCCGATCGCCACCGAGACCAGGTGCACGAGCGTGGTGGCGGCGGTGATCGCGCCCAGCACCACCCACCAGCGATAACGCAGGGCGAACGTCATCGCCATGAGCTGTGACTTGTCACCGAGTTCGGCGACGAAGATCACAGCAAAGCTGACCAGCAGGGCGGCGAGCATGTGGAGCGCTCCTCGGTTCGGGCCGCGCCGGAAAGCGACAGGGAGTGCCATCCGGTCGACAAGTTAGCTGTCGGCCGAAGGTCTCGCCCACCGATGTTCGTGCTGCGCATCGGTCCGGGAGCCGGGCATCGTTGCCAGCATGTCGACTCCGCGATTGTGGGCTACTCCCCTTCGCTTTGCTAACGGTACCAAGGCGCGCCTGAGCCGTCAACTCGAGTGATGTGAATCATCAAAGCGCGCAATAAGTTTGGCGAACCAAGCCGGGAACTTCGGGTACCCTTACGCGGCGAGCAGCATGGCCAAAACCGCGGTATCGGGATCGCTGATGGGGTCGATGCCGACCCGGCTGACGATGGAGGTCACGGTGCCGTCGGATTCGGCCTCGACCCACGCGGCGCGGTGCTCGAGGCCCAGGTGGGGGATGCCGGGCAGCAGCACGCACCCGGACGCGGCTCCGGCGCATTCGGGCAGCGAGGGGCGGGTTTCCGAGGGCGGATGCAGCATCAGCAGCGCCGGCGGTTGCCGGTCGGCGAAGCGGCCAGGCGTCATCGCGTTCCCGCCGAGCACGGGCCCCTCGGAGATCACCAGGCCGACGGTCCCGGGTTCGGGGTCGTCGGGCAGTTCCTCACGGGCACCGAAGACGGTGGAGGTGGACAGCAGACCGGGCAGGGTCGCGACCCGCACCGCGAGGACGAGCAGTTGTGCCCATTCCTTCGTGGTGTTCGGCCAGCGGCCGGAGATGACGAACCCGTGCAGGGTTCCTGCCGAGTGAAAGGGGGCGATCCCGATGTAATCCTGCTCGCGCATCCGTGTGCCTCCTCTGCGTAGCCCAAAGCGCCCGCAGTCTGGGCTTGTGCGGGCTGCTCGACGAGTCGGGCCGCAATGCCCAGGTAAGGAGAGAATGCGGCACGTCGTGCCTGGCACACAAGATGTCGTGAGTGCTAACCGACCGGGAGCGCGACTGCCAACGGCACCCGGCGTCGTGAGTGCTGACCGCCCCGACCCGTGAGTGGTTGACCTCGTCAACCACTCACGGGTGCTTGCGCCTACTACGGGAAGATGAGTCCCGCGGTCTGGGAGGTTGCGGCGGCGTAGCGCTGGGCGACGTCGGCCCAGTTCACGACGTTCCAGAACGCCTTGACGTAATCGGCCTTGACATTCTTGTACTGCAGGTAGAAGGCGTGCTCCCACATGTCGACCTGCAGCAGCGGGATGATCCCGAGCGGCACGTTGGCCTGCTGGTCGTAGAGCTGGAAGGTGAGCAGCTTTTTGCCCAGGGTGTCGTAACCCAGCACCGCCCAGCCCGACCCTTGCAGGCCGTTCGCCGCCGCGGTGAACTGGGCACGGAACTTGTCGAACGAGCCGAAATGGTCGTCGATCGCTGCCGCCAAGTCGCCGTCCGGCTTGTCGCCGCCGTCCGGCGAGAGGTTCTTCCACCAGATCGAGTGGTTGACGTGGCCACCGAGGTGGAACGCGAGGTTCTTCTCGTTGAGGAAGATGGCCGCGTGGTCGTCGTTCTCACGCGCCGCCGCGAGCTTGTCGACCGCGGCGTTCACACCCGCGACGTAGGCCGCGTGGTGCTTGGAATGATGCAGTTCGTTGATCTGCCCGGAGATGTGAGGTTCCAGCGCGCCGTAGTCATAATCGAGGTCCGGCAGCGTGTATTCGGCCACGAGTGTCCCTTCGTCCTGGGCGGGTCGCCCAATTGCGGATGCGTTCGTTACCTGGGTGTTTCCACCCGTTCCCATTCGTACACCTACCGCAACCACGGCTTGCGCGCGGGCATTTCGATTCGGCGCGATCCGAATCCTCCCCATAACATCGGGGAACGATGAACGAACGGCCCGGTGAACTCCCCGTCGGCCCGACGCCGACCGCGGCGCCGGGTGATGCCCCCGCGCGCAGGGGGCGCCTCACCGGAATCGACCTCGTCCGCACGCTCGCCGTCGTCGCCGTCCTCTACTCGCACATCTCCTACTACCTCATCGACGACCGCGGCGAGGGCTGGTGGGCCATCGACGTCGTCTACAAGGTGTTCGTCGAGGGGCTCGAGCTCAACAACCACCTCTCGTTCGTGGGGGTCGGCTTCTTCATGGTCCTGACGGGGTTGCTGATCACCGGGTCGGTGACCCGGCACAGCCCCGGCACCTTCCTGGCCAACCGGATCGGCCGGCTGCTGCCGCTGCTGTGGGTGTCGGTGGCGGCGGCGATCCTGCTGGTCCGGCTCGGCATCAACGGCATGTTCAGCGGGCAGCACGGCATCGGCAACGTGGAGGCGGCTCTCAGCTTCGTCCTCGGCGGGTTCTTCCTGAAACCCGAGGTCGCGGTGCTCGGGGTGACGTGGACGCTGCTCGCGCAGATCGCGTTCTACCTGTATTGCACCGCCGCCCGACCGCTGCTGCGCCGGGCGCCCATCGCGGTGCCGATCCTCGGCGCCGCGCTGTGCGCCGCGGTGCTGCTCTACAACCACTACGTGCCGCAGGTCGCGGCCGTGCCGATGCTGTCCAAGCTGGCCGCGACGATGCCCGCCGTGTTCGCCGGGCAGCTGCTCTACTTCGCCTGGCAGGGCCTGGCGAGCTGGCGGTGGCTGCTGGCCGGCGCGTTCGCGCAGATCACGGTGGTCCGCCTCGCCGGCGACGTGCACGCCTACTGGGCCGGTGACCGCTACCTGTGGACGATCGTCGTGGTGGCCGCGGTGGTGGTGCTGCTCGCCGACCGGGACGGCATCCTCGCGCGGTCGCGCACGGTGCACTGGGTCGGCACGCGCAGTTACGCGATCTACCTGCTGCACACGCTGATCCTGTACCGGGTCTTCGAGAACACCGTCGGCTGGCTCGGGACCACCGGCGCGGTGCTGGCGTTTCTCGCGGTCACGGCGCTCGCGTCGGAGGTCGCGTACCGCTGGATCGAGGTGCCGACGAGCCGGCGGATCGCGGCACGATTCGCGACGCCACCGAAGCAGGCGCCTGCGACAGGTTCGCTCGACGCGGAATCGGCGACCCCAACTCGCGAGTAGCATCGACGCATGTCCTGGTACGACGACATTATCGGCCAACTCTCCGCGAAGTCCCATCTCGTCACCGCCGACAAGGCGCTGCCGGGCCGCGCGGAGGCGATGCGGGTCCCCGATGCGCACTTCGTCAACGGCCACCCGCTGACGCCACCGTTCCCGGAGGGGATGCAGACGGCGGTCGTCGGGATGGGCTGTTTCTGGGGCGCGGAGAAGGAGTTCTGGGAGCTCGACGGCGTCTACAGCACGGCCGCCGGCTATGCCGGGGGATTCACGCCGAACCCCACGTACGAGGAGGTCTGTTCGGGGCGCACCGGGCACGCCGAGGTCGTGCTGGTGGTGTTCGACCCGACCGTCGTCGGCTACGCGGGCGTCCTGGCCCAGTTCTGGGAGAACCACGACCCGACGCAGGGGATGCGCCAAGGCAATGACCACGGCACGCAGTACCGCTCGGCGATCTACACCGTCGACGACGCGCAGGCCACGACGGCGCCCGCAACCGCCGAGGCGTTCGGCAAGCGGCTCGCCGCCGCGGGCTACGGGGAGATCACAACGGAGATCACGCCGCTGCGCGAGTTCTACTACGCCGAGAGTTACCACCAGCAGTACCTGGCGAAGAACCCGAACGGGTACTGCCCGGTGCACGCGACCGGCGTGAGCTGCCCGGTCGGGCTGGGCGCCTGAGCGCTGGGCTCAGCTACCCGGGCTGGGCTCAGCTACAGGGGCGGCGCGATCCCATCGATCCGCGTGCGCGGATCGCACTGGTCGTGGGCGTCCCACCAGCGCTGGCCCCCGGCGATGAAGTCGTCGATCGCGATCTCGGCGCCGGCGCCGTCGAGCACGGTCAGGTCGTCGAACCAGATCCGGACGTCGAGTTCGCGGGGGTCGATGCCCTCCTGCAGGCTCATCTCGAACAGGTGGGGCCGGTCGCCGTCCCCAAGGTGGGTGTCGAGGCTGAGCAGTTCACGCCACTGCGTCCAGCTGCTGTCGGGCAGGTCGAAGAACTCCCAGCCGTGCAGTTCGGTCCCGCCGTAGCTGGCCACGGTCTGCGGCAGGGTGTCGAGGTCGAGGGGGAAGACGGTGGCCTCGAGGTCGTCCCACTTCTGCGCCCGCAGCGAGGCAGCGAGGCGCCCGACGTTGCTGAAGACGGCCGTCACACGTCCGTCCGAGGGCGCCGGCCCCTCGGGAGGGAGGGTGAGCACCTCGAGGTGCACACGGACGCCCGCGGCGGCCGGGTCGAACTCGATTCCATGACAGGCGGCCTCGGACACAGCGATGTCCAGGCCCTTTCGCCGCGCGTCGGTCCACTCCACGCGGACAGGCTAGCCGATAGTTGTCCGCGCGAACATCGCTGACGTTCGCGCGTTTCGTGAACATCGCCGCAAGTTCCGGCAAATCACCGAACGACTTGCACCGCGACGGCGGCGTGACACTATCGAAGATGTGAGTGTGGACGGTTACGGGCGCACCCCGTCGGCGTCGATCGACGACGTTCCGGCCGAGGTGACCGAGGGTGTCGTGCTGCTCGACGTGCGCGAGGACGACGAGTGGGCGCAGGGACATGCCCCGGGTGCGCTGCACATCCCGATGGAGGACGTCCCCGCCCGGCTGGACGAGATCGACGTGGACGCGGAGTTGTTCGTCATCTGCCGCCAGGGCGGGCGGTCGCTGGTGGTCGTGGACTACCTGAACCAGATCGGCTTCGAGGCGGTGAACGTTGCGGGCGGTATGGTCGCATGGCAGAGCCGGGGACGCCCGCTGACCGCCGACGGCGACGGCCCGGCCTCCGTGTACTGACATGTGGGACGGATCCGCCTCCGGCGGCGGTGCTGTGCAGATCTGCGCGCGCTGCGGCACGCAGTGGCCGGTGCGCGGCGTGCCGCAGCAGTGGTGCGCTTATTGCCGCGGCGTCTTGCTCGCGCCGAGCCGGCTCGATGCCCCGGCCCCGGTTCGTGCCTACCGCTGGGTGGCGCGGGCGCCGGAGCGTCCGCGGCGTCCGATCGGGCTGCCGTCGCGCCCGGCCGCGACACCGCGCTACGACCACGTCCCACCGTGGGGACTCCTCGACCCACCACCGTCGCCGCCGCAGGCTATGCGCCGGCCGCTGGGCCGCCTCGCCGCGCGGCTGCGTCCGCTACTGATCGCCACGACCGTGCTGTTTGTGCTGGCGGCAGGAGCGGAACTGGGGCGCTACGGCGTGTTGCTGGTGAACCGATCGCGGTTGATCTCGCCGATCGTGCTCGCGATCTCGGATGCGCTGGTGTGGGCCTGCGCCGGGCTGGCGCTGCTGTTCGGGTTGCTCTCGGCGCTCGCCGCAGTCGGCTGGTTGATCGACCGGCGTCAGGCCCGGTTCGCCGAACTCGGGCGGTCGGATCCGCGCCGGGTCCGCACGCTCGTCGCGGGCTGTGTGGTGCCGGTGGTGAACCTCGTCGCCCCGGGGGTGTTGCTGACCGAACTGGTGGCGGGACGGTCGCGGTCGCGACGGCGGGCGGTGCGGGTGTGGTGGTGTGTGTGGCTGGTCGGGGCCGGTTTCGCGGCGGCGGCGGTGGCGTGGCGGATCGCGGACACGCTACAGGCCCAGGCCAACGGGGTGCTGTTCACGGCATTCACCGACGTCGTCGCGGCGGGAGTCGCGGCCACGACGCTGTGGCTCGTCGGCGAACTCGACGGCCGAGACGTGCGCGGTCGGCGCCCGGAACCGCGGCGCTGGCTGGTTGCGACCGGGCCGGCGGAACCGGTGATCGAGCCGATCCGGCCGGTCGAGGCGGCTCCGTGGGAGAAGGTGCTCACGTCATGAGCGCGTCGCGGGGGCCGTTCGTCGTCGCGCACCGCGGTGCGTCGGCCGCGGTTCAGGAGCACACCCTCGAGGCATACGAGGTGGCGCTCGCGGAGGGCGCGGACGGGTTGGAGTGCGATGTCCGGCTCACCCGGGACGGAAAGCTCGTGTGCATCCACGACCGCACCGTGAATCGGACGTCGAACGGTACCGGCCTGGTCAGCGAGCTGAGCCTCGACGAGTTGCGCGAGTTCGACTTCGGCGCGCCCGCCAAACCGGCGTCGGTGCTGACGCTCGATCAGTTGCTCACCTTGGTGCTGGACTGGCGCGCCCACCCGACGAAGGTGTTCATCGAGACCAAGCATCCTGTCCGGTACGGCAGCCTGGTCGAGGCGAAGGTGCTCGCCGAACTGCAGCGGTTCGATATCGCGTCGCCGGCCTCCGCGGCCCATTCGCGTGCGGTGGTGATGTCGTTCTCCGCGGCGGCGGTGTGGCGGATCCGCCGGTCGGCGCCGCTGCTGCCGACCGTGCTACTCGGCGAATCGTCGCGCTACCTCGGCGGCGGTGCGGCGACGACGGTCGGCGCGACCGCCGTCGGGCCGTCGGTGAAGACGCTTCGTGAGCATCCCGAACTCGTCGACAAGGCCGCCGCGGCAGGGCGCGCAACCTACTGCTGGACCGTCGACGACGCGGACGACGTGAAGCTGTGCCGCAAGCTGGGGGTGGCTTGGGTCGCCACGAACTATCCGGGCCGAACCAAGATGCTGCTCGCCGAGTAGCGCGTGTAGGTTGCCGCTCGTGGCGAAGAAGAGCAAGCGAAACAGCCCGAAACCCAACGGCAACCGTGCGCAGCGGCTCGCCGAGCGGCGGGAGGCGCTCGAGCGCGCGACCGCGGCGCCGGCGCGACCGTTCGAGGGGTTCGCCGCGGAGTGCGACCTCGTCGCACTGCGCGAGTTCGTCCCATCCGCGACAACCGTTCTGCCACTGCGTGATTCGACACTGCGTGATTCGACACTGCGGGATTCGACACTGCGGGATTCGACGCGGACTGTTGTGCTCGGCACGGTACTGCCGGGTGCGGCGGCGGGGCTGGTGCGCGAATCGACGGGGTACGTCGGGCTGCAGTTGCAGGGCCACACCGGCGATCCCGCCCACGATCTCGCCTGCGCTATCGCGTGGGCGTCGACCGCCGACCCGGAGAAGACGCTCGCATCGGTGCGGGCGGAGGACGGCGACCCGGGACTCGCCGACGTCATCGACCCGGCCGCCACGCTGGACATCACCGTGCACAACGACTTCGCCTGGTGGATACCGGAGGGCGTCGAGCCCTCGGCTGAGGAACGTGCCGCTGTGCAGCGCGCCGAGTCCGTGATCAGGCCGTCGGCACGGCTCGACGGGCCGACCGCGGCGTGGTGGGTCGACGCCGGCGAGAAGGCGTATCTGCGTTGGGTGCGCCCGGAGGAAGAGGACGCCCTGATGCTCGCGCTGGCGCGGGTGCACGCGCGCGGCAGTCTCACGCTGGGAGAGGGGTCGCGCTTCGCAGGGTCGTTCCGCACCCTCGGGCTGCTGGTGCCGGTGTTCGACCTGGACCTCGAACGGCACCCGAACGAGTGGGTCGATGCGGTGCTCGAGCTCGACCGGGAACTGGTCGACGCGATCGCTGTTGATGCGCCGCTCACCCCGGCGGAGCGGCGCTCGCGCGACGGGTTGCGCGGGCGTCAGGTGACGCTGCGCCTCTAGGCCGCCCCGACCCGTGAGTGGTTGAAGAGTGTATAGACTCTTCAACCACTCACGGGTGTTGAGCTGGCTAAATGGAGCCGCCAGCGACCTTCGGGGCGCCGGACGTGTCGACGGAGTGGCTCATTTCGCGGGCGAGGAACTCCTCGAGGTCGAACAGGTTGCTGCCGGCGCGGTCGGCGACCGTGAGCAGGGTGTTCATGCTTGCGACCTCCTCGACCTGCTCCTTGAGGAACCACTGCATGAACTGCTCGCCGAGGTAGTCGCCCTCCTCGCGGGCGGTGCTGGCCAGGCGGACGATCTGGTCGGTGACCGCATGCTCCTGATGTAGCGCGAGTTCGATCGGTTCGCGAGGGCTGGAGAAGTCGGACTTCGACGGGTCGACCCCGGTGAGCTCGACGCTGACGTCGCGGTCGAGGAAGTACTGCACGATCATCATCGCGTGGTTGCGCTCTTCGATCGCCTGGCCGTAGAAGCGTTTCGCCAACTGCGGAAGATCTGCCTTGTCGTACCAGACTGCGGTTGCGAGGTACTGGTGCTCGGCGTTGAATTCGTTGCGAATCTGGTCCTGCAGCATTGCGTGGAATTTCGAGTGATGGCTTTCCGTCGAAGTGGGCATGAATCGACATTATCGCTGGTCAGAGGCACTGTCACCCAAGGTGAACCTAATTGAGGACAGTGTTTCCTTAGTTAGCCGACGCTATTTTGCAGCGTTGAGAAATTCTGATCATCTCCCCGCGCCGGCCACCGCGGGTGCAGCGGGCGGTTCGCCGGCCGCGCGGTCGGCTCGGGCGAGAAACTCCTCGACGTCGAACAGGTTGTCCGCCGC
>DATDBL010000278.1:0-7357 GCA_036524855.1 Aldersonia sp. | reverse complement strand
CGCAAGCACCGAACCCGCCGACACCGACTCCGCGGCCAACGCATCCCACAACTGCCCGGGTCGACCGTCCGCGCCCAGCGCCGCGCCGAGACGCCGCAGCAACGCCACCCGACCGTCCAACCCCACCAACGGATTCGACGCAGACACCTGGAATGCCTGCGCCAACGTCGCGGTGTCGAGCGCACACAGCGCCGTGCCGTCGACCCGCAACGGATCGGCCGGATCCGACGAGAACACGCCGTCCAGGAACGCGTGCCAGGAGGCGACCGCCAACCCCTCCGACCGCGTGAACCGCCTACCCGACTCGACGTACGACCAGTCCGGTCCCGCCCCCGCGTCGAGGAGCACGCTCACCACCGCGAGGTCGATCTGCGCCCGCGCTGCCGAATCCGCCGACCCCAGAAGCGTATCCAGCGAAGCGTTGCGGTCCACCCCGCCCGCCTCGAAGTGCCGCCACCGGCTGTGGAACGGGATCTCGAGATCCGGGTAGCGGATCACCGTGACGTCCGCGACCGCCGCCGAGGCCAGTGCCAGCGCGGTGTCGTCGACACAGAACCAGCGCGACTCACCGGCACGGGCCCGGTGCAGCAACTGATTCGCGCGCTCCCGCACGGCCGTCGTCGTACGCAGGATCGCCGCGGCACCCGCCGGGGTCGTCGCGACACCGGCGGCGGTCACGATCATCCGGGCAGCCCCCGGCCCTTGACCTTGCGCAGTTCGTCGGCGTCCGGCACCGGGCCCGGGGTGAAGTAGCCCGCGGCCATCTTGGCGTCGATCTCCACTCGGGCGTCGGGCGGAATCAGGTCGTCGGGGATGTTCACCCGCTCCCCGACCTCGATGCCCCCGCCGGTGATCGCGTCGTACTTCATGTTGCTCATCGAGACCAGGCGGTGGATCTTGCGAATCCCGAGCCAGTGCAGCACGTCCGGCATCAGTTCCTGGAAGCGCATGTCCTGCACGCCCGCGACGCACTCGGTCCGGGCGAAGTACTGGTCGGCGGTGTCGCCGCCATCCTGCCGCTTGCGGGCGTTGTACACGAGGAACTTCGTCACCTCGCCGAGCGCGCGACCCTCCTTGCGCGAGTACGCCACCAGGCCCACGCCGCCACGTTGGGCACCGAGGATGCACTCCTCGATGGCGTGCGTCAGGTACGGCCGGCACGTGCAGATGTCGGAGCCGAAGACGTCGGAGCCGTTGCACTCGTCGTGCACCCGGGCGGTGAGTTCGACGGATGGGTCGGCCAGGTCGCGGGGTTCGCCGAAGATGTAGACGGTCTGTCCGCCGATCGGCGGCAGGAACACCTCGAGGTCGGAGCGGGTGACGAGTTCCGGGTACATGCCGCCGGTCTCCTCGAACAGCACCCGCCGCAACTGTGCCTCGGTGCAGCCGAAGCGCTCCGCCACGCTCGGCAGGTGCCAGACCGGTTCGACGGCCGCCTTCGTGACGAGCGCGGCACCGGACGCAAGCAGCACCCGACCATCGGGCTTCAGCCGACCGCGGGCGATCGCCTCGGTGATCTCGGGCAGTAACACGTGCGCCTTCGTCACCGCAATGGTGGGCCGGATGTCGTATCCGGCGGCGAGTTCGTCGGCGAACGCCTCGGCGGTCATCGCGCCCCAGGGGTCGATGGCGACGATCGCGGCCGGGTCGGACCATTGCGGGTAGGGCCCGATCGCGTCGGTCGGCGCGGTGTTGGTGAGGTCGGCGCGGTGGTCGCGGGCCAACGCGCCGGCGGCGACGGCGAGTGCGCGGTACACGCTGTAGGACCCGCCGTGGGTGCCGATGACGTTGCGGTGGGGGCGGTTGCTGGTGGTCGCGACGACGGGGCCGCGTTCGACGGCGGTGGCCGCGCCCCAGCGGATCGGGAGGGTCGACAGGCCGCCGCTGTGCGAGGTCAGGCGGATGTGGCCGAGTGGGAGCGGTGCACTGAGTTCGGCCGTCATGGTCATCCCCTGTCGAAGGCCCGGCAGCGCCGCGGGGCGGTGGAAACCGCCAGCATACGCATTTCCCGCGTGGCCTGCCGCGGGGCAGGAACCGGGCGTGACCGACCTCTCAGGAGCGTCGGTGCACGCTCACGGCGTAATCACCGCCCGTGTACGTGAGGCGGCCCCACGTCGACCAGCGGGTGACGAACTCGAGGCCGGCGAAGGTGGCGCATCGGTCGTGCTCGGCGACGTCCAGACCGTCGGGTCTCAGCGCGAACCCGGCGACGAGACCGCCGCCCCGTAGCGGGCACGAATTCGAATGCCTGGTACGGGGCGACGACGCTCCGGACCGGCGGGCTACGCGGTTGACCGCGAGTAAGATGACCTACTGGGTTGGGATCTTGCGATCGGACATCGACAGGAGGACCATCACGTTCCGCAGTTCGCTTCGCTCGCCCCTGACAGTTCTCGCCGCGGCGGCAGCCTGTTGGGGAATCATCGCGGCCACCGCATCTGCCCAGGCGCCCGCGTCGATCACGGTCGAGCCCGAACTGACCTACAACGTCACCACGTTGACCATTCGCGGGACGGCCACCTGCCATGGTGGCGGCACCGCCGGAGTCGATGTCGTGGACGGCTCGCTGGAACAAATGTTCCGAGGTGGCGGCGGCGGCCCGATCGCCGTGCAACTCGACGGCCCCGTCCTGGTCGACTGCGACAGCACCCAGCACACCTGGTCGGGCGACCTCATCGCACCCGGCCGCGTGCTGCCTGACGAATCCGGTGGCATGGTAACGGTCACGCTCACCCAGGGATCGACCGTGATTGCGACCACCGGTTCCCAGCCGGTCCGCATCGTGCGCTGACCGATCACCCAGCAATAACCCTCGTGACTCGGCGATCCGGTCGGGGCAACGCGATGCCCGCTTCCGCGCCTCGCCCGTCGAGGTAGGCGAACAGTCCGACGGCGGTGAGGGTCTGCACGCGGGCGACTCGGGTTGCGAAAGCCGAGAAAGAAGATGCGGACCCTCGGGCTCGAGTTCGCGGGAGAGATCGAGGCGGTCGGCAAGGATGTGCGCCGGTTCCAGCCCGGTGACCAGATATTCGGATTCAGCGGTTTCAACATCGGCGCCTACGCCGAGTACAAGTGCCTGCCGGAAACAGCATCGCTGGCTCTCAAGCCGGTCAACACGACCTACGAAGAGGCGGCGGCCGCCGTCGACGGTGCCACCACCGCACTGTTCTTCCTTAAGGACAAGGCCAAGGTGCGACACGGGCAGAAGGTCCTGATCAACGGCGCCTCCGGCAGCATTGGCAGCTACGCGGTACAGCTGGCCAAGCTGCTCGGCGCGGAAGTCACCGGCGTGTGCGGACCGACGAACATCGAACTTGTGAAATCGCTGGGTGCCGACCGGGTCATCGACTACACCGAGGAGGACTTCACTCAGAACACGGAGGCGTACGACATCGTCTTCGACACCATCGGCAAGACCTCATTCGCCGATTGCAAGGCGTCGCTGGCCAGCGACGGGAGCTATCTATCCACCTCCGGGCTGAACAACGTCCCGCTGTCGTTGTGGACCTCGCTGCGGGGCGGAAAGAGGGTCATCGCCGGCATGTCCGTCCGCAAGAACGACGCATTGATGTACATCAAGGAACTCATTGAGACGGATCGGTTGCGGATTGTCATCGACCGACGCTATGCGCTGGAGCAGATCGTCGAGGCCCACCGATATGTCGACACCGGCCACAAGAGCGGCAACGTGGTCATCACCGTGGCGCACCCCGACGGCTCGCTGGAAGATCGGTGAATGCTTCGGGCTGCGGGCGGTGACATACCTGTGGGTCCCTCTTGGCGCGTTTCTCCGTGAATCCCGTGCCAGCGCAGGGATGCCGGCCCGCCTGCCTACGCCCGTGCCCCTCACGAATCAAGTGCGCCCAGTCCAGGGAATGCACCCGGATCGCGCCCATCTCGTTGCCCCGTCCACCGCCACGAAAACGTTGGCGTGCTGGTTCTGGCCGATCCACACCGCCTTGTCGTAGAGCACGACGTCGCCCCACCGCACCCCGCGACGGAAGCCGTCGCGGGGTGCGGTGGTGTACAGCGACCGAATCAGGCCAGGTCGTAGCGGTCCAGGGTCATCACCTTGTTCCATGCCTCGACGAAGTCGCCGACGAACTTCTCCTTCGCATCGTCCTCGGCGTACACCTCGGCGAGCGCGCGGAGTTCGGAGTTCGACCCGAACGCCAGGTCGGCCCGGGTGCCGGTCCACTTCTGCGCACCGGAGGAGCGGTCCTTACCGATGTAGGTGCCGTCGTCGGCCGGCGAGGCCGTCCAGTCGGTACCCATGTCGAGAATGTTGACGAAGAAGTCGTTCGTCAGCTGTCCCGGCTTGTCGGTCAGCACGCCGTGCGTCGAGCCGCGGTGGTTCGCGCCGAGCACCCGCAGACCACCGACGAGCACGGTCATCTCGGGCGCCGACAGGGTCAGCAGGTTCGCCTTGTCGACGAGCGTGTACTCCGCCGAGAGCTGGTTGCCCTTGCCCTCGTAGTTGCGGAACCCGTCGGCCTTGGGCTCGAGGTAGGCGGCCGAGTCGATATCGGTCGTCTCCTGGGTCGCGTCGGTCCGGCCCGGGGCGAACGGCACCGAGACATCGAAACCGGCGTCCTTGGCGGCCTTCTCGACACCCACGCAGCCGCCCAGCACGACCAGGTCGGCGAACGACACCTGCGCACCCGGCTCGGCGTTGAACGACTCCTGGATCTGCTCGAGCTTGCCGATCACCTGCGCGAGCTCGGCGGGCTCGTTGACGTCCCACCCGGACTGCGGCTGCAGCCGGATCCGGCCACCGTTCGCGCCGCCACGGTAGTCGCTACCACGGAACGTCGAAGCGGCCTTCCAGGCGGTCGAAACCAGCTGCGCGACAGTGAGTCCCGAATCGAGGATCTGCGACTTCAGTGAGTCGATCTCGGCGTCGGATACGACCGGACCCTCCTGCTTGGGCACATTGTCCTGCCACAGGTAGGTCTCCGTCGGCGCCAGCGATCCGCGGTAGCGGATGGCCGGGCCCATGTCGCGGTGCAGGAGCTTGAACCACGCCTTGCCGAACTCGTCCGCGAGTTCCTCGGGATGGTCGAGCCAGCGGCGGGTGATCCGTTCGTAGATCGGATCGACCCGCATCGAGACGTCCGTGGTCAGCATCGACGGGTGGGTCTTGCCGGCGCCGTGGGCCTCGGGCACCGTGTTGGCCCAGCCGTCGTCCTTCGGCTTCCACTGGTAGGCGCCCGCGGGGCTCTTGGTGAGTTCCCACTCGTTGCTGTAGAGGATCTCCAGGAAGCTGTTGTCCCACTTGGTGGGAGTGTGCGTCCAGGTGACCTCGATACCGCTGGAGATGGTGTCCTTGCCGACACCGGTGCCGTAGGCACTCTTCCAGCCCAAGCCCATCTGCTCGATGGGCGCAGCTTCGGGCTCCGGCCCGACGAGGTCGGCATCGCCGGCGCCGTGGGTCTTGCCGAAGGTGTGGCCACCAACGATCAGCGCGGCGGTCTCGACGTCGTTCATCGCCATCCGGCCGAACGTCTCGCGGATGTCGATCGCGGCGGCGAGCGGGTCCGGCTTGCCCTCGGGGCCCTCCGGGTTGACGTAGATCAGACCCATCGTGGTCGCGGCGAGCGGGTTCTCCAGCGTGCGCTCACCCGAGTAGCGGAGACTGGTCCCGAGCCACTCGCCCTCGGAGCCCCAGTAGACCTCCTCGGGCTCCCACTCGTCCGGTCGGCCGAAGGCGAAGCCCTTCGTCGGCAGACCCATGTCCTCGATGGCGACGTTGCCGGCGAGAACCAGTAGGTCCGACCAGGACAGAGCCTTCCCGTACTTCTTCTTGACCGGCCACAGCAGACGACGCGCCTTGTCCAGGCTCACGTTGTCCGGCCAGCTGTTGATGGGCGCGAAGCGCTGCATTCCCGTGCCGGCGCCGCCGCGGCCGTCCTCGACGCGGTAGGTGCCGGCGGCGTGCCAGGACATGCGGATGAAGAAGGGCCCGTAGTGGCCGAAGTCCGCGGGCCACCACGGCTGCGAGTCCCGCATGAGGGTCTCGAGGTCCGCCACCAGGCCGTCGACGTCGAGGTTCTCGAGCGCGGCGTCGTAGTCGAAGTCGCCGCCGCGCGGATTGATGACGTCCGGATTGTGCGCCAGGATCTTCAGGTTCAGATTGTCAGGCCACCAGTGGCTGTTACCTCCGCCTTCGAGGGGGCTCTTGATCCGCATCGGGCAACCGGACTCCCCGGGCTCGGTGCTTGCTTCGCCGATCGGGGGATGCTCGGAGGCGGTCGCCTTTTCGTCAGACACGACATTCCTTCCGGGAGTTGGTGAAACGGGCCGTGATCACAGCTGTGTTCGCGGCGCCTGGGCTGTCGAGCAATCGGGGCACAGGCCCCAATAGATCACCTCGGCCTCGTCGAGGACGAACCCGTTGTGGTCCGACGCAGTCAGGCAAGGTGCCTCGCCCACCGCGCAGTCCACGTCCGCGATGGCCCCACAGGACCGACACACGACGTGGTGATGGTTGTCGCCGACCCGTGCCTCGTAGCGAGCCACGGACCCGGACGGCTGAATCCGTCGGACGAGTCCGGCGGACGTGAGGGCTGCCAGCACGTCGTACACCGCCTGACGCGACACCTCGGGTAGTGCCGTCCGCACCGCATTCAGCACCGTGTCGGTGTCCGCGTGCGGATGACCGTGCACCGCCTGCAACACAGCGACCCGGGGACGGGTCACGCGCAGATCGGCTTTACGCAATTGTTCTGCGTGGTCCGCGGGCGTGGTCACGCTCTAATAAGACTCCCCTTTCTGGAATCAGTCAAGAGTTTGGCTAGAGATGTCTCGAGGTGAGACCGCGGTCCCGGTGGCACGGACATCTCCGTCACTCGACCGATGTCAGATCCAGCCGCATCAGCACCCGCGGGAATCCGTCGAGCACCGACTCGGTGTCGGCGGCTTTCGTGAAACCCGCCGCCTCGAACAGTCCGCGGGTTCCGACGTAGGCCATCGTGAGATCGACCTTGGCGCCGCGGTTGTCGACGGGATAGCCCTCGATCGCCGGGGCGCCCCGATCGCGCGCGAAGGCGACCGCGCCCGCGAGCAACGGATGCGAGATGCCTCGGCCGCGATGGCCCGGGCGGACGCGCAGGCACCACACCGACCACACGGCGAGGTCGTCGACGTGCGGGATCTTGCGGTTGCGCGCGAACGACGTGTCCGCGCGCGGCGCGACCGCGGCCCATCCGACCACCTCGTCGCCGTCGTAGGCCAGCACGCCCGGCGGGGGATCGATTGCGACCAACGCCGCGACCCGCTCGCCACGCGCCGGACCGCGCAGCGCCCGGTTCTCCTTCGATGGAATCCGGTAGCTGAGGCACCAGCAGACGTTGGCGTC
>DATDBL010000277.1:0-2556 GCA_036524855.1 Aldersonia sp. | reverse complement strand
GGACGATTTCCCGTTGTACTTCTACCGCAAGCCCTCGGCGCCGGATCTGCAGGTCACGGCCGCCGAGATCGACACCGACGCGGTGCGCGACGCGCGCCTGTTCTGGGCGACGGTCACCGGGCTGTCGGAGGAGCCGAGCCGGGGTGCCCACTTCGCCGCGTGGGAAGCAAGAGACCGGGCGCCGTTGACGGTGCTGGATCTGGACTACCGGCCGATGTTCTGGGACACCCCCGCGGCGGCGACCGAGCAGGTGCAGCGCGCCCTGACCCAGGTGAGCGTCGCGGTCGGGAACCGGGAGGAGTGCGAGATCGCGGTCGGGGAAACCGACCCGGTCAAGGCCGCCGACGCTCTGCTCGATCTGGGGGTCGAGTTGGCGATCGTGAAGCAGGGCCCGCGCGGGGTACTGGGTAAGACCAGGAACGAGTCGGTAGTGGTGCCGCCGAACCCGGTGCAGGTCGTCAACGGCCTCGGTGCCGGCGACAGCTTCGGCGGTTCGCTGATCAACGGCCTGCTCAACGGGTGGCCGTTGGAGAAGACGTTGCGTTACGCCAACGCCGCGGGCGCGATCGTCGCCTCGCGGCTGGAATGTTCCACCGCGATGCCGACCGCCGCCGAGGTGGCCGCGCTCGCCGACCAAGCCGCCGTGGAGGCCGCCAATGTTTGAGACAACCCTGCCCGAGAAACCGTTCACCCCGATGTGCGCGGATTACGCCGCCGTGTCCGACGTGCGTGCGAGTGATCCGGGTGCGGTCGCGCGCGCCTGGGCCGCGCGCACCCCGCGCCCCACCGTGCGCGGCGACGGCCGGTTGATGATCGTGGCCGCCGACCACCCCGCCCGCGGCGCCCTCGCGGTCGGGGACCGCCCGACCGCGATGAACTCGCGCACCGAGCTGCTGGACCGGATGCGGGCCGCCCTCGCCGATCCGGGGGTGGACGGGGTGCTGGCCACCGCCGACATCCTCGACGACCTGGTGTTGTTGGGGGCGTTGGAGGACAAGGTGGTGTTCTCCTCGATGAACCGCGGCGGCCTGGCCGGTGCCCGGTTCGAACTCGACGACCGGATGACCGGCGCCACCGCCGCCTCCACCGCGGCGGCGGGGATGAACGGGGCCAAGATGCTGTGCCGGGTCGATCTCGACGACCCCGGCACCGTGGCCACCCTCACCGCCTGCGCCCAGGCCGTCGACGCGTTGGCCGAACGCGGGTTGATCGCGATGTTGGAGCCGTTCCTGTCCACCCGCATCGAGGGCCGCGTCCGCAACGACCTGACCCCCGACGCCGTGATCAAGTCCATCCACATCGTGCAAGCCCTGGGTGCCAGCAGCGCCTACACGTGGATGAAACTACCGGTCGTGGAGGACATGGAACGCGTCATGGACGCCACCACCCTGCCCACCCTGCTGCTCGGCGGTGACCCGCCCAACCCCAACGAAGCCTTCGCCAGCTGGGAACAAGCCCTCACCCTCCCCTCCGTGCGCGGCCTCGTCATCGGACGCAGCCTGCTCTACCCCCACGACGACGACGTCACCACCGCCGTCGCCACCGCAGCAAAAATGGTGCGTGCGGCGTGAACAGCAAGTACTACATCCCCGCCGGCAGCGCGGCCGCGCCCTACACCGTCGACGTCACGCCGGAGTCGGCCGGCTGGACCGAGTCCAGCCTGCAGGTCGTCGACCTCGGCGACGGCGGTGAGGTCACCCGCGACACCACCGGCATCGAGGTGATGATCGTGCCGCTGGCCGGCGGCGGAAGCGTCGAGGCGGACGGCGAGCGTTTCGAACTCGCCCCGCGCGCTTCGGTATTCGACGGCCCGGCGGACATGGTCTACATCGGCCTCGGCACCACCTATACCCTGCGCGGCACCGGGCGGATTGCGATCTGCGGTGCGCGCGCGGCGAAGTCGCTGCCGAATCGCCGCGTCGCCGCCGCGGACATCACGGTGGAACTGCGCGGCGCAGGCAACTGCAGCCGCCAGGTGCACAACTTCGGCGCGGCCGGTCTGTTCGAGGCCGACTCGCTGATCGCGGTCGAGGTGATCACCCCGGGCGGCAACTGGTCGAGCTACCCGGCGCACAAGCACGACCAGAACACCGAGCACGAGTCCGCGCTCGAGGAGATCTACTACTTCGAGATCGATCCCGGCCCGAAGGGCCCCGATTCCGACAGCGTAGACGGATCCCGCGGCTTCGGCTATCACCGGGTGTACGGCACCCCGGAGCGCCCGATCGAGGTCCTCGAGGAGGTTCGTACCGGCGACACCGTACTGGTCCCGCACGGCTACCACGGCCCGTCGGTCGCCGCGCCGGGCTATCACATGTACTACCTCAACGTTATGGCTGGACCGAGCGCCGAACGCGCCTGGAAGATCGTCGACGACCCCGAACACGCGTGGCTGCGCGGCACCTGGGACGACCGGGCCGTCGATCCCCGTCTCCCCCTGCACAACCCTACTTCCGAAGGAGCTTGAGCCGTGGTTTCCACCGCGCCGATGTCGGCGGCGAAGACTGCCGATGCCGAGTCCACCGTGCGTTTGACCGTCGCGCAGGCGACGGTGCG
>DATDBL010000276.1:0-2265 GCA_036524855.1 Aldersonia sp. | reverse complement strand
GGGTCCACGCCGTAGCGGTAGCCGATCCCCGCCGCGACACCCGCACCGGGTCCCCGGTCGGGCAGCCGCACCGGCCGGGTGCGCCACAGATCCTGCAGCTGGTCGGAGAAGGTCGTTGTGCTCATGGTCCACATGGTCGTCGCGGACGGGGGCGGCGCGCATCGGGGTTTGCCCTGATCTTTGTCCCCCAATCTTGGGATTGGCCGGGACAGACACTGCTCACGTCGGCGCACCGGGTAAATCAGGGCAAACCCCGATGCCCGTATCCCGGTGCCCGTGCCAGTATCGAAGGTGTGCAAACGGTGAGCCACCCCAACGACGCGCCGCGTCCGGACCCGACCAGGCTGGTCCGGCGTTCCGGCGGCCGCATCGTGGGCGGTGTGGCGGGTGGTCTCGCCGATCATCTCGGGGTCGACGCCTTCAAGGTCCGGGTCGCGTTCGTGCTGTTGGCCGCGATGGGCGGTGCGGGCTTCTTCGCCTACGGCATGCTGTGGATCTTCACCCCCGCCGGAACCGACACCGCCCGACCGGATCCGCAGGAGCGTCGACGCGCCTGGGGCCTGGCGATCATGGGACTCGGCCTGGCCGCGGCGTTGTCGTGGGCATTCAGCGGCACGGCCGGGCAAGTGATCGTGCCGATAATCGTCGTCGCCGTCGGCGCTGCGCTGGTGTGGCGCGAATTCGATTCCGACGGGCCACGTTCGGCGTTCGGGCTGCCGGCACGCCCGAGTGTACTGACGTGGGCGCGGATCGTTGCCGGCGTCACGCTGATCGTCGTCGGTCTCGGTGTCACCGTGCTCGCGCGGATCGAACTCAACGCGCTCGGACCGGCTTTGATCGCCGTCGCCGTCACGCTGATCGGTGCCGGTCTGCTCACCGTGCCGCTGTGGTTGCGGATGCTGCACGCGCTCAACGCCGAACGCGCCGCGCGAATCCGCAACGAGGAACGCGAGGAGATCGCCTCGCACCTGCACGACTCGGTGCTGCAGACGCTTGCGTTGATCCAGCGGCAGTCTCAGAACCCGCAGGAGGTCGCGCGGCTGGCGCGCAGTCAGGAACGCGAACTGCGCCGCTGGCTGTTCAGCGAGCCGGAGAAGCCGCAGGAGAGCCTCGCGGCGGCGCTGCGGACGATCGCGGGGGAGGTCGAGGACCAGTACGGGGTGCGCGTCACGCCGGTGACGGTCGGGGACGTGCCGCTGGATCCCGACAGCGAATCGGCCCTGCCGCGCGAGGTTTCGACCGCCCTGCTGGGCGCGGCGCGGGAGGCGCTCGTCAATGCCGCGAAGCACTCGGGCGCCGACGTGATCGACCTCTATGCGGAGACCGAACCCGAGCGGGTCGGGGTGTTCGTGCGCGACCGCGGTGTCGGCTTCGACGTCGACACCGTCCCCGCCGACCGGCAGGGTCTCACGCGCTCGATCCGGGCGCGGGTGGAACGTCGCGGCGGGGAGGTCGAGGTGGCGTCGACGCCCGGCAGGGGCACCGAGGTGCGGATCCACGTGCCGCGGGAGGCTGCCGAGTCCGAGGTGTCGGATGCCGACGCGCCCGAGGAGGAGGACCACGTCGAGACTGTGTCGACGTCGCGGTGGTTCGGCCGAGCGCGACGGGAGGAGAAGGCGAGTTGACCGAGAACACCGGCGAAAAGCCCTACCGGGTCTTCCTCGTAGACGATCACGCGGTGTTCCGGTCGGGGGTGCGGGCGGAACTGGCGAGCGAATCCGACATCGGGGTGGTCGGCGAGGCGGGTACGGTCGCCGAGGCCGTCGCCGGGATCAACGCGACGCATCCGAACGTCGTCCTGCTCGACGTGCACATGCCCGACGGGGGCGGGGTGTCGGTGCTCAACCGGATCAACCCCGGGCCGGTGTGCCTGGCGTTGAGCGTGTCCGACGCCGCCGAGGACGTCATCGCCGTCATCCGCGCCGGCGCTCGCGGTTATGTCACCAAGACCATCTCCGGAGCCGAACTCGCCCAAGGCATTCGTCGCGTCGCCAGCGGCGATGCGGTGTTCAGCCCGCGCCTGGCAGGCTTCGTGCTCGACTCGTTCACGGGCCGCTCCACCGCACCCGAGCCACCGCTGGATCCCGAACTCGACTCGCTGACCCCGCGGGAGCTCGAGGTGCTGCGCCTGCTCGCCCGTGGCTACACCTACCGCGAGATCGCCGAGGAGCTGGTGATCTCGGTGAAGACGGTGGAGACACACGCCTCGAACGTGCTGCGCAAGACGCAGCAGTCCAACCGCAACGCGCTGACGCGGTGGGCGCA
>DATDBL010000275.1:0-19100 GCA_036524855.1 Aldersonia sp. | reverse complement strand
CGCCGACGACGTCCCGTGGGGCCCCTCGCATCTCGTGGTGCGCGCGGTGGAGCGTGGCCTGGAGTCCGCCGGTGTCTGGGCCGATGGGCTGGATATACTGTGCCGCAACGTCATTCCGCATTCGCGTGGGCTCGGCTCGTCTGCCTCGGCGGTGGTCGGTGGGCTCGCCGCGGCGAACGGTCTCGCGGCGAAACTCGACCCGCAGTTCGCACTCACCGACGAGCAACTCGTCCAACTGGCCTCGGAGTTCGAGGGCCATCCCGACAACGCCTCGGCCAGCGTGCTCGGCGGCGTCGTGGTGGCGTGGACCGAGGAGGGCGACGAGACCGGCGACCGCACCTATCGCGCGGTGCGCCTGGACACCCACCCCGCGATCCGGGCGGTTGCGCTGGTGCCGAGCGAGCGGTCCTCGACGGCGCACACCCGTGGACTGCTGCCGGAATCGGTGCCGCACCGCGACGCCGCCTTCAACGTGAGCCGATCGGCGCTGGCCGTCGTCGCGCTGACCGCACGGCCCGACCTGCTCCTGCCGGCGACCGAGGACCGGCTGCATCAGACCCAGCGCGCGCCCGCCCTGCCGCTGACCACCACGTGGATCGCGCGGTTGCGTGTCGCGGGGCTCGCCGCGACGGTGTCCGGCGCGGGCCCGACCGTCCTCGCGTTGTTCACCGGGAATTTTCCCGACGATCTGCGGGTTGCAGCCACCGACGACGGTCTCGCGGTCCTCGATCTCGAGATCTCGGAGGGTGTTCAGGTGTTCTGATATTCGACCGACGAAACCCGCCGACGACGCGCCAGAGCGGGCGTTGTTGCCGAGTGTCGGTGACGAGGCTATTGTGATTCTCGTTCGTACATCGTGCGCTCAGACGCCGGTTGTCGCTGGTTGTCTCACGGTCAATCACTCAGATCGCTCGGATTCCTCGAACGGTACGGGTCATCGCGGCTGTGGGCCTCCACGACTGGAACTCCACGACGCGCAATCCACGTCGGGAACTCCACGACTGGAACAGCACAACCGGAATGGCCTACTCCCACCGATTTCTCGGTGGCGGACGGACCGGTCGCCTGACACCCGCTGGTAGGAACACCTGGCGATTCCGGGACCTGAACACCGGATCCGGGACGAACCCTCGACTCTGCACACGGCGGGACGGGGGAAGGAAAGGAAATCCGTGACCGATACGGACCTGCTCACCACTCCGGTCGACAGCGACCGGGCGAGCGACGCTGCGCAGGCGGCACCGAAGCGCGAGAAGGGGCTCACCGCCATGCTGCTGCCCGAACTGCGCACCCTCGCGACGCAGCTCGGCATCAGGGGCATCTCGGGGATGCGCAAGGGTGATCTGATCGCCGCAATCAAGGAGCGCCAGTCCGGCGGCGAGCGGCCGACCCAGACCGCGCTGCTCGAGCCTCCGGCCACCGAGACGGGCCGTGGCCGTGGGCGCGGCCGCCGGGGTGCCCGCGACGCCGGCGCCGCCACCGAAACTGCAGCTCAGCCTGCCGAAACCGCTCAGCCTGCCGAAACCGCTCAGCCGGAACGTCCACGCGAACGCCCCGCCGAGCGGCAGGACACAGCGCGGCAGCACACCGAGCGGCGCGAGACTCGCGGCGATACGCAGACCCAGCCCCGCGAGACGCGGGAAATGCGGGAAACAACCCAGACCTCCGAGGAACGCCGGGACGAGCGCGCCGGCGAGCGCAACGGCGCCGACCGCGGCCAGGGCGACCGCCGCCGCGACCGCGGCCCGGTCGGTGAGCGCCAAGCCGAGCGCCAGGGCGAACGCGCCCAGGGCGATCGCGGCCAGACCGGCCCGCGGGACGGTCGCGACAACCGCGCGGACCGCGAAGATGACGAGAGCCGCGGGCGCCGTGGCCGCCGCTTCCGGGAGCGCCGGCGTGGGCGCGAGCGTGGTCCCGAGACCGGCACCGCCGAGCCGGAGATCCGCGAGGACGACGTCCTGCAGCCGGTCGCCGGCATACTCGATGTCCTCGACAACTACGCGTTCGTCCGCACGTCGGGTTACCTGGCCGGCCCGAACGACGTCTACGTCTCGATGAACCTCGTCCGTAAGAACGGCCTGCGCCGCGGTGACGCGATCACGGGCGCCGTCCGGGCAGCGCGCGAGAGCGAACCGGGAAATCAACGGCAGAAGTTCGACCCGCTTGTGCGGCTCGACACGGTCAACGGCGGCGACGTCGAGGCCGCCAGGCGGCGCCCCGAGTTCAACAAGCTCACGCCGCTGTATCCGAACGAGCGGCTGCGGCTGGAAACGACGCCGAACCGGCTGACCACACGCGTGATCGACCTGATCATGCCGATCGGCAAGGGCCAGCGCGCCCTGATCGTGAGCCCGCCCAAGGCCGGCAAGACGACGATCCTGCAGGACATCGCCAACGCGATCGCGACCAACAACGCCGAGTGCTACCTGATGGTGGTCCTGGTCGACGAGCGACCCGAAGAGGTCACCGACATGCAGCGGTCGGTGAGGGGCGAGGTCATCGCCTCGACCTTCGACCGGCCGCCGGCCGACCACACCTCGGTCGCCGAACTCGCGATCGAGCGGGCGAAGCGCCTGGTGGAATCCGGCCGGGACGTCGTCGTGCTGCTCGACTCGATCACCCGACTCGGCCGCGCCTACAACAACTCGTCGCCGGCGTCGGGACGCATCCTCTCCGGTGGTGTCGACTCGACCGCACTGTACCCACCGAAGCGGTTCCTGGGCGCCGCCCGCAACATCGAGAACGGCGGTTCGCTCACCATCATCGCGACCGCGATGGTCGAGACCGGATCCACCGGCGACACCGTCATCTTCGAGGAGTTCAAGGGCACCGGTAACGCGGAACTCAAGCTCGACCGCAAGATCGCGGAACGGCGCGTGTTCCCGGCGGTGGACGTCAACCCGTCCGGCACCCGTAAGGACGAGCTGCTGCTCAACGCCGACGAGGCGGCGGTGCTGCACAAACTGCGCCGGGTGCTGTCCGGGCTGGATTCGCACCAGGCCATCGACCTGCTGATCGACCGCTTGAAGAAGTCCAAGAACAACCTGGAGTTCCTGATCCAGGTGTCGAAGACGACTCCGGGCGCGCTCAACGACTGATTTCGGCGACCGGATTCGACGACCAGACGGCCCGCGTGGCGCTGCTCAGAGTCGGCGGGCGGAAGGCCGGAAGAACACCAGCCCGATCGCCGCGGCACCGAGAATCGTGACGGCGTACAAGAACGGGTCGGAACCGAGGTCGGTCGAGACGCCGACCGTGTAGATCTGCGGGGTGGTCGCGACGGGAGTCGGGTGTGCACCGGTGCGGGGTTCTGCGAAGGTCGCGCACGCGACGATCGTGAAGACGAGCAGCGCGAAGACGGCGGCTGCCACACGGGTGTTCACTCGATTCCTCCTGATGGGGTCCGGCTCGGTTGTCATCGAGCCGGCGAACCGGCTCGCCTTCGAACCTATGAATCCGAACTCCTGCACACACGAGTAGTGCGCTACTCGAATCGGACCCGATCGTGCGCGGATCGGTGGGGGAACATCGCGGGACCCCGCCGCGTTGAAAGAGCCGACGAGCGGGTATGCGGATTGGTGAGGACCAGCGGTCCTCTGGCATACTCCCTAGGTCGAAAGTCCGGTTCCGGTTCACGTCTGGCGAGGAGCCAGGCGACCCGGCGACCACAGTGAGAGGACACCATGAAGGCAGGAATTCACCCGAACTACGTGGCGACGACGGTCGTCTGTGGTTGCGGCAACACGTTCGAGACTCGCAGCACCAAGGAGTCCGGACACATCAACGTCGAGGTCTGCTCGCAGTGCCACCCGTTCTACACGGGTAAGCAGAAGATTCTGGACACCGGTGGGCGCGTGGCGCGGTTCGAGGCCCGCTACGGCAAGCGCGCCGGCAAGAAGACCGCCAGCTCCTAGCTGCCCCGCCGACGCCCGTCCTGCGCTCCTGCAGGCCGGGCGTCGGCCCGTTTGTACCAAAGGCACCGTTTACCCGATACACACCCAGCACCGATTGGACCCAACGATGGCAGTCTCCGGCTCCGCGATCGACGACATCCTCGCCGAGCACGCCGGACTCGAACAGCAGATGTCGGACCCCGCGCTGCACAGCGACCCAGGGCAGGCACGCCGCGTCGGGAAGCGGTTCGCCGAGTTGGCGCCGATCATGGCGGTCTACACCAAGCTGCAGACCGCCTGCGACGATCTCGACGCCGCCCGCGAACTCGCCGCCGAAGACCCGGGGTTCGCCGCAGAGGTTCCAGAGCTCGAGGCGCAGGTCGCCGAGCTGGATCAGACGCTCACCGACCTGCTCGCCCCGCGCGACCCGCACGACGGTGACGACGTCGTGCTCGAACTGAAGTCGGGAGAGGGCGGCGAGGAGTCGGCCCTGTTCGCCAGCGACCTCGCTCGCATGTATGTCCGCTACGCGGAACGGCGCGGCTGGAAGGTCGAGATCCTCGACGCCACCGACTCCGACCTGGGCGGATACAAGGATGCGACGATCTCCATCAAGGGTCGCGACGGGGCGAGAGCTGGTGTCTGGTCGCGGCTCAAGTTCGAGGGCGGCGTCCACCGCGTGCAGCGCGTCCCGGTGACCGAGTCGCAGGGCCGGGTGCACACCTCCGCCGCGGGTGTGCTCATCTATCCCGAGCCGGACGAGGTCGAAGAGGTGCAGATCGACGAGTCCGACCTGCGCGTCGACGTCTACCGCTCCTCCGGCAAGGGCGGGCAGGGCGTGAACACCACCGACTCCGCGGTCCGCATCACCCACCTACCCACCGGAATCGTCGTGACCTGCCAGAACGAGCGGTCGCAGCTGCAGAACAAGTCCCGCGCGCTGCAGGTGCTCGCCGCGCGGTTGCAGGCGCTCGCCGAGGAGCAGGCCGACGCGGAGGCCGCGGCCGGGCGGGCCAGCCAGATCCGGACCGTCGACCGTTCGGAGCGCATCCGCACCTACAACTTCCCGGAGAACCGGATCACCGACCATCGGGTCGGCTTCAAGGCACACAATCTCGACGCCGTCCTCGACGGGGACCTCGACGCGCTGCTCGACGCGCTGGGCAGGGCCGACCGCGAGGCACGCCTGGCGGCGGAGTGAGCCCGCTGAGTCGATCCAGAGGGCACGTGGCAGTCTGTAGGGCGTGAGCCGACAACCGCTGCGGCCCGCCGTCACAGAGGCCACCGCCGTGTTGCACGCGGCGGGTGTGCCCAGCCCACGCGCGGACGCAGAGAATCTGGCCGCCCATCTGCTCGGCGTCGAGCGGACCCGGCTCGGCCTTGTCCCGATGGTGGAGCCCGCGCTGCTCGAGGCCTACCGCAAGATGGTCGAGCAACGGGCGAAGCGAATTCCGTTGCAGTACATCACGGGCCTGTCGCCGATGGGGGAGATCGACGTCGAGGTCGGCCCGGGTGTGTTCGTGCCACGACCGGAGACCGAATTGCTGCTCGCGTGGGCGTTCGCGTTCCTGGAATGTCGGCACGCGCCGGTCGTGCTCGACCTCTGCACCGGGTCGGGGGCGCTCGCCCTCGCGATCGCGCACGCGCGCCCGGACGCGGAGGTCCACGCGGTCGAACTCGACCCGCTGGCCCTGGACTGGGCCCGGCGCAACGCCGAACGGCAGGAGTACGCGGGCGACACGCCGATCACCCTGCACGCCGGCGACGCCACCGACCCCCTGCTGCTGACGGACCTCGACGGGCGCGTCGACGTGCTCGTGGCGAACCCGCCCTACATCCCCGACGGCGCCGACCTCGACCGCGAGGTCGCCGAGCACGATCCACCCGCCGCGCTGTTCGGCGGCCCGGACGGGCTCGACGTGATCTCCGCGCTCGTGCCGAACGTACATCGCTGGCTCGCACTCAGCGGCGCGGCAGGCGTGGAGCACGACGATTCGCACGGCGCGCAGGTCGCGGGCCTCTTCGAGCGCGACGACGGGTTCTCCGACATCGTCGAGCATGTCGATCTCGCCGGTCGACCGCGGTTCGTGGTCGCACGCCGCACGCTGGGCTGACGTCTGTCCGGGCGAGCGAAGCGACGGGGGTCATGTCGCGGGTGGCGCTGCCCGGCCGCGCCCGGCCGCAATGCGAGGATGGGGGAGTGAGCACCGTCTACGACTGCGGCGCCCCCGATTCCCGAGCCGCCGGACTCGCCGCCGCGAAGAACGCCCTCGAGGCGGGCCGGCTGGCGGTGGTGCCGACCGACACGCTGTATGGGATCGCCGCCAACGCGTTCGACGGCGCCGCGGTCGCCGCGCTGCTGGCCGCGAAGCGGCGCGGGCGCGACATGCCGGTCCCGGTCCTGGTCGGCTCGTGGCACACCATCGACGGTCTGGTCTTCTCCGTGCAGCCGCAGACCCGCGAACTCATCCGCGCGTTCTGGCCCGGTGGGCTGTCCCTGGTGGTGCAGCAGGCCCCGTCGTTGGCGTGGGACCTCGGCGACACGCGCGGCACGGTCATGCTCCGCATGCCGCTGCACCCGGTCGCGCTGGAGTTGCTCCGCACGGTCGGGCCGTTGGCGGTGTCGAGCGCGAACGTGTCCGGTTCGCCGCCGGCGACGACAGCGCAAGAGGCCCGCGATCAGTTGGGCGACCTGGTCAGCGTCTACCTCGACGGGGGACGGGCCGAACACGCGGTCGCCTCCACGATCGTCGATCTCACCGGCGGCACCCCCCGCGTCCTGCGCGAGGGCGCGGTATCGGCCGACGCTGTCGCCGAGGTGCTGGGAATCGACGTCGGCACGCTGACCAGCCCCGCCGCATGAACTTGCGACCCAGCAGCGTCCGAGACCGCAACTCCCGACAGCGCAACTCCCGACAGCGCAACTCCCGACAGCGCAGCACCGTAAACCGCAGCGCCCGAATGTGCAGCGCCCATCACGGCGAGGCGCGCCGCGCGGGCACGGGATCGGCAGCGTGACCGGCCCAGCGACGGGCGTCGATCTGCTACTCGCCCAGGCCGGACGGGGCGCGGGTGTGCCCATCCGCGAGTTGCTGCTGGTCATGCTCACCGCGGCGGTGATCACATTTCTTGCGACGGGCGGTGTTCGGCTGTTCGCGCAGTGGTTCGGCGCGGTCGCCGTTCCCCGGGAGCGTGACGTGCACACGGCTCCGGTTCCCCGCATGGGTGGGGTCGGCATCTATCTCGGACTGGGTGCCGCACTGCTGTTCGCGGGACAGTTGCCGGCGCTGCAACGCGGCTTCGAATTCACCAACGAGATCTCCGCGGCTCTGGTGGCGGGCCTGTTGATCGTGGCGGTCGGGATCGTCGACGACCGCTGGGGTCTCGACGCGCTCACGAAGTTTGTCGGCCAGGTCACCGCCGCCGGGGTGATGGTCGTGATGGGGCTGAGTTGGTTCGTCGTCTACGCCCCGATCGGCGGCGGCACGATCGTGCTGGACCAACTGCAGGCGGGACTCGTCACCGTCGGCGTGGCGGTGGTGCTGATCAACGCGATGAACTTCGTCGACGGCCTCGACGGCCTCGCCGCGGGTCTGGGCCTCATTGCATCGGTGGCCATCTGCATCTTCTCGGTCGGTCTGCTGCACGAGCAGGGCGGGGACGTCAGCGTCTATCCGCCGGCGATGCTGGCCGCCGCACTCGCCGGCGCCTGCCTCGGCTTCCTGCCACACAACTTCCAACCGGCCCGGATCTTCATGGGGGACTCGGGGTCGATGCTGATCGGGCTGATGCTCGCTGCGATCTCGACGAGTGCGTCGGGTCGAATTCCGCTCAACGCCTACGGCACCCGCGACATCCTCGGCCTGCTATCGCCGCTGCTGCTCGTCGGCGCGGTGATGTTCGTGCCGATCCTGGACCTGCTGCTCGCGATCGTGCGCCGCACCCGCGCCGGGGTCAGCCCGTTCAGCCCCGACAAGATGCACCTTCACCACCGGTTGCTGCAGATCGGGCATTCGCACCGGCGTGTCGTGCTGCTGATCTATCTGTGGGTCGGTGTGCTCGCCTTCGGTGCGGTCGGCACCGCGTTGCTCGACCGGCGCGTGGTCGTGTTGTTGCTGGCCGGGGGCCTGGTGTTCGCGCTGGTCGTGACCGCCGTGCCGTCGATGCGGGAGGGACGCGAGTGACAAATCTCGCTCGATTCGACCAGCCCGCCGTTATCTACTACACTCCGTCGTGGACAGCGAATCTCGGCACCGTGGGGCTGTGATACGTTTCTCCTGCCCCACGTTGACCAGGGGTGTTGGTGCCGACGGCGGACCGTGTCCGCGCCGGTCCACGCCTCGACCCGATTGGAGCTGTCCGTGACCGACTTTCGCGCGTTCGTGGTCGACCGGTAGGACCCGGCGATGGCGGGCAGAGCGCCGAGAGCCGGGCAGCTGATCGGCATGGGATCCAGCATTGTAGGCTTCGTGGTGCTCGGGCTCGTGTTGGGATGGTGGGCCGACAACGCCTTCGACACCACACCGGTGTTCATCCTGATCGGGCTGGCCCTCGGCGTGCTCGGCGCGATCCTGTCGTCGGTCATGCAGTTCCGTACGTACCTAAAGGATTGAGGTAGACCCGAATGGCAACGCCAGCGCCCGCTCCGCTGATGCCGTCGGTCCCGTTGAGCCTGAAACGCCCGGCCATCATCGTCGCCGTTATCGGCGTGCTGGCGCTGGCCGCGACGCTGTACATCGGCCGCCCTCTGCTCGGGGCACTGATCATCGTCGGCATGCTTCTCGGACTGCTCAACATCAAACTTGTGCAGCGCGCCGTCGCCCGGGTGACGGCCGAAGATCACCCCAGTAAGCAGCGGATGGCCTACTCGTCGGCGTCGCGACTGCTCATCATCACCGCAATCGCCCTCGTGATAGCTTTCCTCCTGCGCCCCGACGGTATTGGGGTGTTTGTCGGGTTGGCGATCTTCCAGGTGGTTCTGGTTCTGAACACCACTGTGCCCGTAGTGAAAGGACTTCGTCAGCAGTCATGAACGACGCCAGCATTGCCACGACGAACGTCCTCGCCGCCGGCGACATCCATGTCGGCGAACACAGCGAGATCACCGTCGCCGGGATGGTCTACAACTTCGACACCATCTATGCGACGCTCGTGGCCGCCGCCGTCGTGCTCGCGCTCGCGTTCTACCTGCGCGCCAAGGTCACCTCGGGCGTGCCGAACAGGGTCCAGCTGTTCTGGGAAGCGATCACGATCCAGATGCGCGGCCAGATCGAGAGCGCGATGGGTCTGAAGATTGCGCCGTTCGTGCTGCCGCTCGCGATCACGCTGTTCGTGTTCATCCTCGTGGCGAACTGGTTGGTGGTCTTCGAGATCACCATCGGTGACGTCATCCTGATCAAGCCGCCCGCCTCCGACGTCAACTTCGTGTACGCCCTGGCGCTATTCGTCTTCTTCGCCTACCACATCACCGGTGCCCGGCGCCGCGGCGTGTTCACGCACCTGAAGAAGCTGGTCAAGGGGCACGTCGCGATCCTCGCGCCGGTCAACATCATCGAGGAGATCGCCAAGCCGGTCTCGCTCTCGCTGCGGCTCTTCGGCAACATGTTCGCCGGCGGCATCATGATCGCCCTGATCTCGCTGCTCCCGGCCTACATCCTGTGGGCGCCGAACGCGATCTGGAAGCTGTTCGACCTGTTCGTCGGCCTGATCCAGGCGTTCATCTTCGCGCTGCTGACGATTCTGTACTTCAGCCAGGCCACTGAGCTGGAGGACGAACACCACTGACGACCGAACGACCAATCTCGACAGAGCAATCCCCGAAAAGGAAGTGAAGGAATGGATCCCAACGAAGCACTCGTCACCGCCGGCGCGCTCATCGGTGGCGGCCTCATCATGGCCGGTGGCGCGATCGGTGCCGGTATCGGTGACGGTATTGCCGGTAGCGCGCTGATCGCGGGTGTGGCCCGCCAGCCCGAGGCGCAGGGCCGACTCTTCACCCCGTTCTTCATCACCGTCGGTCTGGTCGAGGCCGCGTACTTCATCAACCTGGCATTCATGGCGCTGTTCGTGTTCGCCACCCCCGGTCTGTAGCTCCGCGCATGGTTACGGCATTGTTGGCGCAGGAGGAAGAGGTTGCCGAGACCTCGAACTTTCTGATCCCCAACGCGACGTTCTTCGTGATGCTGCTGATCTTCCTGGTCGTGTTTCTGGTGATCAGGGCGTTCGTGGTGCCCCCGATCAGCAAGGTGCTGCGCGAGCGCGAGCAGCTCCTGGAGAAGACCGCGGAAGACAACCACCAGGCGGCGCGCGAACTTGGTAATGCCCAATCCGCCTACACCGAGGAGCTCGCCGGCGCCCGCGCCGAGGCAGCGGCCATCCGTGAGGAGGGTCGGGCCGAGGGCCAGGCGGTGCTCGACGAGATGCGCGGCCGGGCCCGGGAGGAATCCGAGCGGATCTCGGCGCAGGCGGCGGACGAGCTGCGGGCGCAGGGTGAACAGGTCTCGGCACAGCTGCGTGAGCGGGTCGGCCCGCTGGCCGACACGCTGGCGCGACGGGTGCTCGGCAGTGACACTGCCGACCGAGCCGGACGGGGCTGACGCATGGCCGTATTGATCGGCGAACTGATCGGCATGGCCGTCGTCTTCTGGGTGGTGTTTCGCTACGTCGCGCCGCCCGTCCGCAAGCTGATGGCCAAGCAGCAGGAGACCGTTCGCGCTCAGATCGAGGCGAGTGAGAAGGCCAAGGCCGACCTCGCCGAAGCGCAGCGCAAGCACTCCGCCGCGGTCGAGGAGGCCGGACTCGAGTCCGCGAAGATCCGCGAGGATGCGCGTGCCGATTCGCAGCGGATCTCCGTGCAACTGCGTGAGCAGGCCGACGTCGAGGTGGAGCGGATCAGGCAGCAGGGTCAGGAGCAGATCGTCCTGCAGAAACAGCAGCTCACCCGCTCGCTCAAGGCGGAACTCGGTGCGGAGGCGGTCGCCGAGGCAGATCGTCGTGTCCGCGAAGAGCTTTCCAATCCCGCCGCGAAATCCGATGCGGTGAACCGGCTGCTCGGCGAGCTCGAGGGGATGGCCGGCGAACGTGAGGATGCGCAGAACAGTGGGGTGTCGTAATGCATGCCGCTAGCCGCGAGGCGATGCAGGCGGTCCAACGTCGATTCGACGAGGTGATCGGCGACGTGTCCGACACTTCGGGTTTCGCCGCGGAACTCGCCTCGTTCGGGGGCCTGCTCATTCAGCACCCGGTGCTGCGCAAGTACCTCGCCGCCCGCTCGGACGACCCCGCTCCCAAGGTCGCGATGGTCGAGAACCTGCTCTCCGGCAAGGTCAGCGGGCCGATGGTCGAGGTCTCGAAGACCGCGGTCGCGCAGAGGTGGTCGGTGACCCGCGACCTCGCGGAGGCCTTCGAGCGGCTCGGCAGGCTCGCCATCCTCGTCGGCGCCGAACGCGACGATCAGATCGAGAACGTCGAGGACGAACTGTTCCGGTTCGGCCGCACGCTCGACGCGAATCCGCGCCTCGCGTCGCTGATCAGCCAGGTCGAACAGCCCCTGGAGGGCCGAATCGGGCTGCTGGACAACGTCTTGGGTGGCAAGCCCACCAGCTTCACCACCGACCTGCTGCGTCAGACGGTGCGGTTGCTCAACGGCCGCAACATCGTCGACGTCGTGCCGGAGTTGGCCGAACTCGCGGCCGAGCGCCGCGGCGAATCCGTCGCGCACGTCGTCGCTGCCACACCGCTGTCCGAGGAGCAGCACGACCGCCTCGCCGCGGTGCTGTCCCGGATCTACGGCCGGACGATCTCGGTGCAGGTCGACGTCGATCCCGACGTCGTCGGCGGATTGCGGATCACCGTGGGCGACGAAGTCATCGACGGCACCGTCGTCTCCCGGCTCGAGCGGGCCGCGAGCCACCTGCCCGAGTAGCCGGGCACCACACTAGAGCCGAAACCAATTTCGAAAGCAGGGAACCGAGAGCCATGGCGGAGTTGACGATCTCATCCGAGGAGATTCAAGGCGCGATCGCCGAGTACGTGCAGTCGTTCTCGTCCGAGACCGAGCGCGAAGAGATCGGCATCGTCTCCGACACCGGTGACGGCATCGCCCACGTCGAGGGGCTGCCGTCGGCGATGACGCAGGAACTGCTCGAGTTCGCGGGCGGAATCCTCGGCGTCGCACTCAACCTCGACGAGGGCAGCATCGGCGCCGTCATCCTCGGCCAGTACGACCAGATCGAGGAAGGTCAGCAGGTCAAGCGAACCGGCGAGGTGCTCTCCGCGCCCGTCGGCGACGAGTTCCTCGGTCGCGTCGTCGATCCGCTCGGCGCCCCGCTCGACGGCCTCGGCGAGATCAAGGCGGAGGAGCGCCGCGCGCTCGAACTGCAGGCCCCCTCCGTCGTGCAGCGCCAGGGCGTGAGCGAGCCGCTGCAGACCGGCATGAAGGCCGTCGACGCGATGACGCCGATCGGCCGCGGCCAGCGCCAGCTGATCATCGGTGACCGCAAGACGGGCAAGACCGCCGTCTGCGTCGACACCATCCTGAACCAGAAGCAGGCCTGGGCGACCGGCGACCCGAAGCAGCAGGTCCGCTGTGTGTACGTCGCGATCGGCCAGAAGGGCTCGACCATCGCCGGTGTCCGTCAGGTGCTCGAGGACCGCGGCGCGCTGGAGTACACCACCATCGTCGCGGCACCCGCTTCCGACTCCGCCGGCTTCAAATGGCTGGCACCCTACACCGGCTCGGCCATCGGGCAGCACTGGATGTACCAGGGCAAGCACGTCCTGATCGTGTTCGACGACCTGACCAAGCAGGCCGAGGCCTACCGCGCGATCTCGCTGCTGCTGCGCCGCCCGCCGGGCCGCGAGGCATACCCGGGCGACGTATTCTACCTGCACTCGCGCCTGCTCGAGCGCTGTGCGAAGCTCTCCGACGAGCTCGGCGCCGGCTCCATGACCGGCCTGCCGATCATCGAGACCAAGGCCAACGACATCTCGGCCTACATCCCCACCAACGTCATCTCCATCACCGACGGACAGTGCTTCCTGGAGACCGACCTGTTCAACCAGGGTGTGCGCCCGGCGATCAACGTCGGCGTCTCGGTGTCCCGTGTCGGTGGTGCCGCGCAGATCAAGGCGATGAAGACGGTCGCGGGGTCGCTGCGCCTCGAGCTGTCGCAGTACCGCGAGCTCGAGGCCTTCGCGGCCTTCGCCTCCGATCTCGACGCGACCTCGAAGGCCCAGCTGGACCGCGGCGCGCGTTTGGTCGAACTGCTCAAGCAGCCGCAGTACAGTCCGTACCCGGTCGAGGAGCAGGTCGTCGCCATCTTCCTCGGCACGCGCGGGCACCTCGACGACGTCGCCGAGCACGACGTGCAGCGGTTCGAGCGTGACTTCCTCGACCACCTCCGCGCCCGGCACGCGAACGTCCTCACCTCGATCCGGGAGTCGAAGGCGCTCTCCGACGACGTCTCGGACGCCCTCGACCAGGCGGTCGCGGACTTCAAGCGCGGCTTCGACACCCACGGTCCGGGGCCGGTGAACGAGCCGCAGGCCGCACCGCTCGAGGGCGAAGCCGAGACCGAGTCGGTCAAGGTGTACCGGCCCAAGCCGGCAAAGTAGGGGTGCGACGGTAGATGGCTGCACAGCTACGCGTATTGCGCCGACGGATCAAATCCGCCAGCGCAATCAAGAAGATCACCAAGGCTCAGGAGATGATCGCCACGTCGCGCATCTCGAAGGCGCAGGCTCGGGTCCAGGCGGCGCGGCCGTACTCGAACGAGATGACAAACGTGCTGAGCGCGCTGGCGGGCGAGAGCGACCTCGACCACCCGCTCCTCGTCGAGCGTGCGGACCCGAAGCGGGCGGGCGTGCTGGTGATTTCGTCCGACCGCGGGTTGTGCGGTGGTTACAACGCCAACGTGTTGCGCACCGGCGAGGAGCTCTTCGCCCTGCTCCGCAGCGAGGGCAAGGAGCCCATCGTCTACGCGGTCGGGCGAAAGGCGCTCGCGTATTACAACTTCCGAGGCCGCGATGTGGCGAACTCGTGGACCAACTTGTCCGAGCAGCCGACCTACCAGAACGCCGTCGAGATCGCCGACGCCCTGGTGCACGATTTCGTCGTCGGCACCAACGCCGACGACGCCGACTATCCGGGCAAGGAGCACGGGGTGGACGAGGTGCACATCGTGTTCACCGAGTTCAAGTCGATGCTCACCCAGTCGGCGGTGGCCCGGCGGATCGCGCCGATGGAGGTGCTGGTCGAGGAGACCGAGGAAGAGGGCGTCTCGTTCGAGTTCGAGCCGGAACCCGAGGCCCTCTTCCGCGCGCTGCTGCCGCGGTACCTGGCGACCCGCGTGTACGCGGCGCTGCTGGATTCGGCGGCGTCGGAGTCGGCGGCCCGCCGTCGCGCGATGAAGGCGGCGACCGACAACGCCGACGAACTCATCAAGGGCCTCACGCTGGAAGCCAACCGCGCGCGTCAGGCTCAGATCACCCAGGAAATCAGTGAAATCGTCGGCGGCGTCGATGCGCTGGCCGCGACAGGAAGTGACGATTAGATGACTGCCCCCGCAACCGCTGCCAACGACGAATCCACCGCGGTGTCCGGTCGCGTGGTCCGGGTGACCGGGCCGGTCGTCGACGTGGAGTTTCCGCGCGATTCGATTCCCGAACTGTTCAACGCGCTGCACGCCGAGATCACCTTCCCGGAGATGGCGAAAACCCTGACCCTCGAGGTCGCGCAGCACCTCGGCGACAACCTGGTGCGCACCGTCTCGATGCAGCCCACGGACGGCCTGGTTCGCGGCGTGCCGGTCACCGACACCGGCGCGTCGATCTCCGTGCCGGTCGGTGACGGCGTCAAGGGCCACGTGTTCAACGCGCTCGGGTACTGCCTCGACGAGCCGGGCTACGGCGACGACTTCGAGAGGTGGTCGATCCACCGCAACCCACCGGCGTTCGACCAGCTCGAGGGCCGCACCGAGATGCTGGAGACCGGCCTGAAGGTCGTCGACCTGCTCACCCCGTACGTGCGGGGCGGCAAGATCGGCCTGTTCGGCGGCGCCGGCGTCGGCAAGACGGTGCTCATCCAGGAGATGATCAACCGTATCGCCCGCAACTTCGGTGGTACGTCGGTGTTCGCCGGCGTCGGCGAGCGCACCCGCGAGGGCAACGACCTCTGGGTCGAGCTCGCCGACGCGAACGTGCTCAAGGACACCGCGCTGGTGTTCGGTCAGATGGACGAACCGCCGGGCACCCGCATGCGGGTGGCACTGTCGGCGCTCACTATGGCCGAGTACTTCCGCGACGAGCAGAACCAGGACGTGCTGCTCTTCATCGACAACATCTTCCGGTTCACCCAGGCAGGTTCCGAGGTGTCGACCCTGCTCGGCCGCATGCCGTCCGCCGTCGGTTACCAGCCGACGCTGGCCGACGAGATGGGTGAGTTGCAGGAGCGCATCACCTCGACGAAGGGCCGCTCGATCACCTCGATGCAGGCGATCTACGTGCCCGCGGACGACTACACCGACCCCGCGCCGGCGACCACCTTCGCCCACCTCGACGCGACCACCGAGCTCTCCCGTGCGGTCTTTTCGAAGGGCATCTTCCCCGCGGTGGACCCGCTCGCGTCGTCGTCGACGATCCTCGATCCCGCGATCGTCGGCGAGGAGCACTACCGGGTGTCGCAGGAGGTGATCCGCATTCTGCAGCGCTACCAGGACCTGCAGGACATCATCGCGATTCTCGGCATCGACGAGCTCTCCGAAGAGGACAAGCAGCTGGTCAACCGGGCGCGACGGATCGAGCGCTTCCTGTCGCAGAACATGATGGCCGCCGAGCAGTTCACCGGTCAGCCCGGTTCGAACGTGCCGCTGAAGGAGACCATCGAGGCCTTCGACAAGCTGACCAAGGGCGACTTCGATCACCTGCCCGAGCAGGCGTTCTTCCTGATCGGTGGGCTCGACGACCTGGCGAAGAAGGCCGACAGCCTCGGCGTGAAGTTCTAGAACGAGACAAGCGACTGAGCTTCGCAAAGACTGATATTCAGAAGGACTGAGCTTCAGAAAGGGCGTGTGACGTGGCCGAGATGGCAGTCGACATCGTGGCCGTCGACCGCAAGGTGTGGTCGGGGCAGGCGACGTTCGTCTTCGCCCGGACCGTCGACGGGGAGATCGGCATTCTGCCGCATCACATCCCACTGATGGCGGAACTGGTTGCCGACGGCTCGGTGCGCATCGACACCGTCGACTCCGGCGAGCTGAACTACGCGGTCGACGGTGGCTTCCTGTCGGTGAACTCCGACGGTGTCGTGATCCTCGCCGAGGATGCGATTCCCGCCGACGAGATCGACGAGCAACAGGCCGAGCGGGATGCGGCATCGGAAGACGAACAGGTCGCCGCGCGCGGCCGAGCGAGGCTGCGCGCCCTCGGCCGCACGGTCTGACGCGGCGACGGGACTGGCGAGCAGTGCAGGCCGGAACGATCGTGTTGGTCGTTCTGGCGGTGCTGCTCGCCGCGCTCGTTTTTGTCGCGCTGTACCGGGTCGCCATGCTTCGCCGCGGTGGTACCGCCGCGCTCGTGCGGCGCCTGCCCGCTGCGCCGGGGCAGGGCTGGCGGCACGGTCTCGTCCGCTATCGCGAGGACGAGCTGGTCTTCTTCAAGCTCACCAGCCTGCGGCTGGGGCCGGACGTGCGGATCGACCGGTTGTCGGTCGCGATCCGGAACCGGCGCGGCCCCGACCCGTCCGAGCAGGACATCACGACAGAGGAGACCAGGATCGTCGGCGTCCACGACGGCCATCGTGACTACGAATTCGCGCTCGACCGCGGCGCGGTGACGGCGTTCTCGTCGTGGGTGGAGTCGCGGCCGTCGCGCCGGTCGCTACGGGGGCGGCGCAGGTAGTCATTCACCTCCGGCGCCGGGACGCCACAGCACGTCACCGTCCGGGTTGGCGTGCCGCGACAGGATGAACAGCAGGTCCGAGAGCCGGTTGAGGTATTTGGCCGGCAGCACGCTGGTGTCGTCCGGATGCGCTTCGACCGCCGACCATGCCGAGCGCTCGGCGCGGCGGGTCACCGTCCGCGCGACGTGCAGCAGCGCCGCGAGCGGCGTGCCGCCCGGCAGGATGAACGAGTTCAGCGCCGGTAGATCGGCATTGAACTCGTCGCACCAGCCCTCGAGCCGGGTGACGTAGGCCTCGCCGACCCGCAGCGGGGGATGCTTGGGTTCGGCGACGACCGGCGTGGACAGGTCGGCGCCGGCGTCGAACAGGTCGTTCTGCACCTGGCGCAGTACGGCGCGGACACGGTCGACCGCGTCGCCGAGGGCCAGTGCCGCGCCGATCGCGGCGTTCGCCTCGTCGCAGTCCGCGTAGGCGACCAGCCGCGGATCGTTCTTCGAAACCCGGGAGAAATCGCTGAGTCCCGTCGTCCCGTCGTCGCCGGTTCGGGTGTAGATCCGAGTCAGGTGCACGGCCATTGCGCAACCGTACCGTCCGATTACCTGAGGGCGCTCGGCCTGGCTAGGCTGGTCGGCGTGAGCGAGCGCTTCCTAGTGACCGGTGGTGGCACCCTCTCCGGCGAAGTGCACGTGGGTGGTGCGAAGAACAGCGTCCTCAAGCTCATGGCCGCCGCACTGCTCGCGGAGGGCACCAGCACGATCACCAACTGCCCGGACATTCTCGACGTGCCCTTGATGGCCGAGGTACTGCGCGGGCTGGGCTGCGAGGTGGCCCTCGACCACGACGTCGCGCAGATCACCACGCCCGCCGAGCCCAAGTACCACGCGGATTTCGCTGCGGTGCGGCAGTTTCGTGCCTCGGTCTGTGTGCTCGGGCCGCTGGTCGCGCGGTGCAAGCGCGCGGTGGTCGCCCTGCCCGGCGGCGACGCGATCGGGTCGCGCCCGCTGGACATGCACCAGTCCGGCCTGCGCCTGCTCGGCGCACACAGCGAGATCGAGCACGGCTGCGTCGTCGCGCGCGCCGACGAACTTCAGGGCGCCCCGATCCGACTCGACTTCCCGTCGGTCGGGGCGACCGAGAACATCCTGATGGCGGCGGTGCTCGCCGACGGCGAGACCGTCATCGACAACGCCGCCCGCGAACCCGAGATCGTCGACCTGTGCAACATGCTGGTCCAGATGGGCGCGCGGGTCAGCGGCGCGGGCACGACCACGCTGACGATCCGCGGGGTGGAGAAGCTCCGGCCCACCACGCACCGCGTGATCGGCGACCGCATCGTCGCGGCGACCTGGGCGATCGCTGCGACGCTGACGCTCGGCGACGTCCGGGTGGTCGGCGCGAACCCGAAGCACATAGCGCTGGTGCTGGACAAACTGGTCGCCGCCGGGTCGCAGATCACCCGGGAGACGGAGGGTTTCCGTGTGGTGCAGCGCGAGCGGCCGCGCGCCGTGAACGTCTCGACCCTGCCGTACCCCGGGTATCCGACGGACCTGCAGCCGATGGCGATCGGGCTCGCATCGATCGCGGACGGAACCTCGATGATCACCGAGAACGTGTTCGAGGCCCGGTTCCGGTTCGTGGAGGAGATGATCCGCCTGGGCGCCGACGCACGGACCGACGGTCATCACGCGGTGGTGCGAGGGATCCCGCGGTTGTCGAGCGCCCCGGTGTGGTCCTCGGACATCCGGGCGGGCGCCGGTCTCGTGCTCGCCGGCCTGGTGGCCGATGGCGTCACCGAGGTGCACGACGTCTTCCACATCGACCGGGGGTACCCACGGTTCGTGGAGGACCTGCAGAGCCTCGGCGCCGATGTCCGCCGGGTCGGCTAGTTGATCAAGAGGACCCTGTCTGACCAGGCGATTTGACGTGGCGCGCGAGCGTGCGTAGCTTATTCGGAGTCAGAGCGACGCGGACGCCGACCCCGGCCCGGAGGGCCAGGGAAACGAGGTTGGACGCAGGCGCCTGATACTCCCGGGAGACCCGAAGCGAAGCGATTCGCCGTCGGGCCCTCGAGCCCGAACAGTGTGACGCAGCGAACACTTGCTGAGGACGGACTGCTAGGGTAGTATGGAGTGGTTGTGCCGAACGGGCCTCGGCCCCGCGGTTCATCATGTGTTGTTTGAGAACTCAATAGTGTGTCGACAAATGTCAGTGCCAAATTTTTTGGTTTGTCGGTTCGTGTTCTCCTCCCCGTGGAGGATGGGGGTCGACGTTTTTTGTCAGTCATTTTTTGGCTGGCGTTTTGTTTGAGA
>DATDBL010000274.1:0-9350 GCA_036524855.1 Aldersonia sp. | reverse complement strand
GGCTCAACATCTGTCTCCAAGTAGCCGGCGACGTGACCGCCGGCTACCAGGCCGCGGCCGAGGTGTGGGGCACCACCCCCATCACCGTGCTGCAGGTGTCAGCCTTCTCCCGACCCGAGGTGATGGTCGAGATCGACGCGCTCGCCGTCGTGCCGTAACCATTACCGTCTCGACAAGCGGTTGCAAACCACAAACGGAAGGAACCCCCCGTGCTGACGCAGGTCGCGGAAGGTGTGCTGGTCCACCAGAGCGAGTTACTCCAGAACAACACCGTTGTCGTGCAAGGCCTCACCGGTGTGTTGCTCATCGACGCCGGGATAACCGGCGAGGAAATGGCCTGCCTCGCGAACGACCTTCGGGAGTTGGGCCAGCCCGTTGTGGCAGGCTTCTCGACGCATCCCGATTGGGATCACGTGCTCTGGCACGCCGAGCTCGGCGAAGCGCCCCGTTACGGCACAGCCCGCTGCGCGGCATATATGCGAGATCTGCTGTCGAACCCGGACTGGAAGGCCCGCGCCTACGAGGGGTTACCGTCAGAAATCGCCGAGGAGACACCGCTGGACCTGTTCGGCCTCATCACGGGTCTGCCTGCCGAAACCGCGCAGATTCCTTGGGATGGCCCTCACGTCCGGATTATCGCACATCCGGCGCATGCCCAGGGCCACGCCGCGCTGTTGATCGAGGAACGAAGGGTTCTCGTGGCCGGCGACATGCTCTCTGATGTCCTGATTCCGATGCCCGACCTGGAAAACGCCGCGAATCCGATTGACGACTACCTCATTGGGCTGCAGCTGCTCGAGGACGTCGCGGACGACGTCGATGTCGTCATCCCCGGTCATGGGTCCGTCGGCGGAGCCGATCAGGTACGCACACGGATCGAACAGGACCGCGCGTATGTGCATGCCTTGCGTGACGGCCATGCCCCCGATGACCCGCGCATCGGCCCATCGGCCAAGCCCGGCTGGGAGTGGGTAGGCGATATGCACAACGGGCACGTCCGGAGCCTCGCCGAAAGAAACGAGCGCGACGGGACGCCCGGATAGTTATCCACTACTGAGTCATCGTGCCTGGGCGGCTTGTAGCGCGCACTACCCTGCGGCTGGTTGCGTGCTTCGCGCCCGGCCGATACCCAGTACTCGGGAGGCGCGCACCATCGTGTGGGCTGCTCGCGCCGGAAACGAGTCTGGTTCGGGGATGCGCATCGGGCGGACCCGGCCGTTGTGGATGGCGGTGAAGCGCCAGCCTTCGCTGGTCCGGACCGCGACGATGGTGTTGCGGGTCAGTCGCCGTTTGGGTAGGCGCGAGCGCCACGCGACCAGCACTGAGCCGGTGCCAGAAAGCAGCGCCACGTCGCCGCTGAGATAACGGATCGACTCGACGTCGCCGACGAGGGCGCTCCCGACCAGCACCCCGCGAAAGCGCCTGTCGTACGCGTCGACCATCGGCGCCCGTCCTTGGGCGCGGCTGCCATCGAAGGAGACGTAGTCGCTGTCGTCGGTGAAGCAGGCGCCGTACGCCTCGGCGTCCCCGTCGGTCCACGCCTGGCACATCCGCTCGAACAGGGCTAGCAAGTAGAACCGCGCCGTCAGCGGATCTCCTCGGCCAACTCGACGATGATTCCCTCGGGCCCGCGGACGTAGCAGAGTCGGAAGATGTTCTCGTAGTTCTCGATATCACCGACGAGTTCCGCGCCGTGAGCCCGCAGCCGGGCGAGGACGGCGTCGAGGTCGTCGACGACGACCCCGACGTGGTCCATTCGTTGGATGGTCATGATCTGAACGCTTTCGACGCGGCTCGCGCGCGGGCGGCCTGGCGGACGAGGTGGTCGCGCTCTGCGACGTTGGTCGCCAACCGGGCGGCCTCCGCGTAGGCCACAGCGGCGGCGGGCAGGTCGCCGTCGAGTTCGTACAGGTACCCGCGTGTGGCGTGCCAGCGGTGCCGCTCGCCCATCACCTCACGCAGTCGATCCGTTTCGCGCAGCCCTGCCGCGCCGCCGAGGACGTGACCGACCGCGACGGCGCGGCCGAGCACCGCGGCGGGATCCTGGTGCACCGGGTTCTTGCTGAGGCCGACCAGGTCGTCGTACCAGGCCAGGATCTGCGGCCAGTCGGTCTCCGCGGCACTGGCGGCGTCGTCGTGCAGGGCGGAGATCGCGGCCTCGATCTGGTAGCGGCCCGGCCGCTGTTCGGCCAGCGCCGACTGCAGCACGCGCACCCCCTCGGCGATCTGGCGGGTGTCCCACACGCTGCGGTCCTGCCGGTCGAGGGTGACGATGCGGCCCTCGGCGTCGAGCCGTGCCGGCAGCCGCGCGTGGTTGAGCAGCATGAGCGCGAGCAGCCCCCGGGCCTCGGGTTCGTCCGTGGCGAGGGTGAGTTGGCGGGCGAGCCGGATCGCCTCGCCCGCCAGGTCCACCCGGTCCGTGTGCCCAGCGGTGTAGACGAGGTAGAGCACCCGCAACACGACCGCGAGGTCGCCGGGCCGGTCGAGGCGGCGCCCGCGCAGGGTGCGTTTGGCGCGGCTGATCCGCTGCGCCATCGTCGCCTCGGGGACGTAGAAGGCGTCGGCGATCTCGCGGGTGGTGAGTCCGCCGACGGCACGCAGGGTCAAAGCCACCTGGGATGCGGGTGCGAGATCGGGGTGGGCGCAGCAGAACAGCAGGAACAGGGTGTCGTCGCCCTGCTCCACGGCGACAGGCACCGGCTGCGCGTACGTCGTCTCCTCGCGGCGGATTCGCGCGGCCTCGCTGCGGTAGCCGTCGATGAGCCGCCGCGTCGCGACCGCGGTCAGCCACGCGCGCGGGTCGCGCGGCGGGTTCTCGGGCCACACGCGCAGGGCCTCGAGCAGCGCCTCCTGCAGCGCGTCCTCCGCGGCGTCGAAGTCCTCGCCGCGGCGCACCAGACCGGCGAGGACCCGTGGGACGAGGGCGCGCAGCGCGCCCTCGTCCAGTGCCTCGGTCACCGTCACTCCTGCCCCGGTGCCTCGGACATGACCTCCCGCACGTCGATCCACTCGTAGAGCGGTGTGCCGCCGGGCCCGGGCTCCGACGAGACGTAGGCCGCCACTTCGACGGCGCGCTCATAGGAACCGACGTCGATCATGTACCAGCCGGCGACCAGGTCCGCGGTCTCGGGATGCGGACCGTCCGTGGTGACGGGCGCGGCGTCCGGGCCGCCGTAGCGCACCCAGGTCTGCGTCGGTGTGAGTGCCTGGGCGTCGATGTACTCGCCGTTCTCCCGCAGCAGTTCGCCGACGTGGCGCATGAACGCGATGTGCGCCTCGACGTCCTCGGGCGCCCACTGGTCCATCGGAGGAACGGGACGGTGCGCCGCAGGGCCGCCTCGGTAGTGCTTGAGGAGCAGGTACTTCGGCATCGTGATCTCCTGGTGTCGTGAGCCCCGCCTGTCGAGGCCCTTCACTTGGTGAGCGGAGCCGGGCGGCGATTCTCGACATCGTGCCGCCAAGTTCTCGAGCGTAGACCCGTCGGCGCACACGCGAAGGCACCGACGACGCACGTCGTCGGTGCCGTTGCCGCGGAACGGCTACCTCACACGTCGCGGCGGGTGATCGTCCAGACGGCTGCGGCCAGGGCCGCCGCGACCCACGCGATGACGACGGCGACGCCTGCGCCGGAGCCGAGCACGTCGGTCGCGGTCGACGTGATCGCGGTGAACGACGCCGCGGCATTGGAGGGCAGGAAGCGGAGCACCGCGTCCCAACTGTCGGGCAGGATGCCTGACGCGACGGCCGGGACCACCAGCAACAGGGCGGCGAGAACGCCGATGCTCGCCGCCGCACTGCGCAGCATGACGCCCAGGCCGAGGCCGATCAACGCGACAGCGGTGAGGTACCCGGCCATGCCCAACAGCGTCTCGAGCGTGCTGACGCTCAGGCCGACGGTGGCCGATCCGTTGGCGGACAGCACCACCATTCCGGCCCAGTAGGCGCCGAACACGCCGAGCAATGTCGTCGGCAGAACGGTCGCCGCCAACACGAGCGCCTTGGAGCCAACGATCTGCCAGCGGCGCGGTACCGCGGCCACGGTCACCGTCATCATGCGCGAGCCGTACTCGCGGGCGCCGGCCAGGCAGCCGAGCACACCGACCAAGAGCATCGCGAGGGTGGCGCCGGTCAGCACCGTCGCCAGCGGGTCGGTGCCCATGTCGAAGGAGGGGCCGCCGGCAGCCGCCTCGGTCGCGTCAGAGCTCATGGCGGCGGCCAGGACACCGAATCCGGTCAGGATGAGAATGGTGGCGGCCATGCCGATCCAGGTGCTGCGCAGCGTCGACATCTTGGTCCACTCGGATCTGACCGCACGGCCGAACGTCTGGCGGTCGGTCTCGACGGAGGGACGTGCACCTGTCGATGTGGGGGTGGCGAGAGTGGTGGTCATCATGCGGCCCTTCGGGACGAATCGGACAGATTGCCGGTGTATTCGACGCTGTCGCGGGTGAGCTTGAAGTACGCGGATTCCAGCGAGGATTTCACCGGTGTGAGTTCGTGCAGGCGTAGTCCGTGAGCGGCGGCGACATCCCCGATCTCGACACCCGTCATGCCGCGGACTTCGAAGCGTCCCGCCTCCCGCGAAGTGAGGGTGACCGTGCCGGCACGGCGAAGTGCGTCGCTGAGCGCGGACGCGTCCGGCGATGCCACCACCACCGTGTCGCCGGAGGACCGCGTGATGAACTCGGTTATCGACGTGTCGGCGAGGATGCGTCCCTGCCCGATGATGAGCAGGTGATCGGCGACCATCTGCATCTCGCTCATCAGGTGTGAGGACAGCAGCACGGTGCGGCCCTCGTCGGCGAGTCGGGTGAGCAACGCGCGAATCCACTGGATGCCGTCGACGTCGAGGCCGTTGACGGGCTCGTCGAGGATCAGGATCGACGGATCGCCGAGTAGTGCGGTCGCGATGCCGAGCCGCTGTCCCATGCCCAGGGAAAACGAGCTGGCGGACTTGTGTGCGACTTCGGTCAGGCCGACCATGTCGAGCACTTCGTCGACCCGCCGTGCGCCGATGCCGACGGTGGCACCCAGCGCGAGGAGGTGATTGCGTGCGCTGCGTCCCTTGTCGACGGCCTTGGCGTCGAGGAGCGCGCCGACCTCGGCCAGCGGCACCTCGGACTCGCAGTAGCGGTGTCCGTTGACGAGTGCCATTCCCGAGGTCGGGCGATCCAGCCCCAGAATCATGCGCATCGTCGTGGACTTACCAGCACCGTTGGGCCCCAGGAATCCCGTGACGACGCCGGGTGCGATGGTGGCGGTGACGCCGTCGACCGCCAGCTTGTCGCCGTACCGTTTGGTCAGATCCTGCAGCTCGATCACGTCGAGACTCCTTCCATTTGTTGATGAAAGGATCTCCCGGCCGACGTCGAGCCCGCATCGTCCGTCGGTTGTCGGTTGCGCCTACTCCAATTGGAGTACGCAGATCAACCGTCGACCGACTCCCCGGGCCGTACCAACCCGGACTGGTAGGCCTGCACGACCAGCTGGGCCCGGTCGCGGGCATCGAGTTTGGACATGGCGCGGCTCACGTGCGTCTTCACCGTGAGCGGCGACAGAAACAGTCGTTGCGCGATCTCGTCGTTGCTCAACCCGTAGCCGACCAGCGTGACGACCTCGCGTTCGCGATCGGTCAACTCGTCGAGGGCCGCGGGATTGAGATCGCCGCGACTGGGGCGCGAAAGAAATCTGTCGATGAGGGCCCTGGTCGCCCTTGGCGACAGCAACGACTCCCCCGCCGCCACCACCCTGATCGCGGCCAGCAACTCGTCGGGCTCCACACCCTTCCCGAGGAATCCACTGGCCCCGGCGCGGATTGCTTCGACGACATAGTCGTCGGTTTCGAACGTGGTGAGAACCAACACTTTCGTGTCGGCGAGTTCGGGTGTGTTCACGATCGACTCGGTTGCCGTCAGACCGTCGGTGCCCGGCATTCTGATGTCCATCAGCACGACGTCGGGATGCGTTGCGAGAGCCTGCTGTATCGCGTCCGAGCCGTCGACTGCCTGACCTACCACTTCCAGGTCGGACGCGGTGGAGATCAGCGTCGCGAAGCCGGCGCGAATCAGGGCCTGATCGTCGGCGACGAGCACCCGGACGGTCATGGCCGCAGTCCCTCTCCCGGCTGCGCGGGAATCCGCGCACGCACCAACCACTTTCCGTGCTCGATACCAACCGACAGTTGCCCGCCGACGGCCGACACGCGCTCGTGCATCCCCTGCAAGCCGTAACGGGCGTGCGTCTCGTCGATGGTGGCGGAGGGCCGCAGTCGATTGCCGACGGTCACGGTCAACCATTCGGGGTTCTGGTCGATGCCCACCTCGACCGTCCCGATTCCGTGTTTGCCGGCGTTGGTCAGGCTCTCCTGCACGACGCGGTACGCGGTCAGTTCCGCGGCCGACGAAAACTCCTGGGGCGTACCGGTGATCGTCAGCACGACGTCGAGGCCGGTGGCACGAGACCGGGAGATCAGTCGCTCGAGGTCCGCGAGCCGAGGGGACGGTTCGATCGCCATCCGATCCTCCGTGGTGCGCAGCACACCCAACATCGCGGGCATCTCCCGCAGGATCTCCTGGCTGGCCCTGCGCACGTGTGCGAGGGCTTCGGCGGCAGCGTCGGGATCGGATCGGATGAGGACTCCGGCGACGCCGGCCTGGACGTTGATCGCCGAGACATGGTGGGCGACCACGTCGTGCAGTTCGCGCGCGATTCGTATGCGATCCTCGGCAACGCGGAGCTGTGCCTCTTCCTCGCGCGTCGCCTCGGCCAGTCGCGCTCGCTCGTTCGCCGCCTCGACGATGCCACGTTGAGTCCGCACGACGGTGCCCGCCAATAGCGCCACGACATTCCAGACGACGACGCCGTAGGCCACCGCGGTCACGAGTTGATGCGGACTCAGGAGAATGAATGCGGTCGGAATCAGGATCGAAACCAGAGTCGCCGCGATGGCCTCACGCATCGGAGTCTGGGAACTGACGGTGTAGAGCGCGACGATCGCCGGCACAGACATCGGCGTCGGTCCGCCGCTGATCACCATCGCCATCAACCCGAGCACGATGGTCACGCCCCACACCACCCACGGGTACCGGCGCCGAAACACCAGGGCGACACATCCGGCGGCCAGCAACGCGAACAACGCGGCGGTGTAGGCGAACCTCATCGGCTGCGGACCGACGGTGGCCGGCAGAACGGCGACCAGTCCGGTGACGGCTGCCACAACAATGTCGGACACGACAGGGGGCACCTTCAGCCAGGCGGGTGTGCGCTCGTCGGCATCCGCCTCGCGAGCCTGGCGACCGCTGCTGATCATGGAGTTCAAAGTAGACCGGTCGTAGACCTACACGCTGGACGCCGACGTGTCCCTCGCGCGGGCGCTCACCTCCCGGCGGCGTAGGCCTCCAGACGCTCGACCAACTCGCGCGGGCGGCTCAGCGCCGGGGTGTGCCCGCCGGCGATCTCGTCGGGGGTGATACCGAGGCGTTCCTGGGCGACGCGGCGCAGGTATCCAACGGGAAACAGGCGGTCGTCGCGGCAGATCAGGACCCGGGTGGGGACGTCGGGCCAGGCCCGCAGCGGCGACGGCTCGCTCATGCGCGTCTCGGACTGGGCGCGGCCACGTCGCAGGGCCTCGGCGGCCAGATCCGGCGGAACGTCCTGGTAGAACAGGGCGATCGTGTCGCCGCCGCCCTGCGACCCCTGGTATCCCGTGTTGGCCCAGTAGTCGGCCGGCGCCTCTCCCCGCTCAGGGATCATGGGCGCGACCAGCACGAGCAGCTTCACCGGCACCCGCTCGCACACCAGCGGCGCGGTGAACCCACCGAACGACTGCGCGACGACGACCAGATCCGTGCGGTCGCCGATCCCGCCGACGACGGCGTCGGCGTACTCGGCCAGGCCGGCCGCGTCGTCGTCGCACGGAAGATCCGGCGCGATCGCCTCATGGCCCCGGGCACGCAGTTCGGCCTGTACCAGATGCCAGTACCACCCGACGTCGCCCGCGCCGTGGATCAAGACAAATGTCGTCACTTCAGCCCCTTCCTGTCTCCGTGTCGGGCGGTTGGGCCGACAGCAGTGATGAGTCCGCATCGCAGACTCGTCCGAAGACTGCGGATTCTGTCCCAAATGCAGGTTCTTGTCCACGGTGTGATGGCGCAGCGGAATTCGCGGCTCATCCGTCGAGACCGTCGCCAACCGGCTCCGCGCCGCGGTGATGCCATGCTCGGTGAAACCGTCGCTGAATAGGTGGCGGTGAGCGGTCGCACGCTACTGCGCCCAGCTGTCGTAGTTAGATGCTACGATTGGTAGCAAGCTGCAACACCGGGAGTAGCCGTGAGCCGATCTGCGGACAAGGTGACACGTTTCGACGCCGAGCTCGTGGAGAGTGCGATTGCCGAAGGCCGCCGGCAGAACCGCACCGGGCGGCAACAGCTCGAGCATTGGGCTCGGATCGGGCGCGCGATGACCGCTCACGAGACCGCGGCGCTACAACGCGTGCGCGAGGCGCTGATCGGTGCTCGCCCAATTACGGATCTGACCGAAGCCGAAGGGCGCGTGTTCAACGCCGAGATCGACGCTAGGATCTCGGAAAGCCTCGCCAACGCCGACTATCTGAGCGTGCTCGCAGCCCGCGGCGTCACGACAGTCGTCCTCGACGACGAGGGGCGGATTGTCGAGTTCCGCCCCGACGGCAGCACTCATGTGCTCGACAACGAATGACCCGCCTCGACCTCGTCGTCGGCCCGAACGGGGCGGGAAAGTCCACGTTCGTTGAGCAGACCCTCGCACCGCTGCTACCACGGAGCGTGTTCGTCAACGCAGACGTGATCGCGCAGCAACGCTGGCCCGGCCAGGCCGAACAGAAATCGTACGAAGCCGCCCGTATCGCGGCCGCGACACGCGACAAGCTCATCGACGACGGACGGCAGTTCATCGCCGAAACCGTGTTCTCCCACGGATCCAAGCTCGACCTCATCGCCCGAGCCCAGCACGCCGGATTCGCGGTGGTCCTGCACGCCATCCTCGTACCCGAATCGTTGGCGGTTCTGCGTGTCGCACGCCGTGCCGGTGCAGGCGGACATTCGGTTCCCGAGGCCAAGATTCGCGCTCGATACCAACGTTTGTGGCCGCTGGTTGCGGTCGCAATTTCTCGGACGGATCAGGCGACGGTCTACGACACCGCGGCCGGCACACCGACCATCGTCGCCAAGTTCGTCGCCGGAGTCCCGGTCGGCGCTATCCGATGGCCCGATTGGACCCCGCGCGCACTCGTCGCCCTCGCGTGAACAGACGCGCTCGCCTGTTGTGTGACGCCGTACCGGGACCGATCTGCTACTTCACCCGTGAACGGCAGC
>DATDBL010000273.1:0-56010 GCA_036524855.1 Aldersonia sp. | reverse complement strand
CCCCCCACCCCGTCGGCGGCTACGGCGTCGAGGACGTGTTCCATCTGCTCGAAGCGCACCCCCCGGGAGGTGAGGAAGTCGGTGATCGACCCGGCATCGAGGGCGAAGTCGAACAAAAGCGAGCCGACCTTGTCGACGAACGTGCTCCGCTCGAGCATCGTCGGCTCGCCGTCGAGCAGGCGCACCCGCAGCACCTCCACGACGAGGTCGTGCGGGTCGAGTTTCAGCGCGATGGCCGCGTCCTCGCGGGCCCGGCGCCGGGCGATCTCGAGGGTTCGGCTCCCCGCGACCCGGCCGGACCGGCGCGCCCACTGCGAGAACGGGGTGAACGTGTCGAGGGTCTGGCGGGCATCGCGGCTGCGGACAATGGCCGGCTTGCCCTGCGACAACTCGATCAATCCCTCGTTGCGCAGCGTCGCAAGGGCCTGCCGAACCGGCCCGCGGGAGACCTCGAACTCCGCGCACAGCCTGCTCTCGCTCGGCAACGACGCGCCGACGGGGTACTCACCCTGCGTGATGCGGCGGCGCAGCACCCCCGCGACGAGGCCATGGCGCGACCGCGCCGCCACCGCGTCGCGCGTCATGCAGCCTCCTGTGCGAATTCGGTTCCCGTCATTCTACGAAATCGGCGAACGGCACCGGGGTGCGCGCTCAGTCGGACTCGACGACGAGGGTCAACGCGGTGGCGCCGATCCGGATCGAATCGCCGTCGACGATCTCGGCGTGATCCACCACGCGTTCGTCGCGCACGAAGACGCCGTTGGACGATGCCAGATCCCGGATCACGAAGCCACGTCCGGTGTCGACGATCACCGCGTGGTGGCGGCTGACCTTCGGGTGGGCGAGGACGATATCGTTGTCGGGCAGGCGCCCGATGCTGGTGCCCGGACCCAGTCGGTAGGCCTGGCCGGTGAGGTCGTCGCGCAGCACCGCGGCGCGTCGGGTGGCCCGCTCGTCGATGATCGTCATCGCGCGTGCCGCTGTTGCCCAACCGGATTCGGCGACAGTCAGCGGTTCCTGGCGCAGGATCCGCTGCTCGAGATCTTGCAACTCCTTGCCGGGGTCGACGCCGAGTTCATCGGCGAGGGACTCCCGCACCCGGCGGCACGCAGCCAACGCGTCGGCCTGCTGGCCGTTGAGGTAGAGCGCCGTGATCAGTTGCATCCACAACGGTTCCCGCAGTGGGTGCTGCGCGGCGGCGGCCATCAGGTCCGGGACGACGGTCGCGGCGCGGCCGCTCGCGATCTCGGCCTCGGCGCGGCAGGTGAGCACCGTCAGGTGCTCCTCCTGCAGTGCAGTGGCGAACAACTCGGCGAACTCGAGGCCGCGTAGGTCGTCGAGCACCGGGCCGCTGAACTCGGCCAGGGCGGCACTGAATTCGGCTGCGGCCTCGGCGAACCGGTGGTCGGCGGAGCAGGCGAGGCCGCGACGTTTGTGCGCGTTGAAGCGGCCGAGGTCGCTGGCGTCGTCGGGGATCACGAGGCGGTAGCCGGGGGCGGCGGTGGCGAGCACCGAACGCGCGTCGAGACCCGCCGAGCGCAGCGACTTGCGCAGGTTGTGCACGAACACCTGCAGGTTGGCGCGCGCGTCCGACGGCGGGTCGTTGTTCCACGTCCCCATCGCGAGGGTCTCCGTGGACACCACCCGGTTCGGCTGGATCGCCAACCGCGCGAACACCGCTCGGGGGCGGGGGCCGCCGAGCGGTAGTTCTGTGTCGTCGACCCGCACGCGAACCGGCCCGAGTACGTCGATCCTCAGGCGCGGTTCGGTCATGGATGGTCAGGGTACTCGTCGAGGCAGTAGTTCTCGGTGCCCGGCAGGCGCCCCCCGCACGACGCGCCGTACTCGTTGTAGTCCGGCGCGGACGGCAACGTCGCGGTGATGGTGCGGTCGTAGAGACTGTCGCAGGCCCGCATGGAACCGTCGTGGCAGTTCTCCGCCAACGAATCCCACGACGGTTCGCCGCCGGTGGGCGGGGATGTCGGGTTCGGCAGTGCCTCGGCCGGGGTAGTCGGCGGGGTGGTGGTCGTGACGGCGGCCGGTGGCGTCGGCGGTGTGAACGGGGGGACCTCGGTCCGCTGATTCGCGTTCCAGATCGCCCACCCGCCGACGCCCATAACGATCAGCACGAGCACGGCCACCACGGGAATCCACACCTTGGTGCCACCCGACTTCGGCGGCGGCGCGTACGAGTTCGGGCCGGACCAGGTGGGGCCGCTCGGTTGTGACGGTTGCGGGGGTGTCGAGGGGTGGGACTGCCACGTCGGTTGCGGTGTGTTGACGAACGGCTGCGGGGACGGCGTGTTGACGCCCTGCCAGTTCGGCGCAGGGGAGGAGGGGGTCGGGGACGGGGAATAGCCCTGTGGTGGAGCCGACGGCTGCGCCGGCGCGGGGAAATGCGGTTCGTCGAAGCGGGGCAACGTCGCGGCCTGCGAGCGTTCGAGGATCGTCTCGGACTCGTCCTTGTCCGGTTCGGCGAGTGCGTCGGTGGCGGCGCGCGCGAGGTCGCCGGCGGTGGCGTAGCGGTCGTTGGGGTCCTTCGCCATCCCGCGCTGCACAACCGCGTCCATTCCGGCGGGGATGCCGGGACGCAGCAGGCTGGTACGCGGTACAGGCTCGAACAGGTGCGCCTTGATGATGACGCCGATGCTGTCGGCGTGGAACGGCTTGGTGCCGGTGAGGCACTCGTGCAGCACGCAGGCCAGCGAGTACACGTCGCAGCGGCTGGTGGTCTCGCCCTTGCCGAACCGCTCCGGCGCCATGTAGGCGTACGTGCCGACGGCGGTGCCCAGCGTCGTCAACTGCTCATCGGTGGCGTTGTTGGCCAGGCCGAAGTCGACCAGATACGCGAAGTCGTCGCGGGTGACGATGATGTTCTCGGGCTTGACGTCGCGATGGACGAGTTCGTCGGCGTGCGCGGCGTCGAGCGCGGCGGCGATCTGGCGGACGATCGCGACCGCCCGCGCGGGCGGCATCGGCCCGAACTTGCCCAGCAGATGGCGCAGGTTGTTGCCCTTCACCAGCCGCATGTCGAGGAACAGGTGGCCGTCGATCTCGCCAAAGTCGTGGATCGGGATAACGTGAGGTTCCTGCAGGCGTGCCGCGGCGTGCGATTCGCGGCGGAACCGCTCGCGGTAGACCTCGTCCTCGGCGAAGTCCTCGGGCAGCAACTTCAGCGCGACGGTTCGGTCCTTGACGGTGTCGTAGGCCTCGTACACCTGGCCCATGCCGCCGCGGCCGACCATGCGGCGCAGGTGGTAGGGGCCGAATTGGGTACCGACCCTCGTCTCGTGGGAATCAGCCATTGTCGTCGTTTCCGAATCGGTTAGCGCGGCTCGTAGGGGCAAGCAGGTTCGGGGAAGTCGCAGCAGGTTCCCGTGCCGCGCGCGGCTCCGTCCAGTAGACGAGGCTACCGCACGGCAACCCGACCCTCCAGACTTCCGGCAATCGATCAGGCCGGGGCGTACGCGGGGCAGTACGCGACGATCGCGGCACCGATGACGATGCCGTTGTCGTAGTCGGACATCGAGGAGTAGTCGTCGACAGTGCCCGCGACCTGCGCCAGCGAGGCGCCGTTGTCGATCTCGTAGCAGATCTCGTAGCCCATGTCGATGGCGAAGTCGGTGCTGGTGTAGGTGATGTCGTTCTCGTCGAGGATGTCCAGGTAGGTCAGGTCCGACGCGGTGTAGGGGGTCGCGGCGGAGGCCAGGCCGGCGGCGCCGAGGCCGGCGGCTCCGATGATGGCGGCGACAGCGGCGGTGCGGGCGGCGGCGGTGCGGATGCGGATCATTGGTCGTCGTCCTTTTTCGGGTCGGTGTCCGTGGTGTCGGGGTGGTGCGGTGGACGAGACCTAGATTCCGGGGTGCCGCTTTCGGTTCACTTGTGGCTCGCTTTATTGCGCGCTCGGCGGGTCCCGCACGCTACGGCGCAGGCCAGGCCAGCGATCGCTCACTCTCGAACCGGCGGAGAACCCCGCTCCTCGGATCCGTGAACTCGACGGCGCGCGCTAGCAGGCGCAGCGGGTCGGTGAAGTCGTCGGGCGCGGCCGCGCGGACCGTCGGGTAGAGCGGGTCGCCGACGATCGGGATGCCCAGCGCGTCCAGGTGCACCCGCAGCTGATGGGTCTTGCCGGTGATGGGAGTGAGCCGGTATCGGGCGAACCCACCGCGCACCTCGGCCAGCTCGACGACGGTCTCGGCGTTCGGCTGACCGGGCACCTCGCGCGCCTGCAGCACCCCGACGTCCTTGACGATGCGGCTGCGGACGGTGCGCGGCAATGAGAGGTCGGGGTTGTGCCCGGCGATCGCCTCGTAACGCTTGTGCACCCGGCGCGACGCGAACAGCGTTTGGTAGTCCCGGCGCACCTCGGTGCGGACGGTGAAGATCAGGACGCCGGCGGTGAGCCGGTCGAGTCGGTGCGCGGGTGAGAGGTAGGGCAGGTCGAACTCGCACCGCAGCCGCACCAGGGCGGTCTGGCGCACGTGCGACCCGCGTGGCGCGGTGGCGAGGAAGTGCGGCTTGTCGACCACCAGCAGGTCGTCGTCGCGGTGCAGCACCGGCATCGCGAACGGCACCTCGACCTCGTCGGGCAGGTCCCGGTGCAGCACCGCAAATCCGCCTGCGATGTAGGGGGTGTCGGCCGTGATCGGCGACCCCACCGCGTCGACGACCTCACCGGCCGCGACCTTCTCCCGCAACCGCGCGGCGTCCCGAGGGAACCGGGCAAGCAGATAGTCGAGCACGGTCAGCCAGTCGCCGGGCGGCAGGCGCAGCCGCGCTGGCCGCACGCCGTCGCGTTCGGGTAGGCCGCCGCGTCCGGGCAGTCCGCCGGGTTCGGGCAGGCCACCGTGTTCGGGTGTGCCACAGCTCAATCGGTGGGCCAGTTCAGCAGGGTGTCGGCGAACTGCTCGCGGACCTGCTCGATGTGCGTGCCGAGATTCTCGAAGTCCCACGCCGACACGTCGATCGGTGCCAACACCGCCACCTGGACGGTCCCGGGCCGTACGAGAATCGAGTTGCGCCAGTACACCTCGCCCGCGTTGCGGATGACGATCGGGACGATCGGGACCTCCGCCTGGCGGGCGATGTGGAAGGCGCCTTTCTCGAACGCGCCCAGTCGCGGGGTCAGCGACCGGGTGCCCTCGGGTGTGACGATGATCGACCGCCCGGATCGCACCGTCTCGACGACGTGCCCGAGCGACGCCGTCGCCTCGCTATCCTCGAGGAAACTCGCCTCGCCGAGTTGCAGGATCGGCCCGAGGACCGGGTTCTTCGCCATCTCCCGCGAGACGAGGCCGGTGAAGCCGGCGCCGAGGACCTTTCCCACGATTACCGGGTCGAGCACGCTCTGGTGGTTGAAGATGTACACAGCCGGCCGTGGTGCCCGGGTGTGCTCGGCACCAACCAATTCGACACCGATCCCGGCGCCGATAAGCGTCAATTCCGAAGCGGTGTTGGTCATTCCGTCGACAGCGGCGCGACGGCTGCCGCCGAGTGCGCCGCGGGCGAAACCGGCCGCGGCGCCGGTGACGAAGCCGGTCGCGCCCAGCGCGCTGCGGGCGATCTGGGTGGCTCCGGGAATCCGGCCGCGGCCGCGGAACCGCATGATCGGCCACCCACGCTCTTCTGCGGCGCCGGTGAGTTCCTTGCCGGGGTTGAGCGCCACCGGGTTTCCGACGGACGCGAGGTAGGCGACGTCCTCGCCGCCGTTGCCGTAGGCGTAGCTGCGGTCCAGGTCGATGTCGTGCTCGGCGGCGAACTCCCGCACCGCGTTCGCCTTCCCCGTGCCCCACAACGGTTTTCCGTCGACACCACCGGTGAGCAGGCCGTCGCGCACCTCGAGCTTGGAGTACAGTACGTGCTCGATGTCGAGTTCGCGTGCGGCCGCCTCGATCTGGAAACGGGAGGCGGAACTGGCGATGACGATCGTATGGTCGGCGGCGCGATGAGCCCCGAGCAACTGCCATGCCTGCGGGTAGAACAGCCCGGCCATCCGGCGACGAAACAGTCGTTCCCCGATCTCGTCGAGTTCGGCCTCCGTATGCCCGCGCACGACCTGCATGCCGGCCGTCATGAACTCCTCGAACTCGGCTTCGCTTTCGCGGCCACGCAGTTCGGACAGTGCGAGGTTCACCATCTGCCCGACCCCGACCTTACGCGCGAGGATCAGATCCTCGTAGAGCAGCACGGCCGAGTAGCCGGCGATCAGCGTCCCGTCGAAGTCGAAGAACGCGCCGACCGAGGGACCGCCCGGACCCGACCGGACCCGTGCGATCGCCTCGTCAACCTGCATCCCGGATGGCCTTCCGGTTCGCGGCGTCGAGATCCTCGGCGAGCTCGAGCAACTCGCGGACGTGGCGCAGTTCGGCGGCAAACTCGTCGCGGCGCGTCCGCAGGTCGTCGTCGCCGGGTCCGAGCAGGTTGCGGTTCTCGGCGAGTTTCACTGCGGTGTTGAACAATTCGGTCGAGACCGACTCCGGTCCGTGCAACCGCGACTGCAGCAGCATCTGCTTGCCGACGCGTACGCACTCCTTGACGAGTTCCTTGCGGTCGACGATCTCGCCCGGGTTGCGTAGCGCCAGTCGTTCGGCCACCACCAGTTGGGCCTCGAAGAACGAGCGCAGCGTGCGGTGGGCCATCATCAGCCCGGTCGAGGTGAGCATGTGGAGCACTTCGTCGCTCGTGGGCTCGCGCTCCTCCCAGTCGGGGTCGATGCGCGTCATCTCCGCGCTCAACTGGTTGCGGAAGGTGGAGCGATCCTCGAAGAAGAACTCGTACTTGAGCAGGTCGCGCAGGCGCTCGCACACGGCCCAGCCGTCCCGCACCGACGTCACCGAGCCCGACTGTGCCGACGACAGAATGGCGAGTTCGACGATCGAGCGGTTGACGAACCAGTGCACGCCGCTGTTGCGGTAGAACGCGGCGATGAGATGCCGCCCGGACTCGATCGAGTAGACCGGTTCGTCGCCGTCGGCATAGATCGTGATGACGCCCGCCGATGACAATTCGGTCAGGATGTCGGAGAGGCCCTTGTTGTCGAGCAGTGGGTCGAGGTCGCCGCGCGGGATGCCACGTTTGTGGATGTAGTCGAGGACCGGCGCGATCACCGCGTGCACCTCGCGCAGGGTGAGCGCGCGCTCGGACACGCCGAGCAACGCCAGTGTGACCAGCGCATTGGCGGTCACCGGTGTGACGTCGTTGATCGCGACCGCTACCTCGAAGGCCATCTTGGCCACCGCGATTCGGGCCATCGAGTCCGAGTAGCCGGTGTCGTCCTCCGGCTCGAGGTGGTCGCCCGCCGCGAGTAGGTGGCGGCGTGCCGAGATCGGCGGAGCGAACCGCACATAGACCGGGCCCGTCGACTTCTGCTGGCTGCGAATGTAATTCGCCAGCCAGCCGAGTCCCTCGGCGTGTTTGGTGCCACCGACCTGCTCGCGGGCGATCGGGCCGAGTTCGTTGAGTCGCTCGAACGTAATGGACACCGGGACCAGCATGACGTCATCGACCCGGTTGTGATGCACCGCTGCCGCGAGATAGTTCATCAGCCCGTAACGCGGTGGGCGCAGTTTGCCGGTGCGTGTGCGCCCTCCCTCGAAATACCACTCCATGTTGAACCGCTTGTTCAGCAGGTAGGCGAAGTACTCCTCGATCGAGGCCTTGTAGACGTCGTCGTCGCCGAAGGAGCGGCGGATGAAGATAGCACCGCTGCGCCGCGCAACCGGACCCATCGGCCAGAAGCTGAGGTTCGCGCCACCGATGAGGTGATTCGGTGGAAAGTCGTTGCGCGACAAGATCTCACCGAGGATCAAGGCGTCCACGTAGGAGCGGTGCGACGGCAGGAACACCAGCGGGTAGCGCTTGTTGAGCTCGCGCAGTTCGTCCAAACCCGACTCGTCGGCGGTGATCTTGTAGGCGGACGCGTGCATAGGACGCATGACCTGGTTGAACAAGTCGGCGATCAACGGCGACTGCGACGCCACCATCCCGCGCAGGTCGGAATCGGCACGCTCGTAGGCGGTACGACGTTCGAGTCCCTCCGCGTCGGCGATCCGGTCGAGCTTGGCGCGGAACTCGGTCGACTCCATGATCTCTTCGGCGACCAGTCGCGGCACCTTGTAGCGGTCGCCGATCAAGGCACGCTCGGCGCGCCCGAGCGCGACGACGGCGGCGCGCTGCACGGACCGGGCGAGCGCCGGCGGTGTGTCCGGCCGGTGCGCCTCGCGGTGCCGGCCGAGGATGTCGTCGAGTTTCGCGGACTGCCCGTACAGCACGCGGTGGCGGTCGGGGGCGTTGCGCACGATCCACTTCTGCATGAGTACGTAGGGGTCGCGTGGATTGCTGAAGAGCAGGTCGGAGAACTTGGTGCGGCGCACGCCGTCGCGTTCGGGCGGCAGCCACGTCACGCGGACGGGGATGACCACCGGGTTGTCGTCACGGCCGATGAGGTTCTTCTCGATCTCGTCCGTGTCGAGGTCGATCTGGATGTACGGCAGTTCCGTGCCCACCTCGGCCGTCGCGCCCCCCTGGGCGAGCCAGCGACGGATGACCTCACGCTCCACCGACGACGACGCGTCGACGAGCACGACCATCGATGTGGGGTCGGACGACGGTTCCGTCGACGTCCGATCGGTCAGGTCCTGGGTCATGCGTCCACCTCCGAGCGTTTGTGCACCCATCATTCTCGGGTCGCTCAAACGAACCCGCAGCGGATTGGCTTTAGGCGCCGTTGGCCAAGGTAATGCTAGCCTTACTGCGATCAGAAGTAAGGTGAGCCTAATTGGAGGACCGGTGTCGACCACGGACGAGTTTCTTGCGCCCGCGTCGGGGCCGACGGCGGCGAGAATCGAACGCGCTGTCGACCCGATCGCCGTGGCGACCGGCCTCGCCCGCAGCGGGTACTTCGCCGAGTACGTCGGATACGAGCGTGACGGCGCATGGGTGTTTGCTGCCGGGGTGCAGGGCCGCGTGCTGCTCGACCGCGACGAGTTGCAGGTCGAGTGGGCGGGCGCCACCCGCACGACGGCGTGGTCGGGACGGCCCGCGCAGGTCGTCGGGGCGGCCCTCGAGGATCTCCCCGAGACCGATCGGCACGCCCTGGGTTGGCTGGCATTCGAATCGTGCGCGTATGCGCTCGGCGCAGCGGACCGCGTGCCGGGGGCGGCCGTGCTCGCGCATCTCATCGTGCCCCGGGTGGAAGTGCGGGTCGACGACGAAGGCGTCACCGTGCTCGGCGGCGACGAGGACGATCATGCGGCGATCCGCGCGGTGCTCGACGCGTCCGACGTCCGGGCGCCGATGCCCGCAGCACTCGACATCCGGTCCGACCCGAGCGGGTACCGAGACCGGGTAGCGACCGCCATCGCCGAGATCGCGGCGGGCCGCTACCAGAAGGTGATCCTGTCGCGCCGGGTGTCCGTGCCGTTCCGCCTCGACATGCCCGCCACCTACCGGCTCGGCCGCACGAACAACACCCCCGCCCGGTCCTTCCTGCTGCGCCTCGGGACGCTCGAGGCCGTCGGCTTCAGCCCCGAACTCGTGGCCGCGGTCGACGCCGAGGGCGTCGTCACCACCGAGCCGCTCGCCGGCACCCGCGCCTTCGGGCGCGGTGCGGACGAGGACCTTGCGGCCCGCCGCGAACTCGAGCGGGACCCGAAGGAGATCGTCGAGCACGCGATATCGGTGCGCACGTCGGTCGCCGAGGTCGAGTCGGTCGCCGAGCCGGGCAGCACCGCCGTCACCGAATTCATGGAGGTGCGCGAGCGGGGCAGCGTGCAGCACCTCGCCTCGACGGTGCGTGGGCTGCTCGCCCGGGGCCGGTCCCGATGGGACGCCATCGATGCCCTGTTCCCGTCGGTGACCGCGTCGGGCATCCCCAAGCGCGCCGGTGTGGATGCGGTCTTCCGGCTCGACGGGCCCGAGCGGGGGCTATACGCGGGTGCGGTGGTGTCCGTTGCGCCGGACGGCGGAGTGGAGGCCACGTTGGTGCTGCGGGCGGTCTACCAGCAGGACGGGGCGGCGTGGCTGCGCGCCGGTGCGGGCGTGGTGGGCCAATCCGACCCCGATCGTGAGTTCGAGGAGACCTGCGAGAAGCTCGACAGCGTCGCGCCCTACCTCGTTCCCGCGGACTGACCGCTCAGCGTCGCGACGAGCGCCCGCTTGTCGATCTTCCCGACGGCGGTGACCGGCAGCTTGTCGACGCCCGTCACCTGGTCGGGCAGCTTGAACCGCGCGAGGCCGCGGTCGAGCAGGAACGTCCGCAGGTCCACCAGCGACGGCACGGGGCCGCCGTCGGTGACCAGCACGGCGCAGATCCGCTCGCCGAGCGCGTCGTCGGGCAGTCCCACCGCGGCGGCGTGCCGGATCGCCGGGTGCGCGAGCAGGTGGTCCTCGACCTCGTCGCAGGCGACGTTCTCGCCGGCCCGGTTGATCACATCCTTGATCCGACCCGACACCACCAGATGCCCGGAAGGCAAGCGCCGCACCAGGTCTCCGCTGCGGTAGAAGCCGTCCGTGGTGAACGCACGGGCGTTGTGCGCGTCGGCGCGGTAATAGCCGCGGATGGTGTACGGCCCGCGGGTGAGCAGTTCGCCCGCCTCGCCCTCGGGGACGTCTGCGCCGTCCTCGTCCACCACCCGGACCTCGTCGTGCGGCGACATCGGCCGGCCCTGGGTGTGAAAGACCAACTCGTTGGGATCGTCGAGGCGGGTGTAGTTGAGCAGCCCCTCGGCCATGCCGAACACCTGCTGCAGCCTGGCACCGAGGTTGGCCTCGACATCGGGGGCGTTGGAATCGGCGAGGCGCGCGCCGCCGACCTGCACGAGGCGCAGCGAACTCAGGTCGGCCTCCTCCCACTCGGTGGCGACGCTCCACAGTTGCGCCAACGGCGGCACCAGAGCGGTTGCGGTCACCTTGTGCCGCTCGATTGCCGCGAACGCCGCCTCCGGGCTGGGGTCCTCGGTGAACGTGATCGACCCGCCCACGACGACAGTGCCGAGGATGCCGGGGCAGGCGAGCGGAAAGTTGTGCGCCGCGGGCAGCGTGACGAGGTAGACGTCGTCGGCGGTCAACTCGCAGACGGCGGCACTGCCGCGCGCGTTGTAGACGTAGTCCTCGTGCGTGCGCGGGATCAGCTTCGGCAGGCCGGTGGTGCCGCCGGAAATGAGCAGCAGCGCGAGGTCGGCGGGATCGGGTTCGGGCAGCGGACCCGACGGGTCGCGCGGCACGTCGGCGAGGGCGGTGAACTCGCCGGGATCGCCGACGACCAACACGTGTGTCAGCGCCGGGACCCGGGCCTGCACGGTGCGGGCGAGCGCGCGGTAGTCGTAGCCGCCGACGACGTCGGCGATGACGTAGCCGACGGCGCCGGACAGTTCCGCGAGGTGCCCGATCTCGGCCTCGCGGTGCGCGGGCAGGCACATCACCGGGATCACTCCGGCGCGCAGCAGGCCGAAGAAGATCTCGGCGAACACCGCACGATTGGGCAACTGCACCATCACCCGGTCGCCCGGTCGCAGCCCGCGCGCCAGCAACCCAGCGGCCAATCGATCGGCGCGGCGAGCCACGTCGGCGTAGCTCAACACCGTCTCGCCGTCGAGCACCGCGGGCGCGTCGGGGGTGCGTTCGGCGGTGGTGCGCAGCAGCGATCCCACGCTGTCCCCGGTCCAGTACCCGGCCGCGCGGTAGGCGGCGGCGAACTCCGGACGGAACTGGACGAAACCCTCGCGATGCGAGGTGACTGAGGTGTCGGTCGGCATCGGTCCTCCGTCCTGCGGCCCAAGCTAGGTAAGGCAACCCTACGTGACTTCGATAAGCTGACCGGCGTGGGTATCGACAGAGACGACATTCGCGGGCAGGTCGCTCAGCTCCTCGGCATCGACACTGCCGGCATCGGCGACTCAGACGATCTCATCGCCCTCGGTCTCGATTCGATCCGAATGATGCGCATCGCGGGCGGGTGGCGAAAGCTCGGCCACGACGTCAACTTCGCCCAGCTCGCGGCGTCGCCGACGGTCGCGGAGTGGCACGCCGCGCTCGGTGGCGAGGCCGCGGAACCGGAACCGACGCCGGAACCCGCGGCCGATTTCGATGCCGACGCACCGTTCCCGCTCGCGCCCATGCAGCACGCCTACTGGATCGGCCGCTCCGAGAGCCAGGACCTCGGCGGCGTCGCGGCGCATCTGTACGTGGAGTTCGAGGGACCGGACCTCGACCCCGACCGCCTCACCCGGGCCGTCGACGACGTCGTCGCGCGGCACTCGATGCTGCGCGCGCAGTTCCTGCCCGACGGGCGCCAGCGGATCCTGCCCGAACCCGGCGTACCGCCGCTGACGATGCTGGACCTGCGCGACGCCGCGCCGGATGAGGTGGAGCGCCGCCTCGACGAGTTGCGCGAGAGCAAGACCCATCAGCGCATGCGGGTCGAGGACGGGCAGGTGCTCGACGTCGTCGCCGTCCGGCTGCCGGTCGGACGCGCCCGACTCTGCCTCGACGTCGACATGCTCGCCGCGGACGCGATGAGCTACCGCGTGCTCGTCTCCGACCTCGCGCGCGCCTACGGTGGCGAGACGCTGGGCGCCATCGACTACACCTTCGCCCGCTACCTCGCCGAGCGCCCGACCGGCGGCGCCGACCTCGATCGCGACCGCGCCTGGTGGCAGGAGCGCCTCGACGACCTGCCCACCGCGCCGGTGCTGCCGGTGCGGACCCAGGCCGCGGGACACCACCGCACCGCGCGCCACCACCACTGGCTCGAGCCGGGGGCCAAAGCGAACCTGCTCGCGGCCGCGCACGACCGCGGCGTCACGCCGGCCATGGCGCTGGCCTCGGTGTTCGCCGAGGTGATCGGCCGCTGGTCGGCCGAGCCCCGGTTCCTGCTGAATCTGCCTTTGTTCCACCGGGATCCGGTTCACTCGCAGATCGAACAGGTGGTCGGGGACTTCACCTCCTCGGTGCTTCTCGAGGTCGACGTGCGCACCCAGGCCAGCGTGCTGGACCGGGCACGGGCCCTACAGCAGACGCTGCACACCAACGGCTCGCACAGCGCCTACGGTGGCCTCGAGGTGTTGCGCGACCTCGCCCGCGCCCGCGGCGAACAGGTCCTTGCGCCGGTGGTGTACACCAGCGCGCTCAACCTCGGCGAGTTGTTCGACGACGCGGTCGCCGAGACGTTCGGGGAACCGGTGTGGATCGTGTCGCAGGGCCCCCAGGTGCTGCTCGACGCCCAGGTCACCGAGGTTCGCGGCGGGTTGCTGCTGAACTGGGACGTCCGCGCGGACGCGTTCCCACACGGACTGATCGAGGAGATGTTCGCTCAGTACACCGCCGCGGTCGGGCGGCTCACCGAGGGCGACGCCGGGTGGGCGGCCCAGGCGGCGCCGCAGCTGCCGCGCGCCCAACGCGAGGTGCGCAGCCGAGTCAACGCCACCGCCGCGCCGGTCAGCGGCCGCACCCTACACGAGGGCTTCTTCGCGCACGCCGCCGCGAATCCACAAGCGCCGGCGCTGCTCTGGGGAACGGACGGGCTGCTGAGCTACGCCGACCTGGCGCGGAGCGCGCTCGGCATCGCCGGTGCACTGGCGGCCGCGGGTGTCGGTCCCCGCGACGCGGTCGCGATCCAACTCCCGAAGGGTCCCGACCAGGTGACCGCCGCTTTGGGCGTGCTGTCCGTCGGCGCGGTGTACGTCCCGATCGGGTTCGACCAGCCCACGGCGCGGCGCGAACGCATCCTCGCCACCGCCGACGCCGTCGCCGCGATCGGTGCCCGCGCCGACCAGTTCGACGGGACCGGGGTGCGTGCGCTGGTCCTGGCCGAGGCGCAGGCGCACCCGCCCGTCGATGGGCCCGTCGTGCCGGACCCGGAATCCGTTGCGTACGTGCTGTTCACGTCCGGGTCCACGGGCGTGCCCAAGGGTGTGGAGGCCCCGCACCGGGCCGCCGTGAACACCATCGAGGACCTGAACGAGCGCTTCGGCATCGGCCCGGCGGACCGGGCCCTCGCGGTGTCCGCGCTCGAGTTCGACCTGTCGGTGTATGACATCTTCGGTCTGTTCGACGCGGGCGGTGCCGTCGTCGCACTCGACGAGGCGACGCGGACCGACCCCGCCGCGTGGGCGACAGCCATCCGCCGGCACGGAGTGAGCGTACTCAACTGTGTGCCAAGCATCCTCGACATGCTCCTCACCCACTGTGAAATCGGGAGCAACGACGTCGCGGACTCGCTGCGGGTGGTGCTGCTCGGCGGGGACACCGTCGGCGCCGACCTGCCATGCCGCCTCGCCGCCGCCGTGCCCGGGTGTCGCTTCGCCGGCCTCGGCGGCACGACGGAGACCGCGATTCACTCCACCGTGTGCGAGGTGAGTGACCCGCCCGCCGACTGGCTCTCGGTGCCGTACGGCACACCGCTGCACAATGTTTCGTGCCGGGTGGTGGACGCGCGCGGGGAGGATTGCCCGGACTGGGTGACCGGCGAGTTGTGGATCGGCGGCGCGGGCGTCGCGCACGGCTACCGCAACGACCCCGTGCGCACCGCGGACCGGTTCCTCGACGACGCGGGACAGCGTTGGTACCGGACGGGTGACCTGGCCCGCTACCTGCCCGAGGGCATGCTCGAGTTCCTCGGCCGCGCCGACCACCAGGTCAAGATCCGCGGTCACCGCGTCGAACTCGGCGAGGTCGAGGGCGCCCTGCGGGCACTGCCGGCCGTGCACCGCGCCGTCGCGGCGGTCGTCGGCGCCGCGTCGCCCCGGATCGCCGCTGCCGTCACGCTCGACGCACCTTCGACCACCGACACGATGCTCGCCGACCTCGCCGATGCCCTGCCCGGCTACATGGTGCCGACCAGGGTCGTCGTGCTCGACGAGTTCCCGCTCACGCCCAACGGCAAGCTGGACCGCGCGGCGGTGCGGCGGATCCTCGAATCCGACTCGGACGATACCGAATTCGTCGCACCCAGCGGCGACCTGGAGACCGCGCTGGCGGACCTGTTTTCGAGCGTGCTCGGCGGCGGCGTGAGCGTCGGCGCTGTGACCGTCGGTGCTGTGACTGTCGGCGCTGTGACCGTCGGCGCGACGGACGACTTCTTCGCCCTCGGCGGCGACTCGGTGCTCGCGACCGCCCTCGTGGCGCGGGTGCGGGAGTGGCTCGACGCCCCGCACGCGGTGGTTGCCGACATCTTCGCCGCCCGCAACGTCGCCGCTCTCGCGGCCCGGTTGCGTGCCGGCGACACCGACCCCGACCGCCTCGAACAGGTCGCCAAGATCTACCTCGAGGTCGCCGCGATGGGCGACGACGAGATCCTCGACTTGTTAGGCTAGGCTCACCTCAACCTGTACGGTCTCGTGTGAAGGATCTGCATGTCCAACGACCACTCGGTCACCGACCGCCGCAAGGCGCTGCTGCGCCGTCGCCTGGAGCAGCAAGGACTCGCCAGCGGGGCGCGCGGCGCCACGGCGCCACCGCGTGAGCCGGGCGCGCGGTTCCCGCTCTCGCCCGGACAGCAGCGGATTTGGTTCCTGCAGCAACTCGAACCCTCCGGGACGACGCTGAACATCTGCGTGGCGTACACGATCGAGGGAGACCTCGACGTCGACCGGTTGGGCGACGCGCTCGCCACCGTGCACGCCCGCCACGACATCCTGCGCACCACCTACCACGCGGGCTCCGACGGCGAGCCGTACCTCACGGTTGCCGAGACCGTCACCCCGGTGTGGGCGATGCACGACATCGCCGGCCTCGATGACGAAGCTCGCGAGGTGCTCGCCCGTCGCGAGTTTGCCCGCCCGTTCGACCTCGACGCCGACCTGCCGCTGCGCGCCACCGTCGTCCGCACCGGCCCCACGAGCCACACACTGGTCCTCGTCGTGCACCACATCGCGTGGGACGACGACTGCTGGGACCCGTTCTTCGCCGACCTCTCCGCCGCGTACACGGCCGATCTGCCCGCCGCCCGCGACGGCGTCGCTCAACACCTCGACCTCACCGTGCTCGACCGGGCCGACACCGAGACGGCGGACGCCGACGACATCGCCTACTGGCGCGCGCACCTGTCCAAGCCACCGGAGCCGCTGGAGTTGCCGGGGGAGAACGGCATTACCGCGCTGCCGGACCCGGCGGCCGGGCACGCGTCCACGCAACTGCCGGCGGGCCTGCTCGACGAGGTCCGCGAACTCGCCCGCGCCGAGGGCGCCACGACGTTCATGGCGCTGCTCGCCGCGTTCGACGCGTTGGTGTACCGCTACACCGCGACCGGCGATTTCCTCGTCGCCACCCCGGTCGTGGACCGCCCCGCCGGCGGCGAGCGCGCGCTCGGCTACTTCGGCAACACGCTCGCGCTGCGGGCCTCCGTCGCGCCGACCGACACCTTCCGCACCCTCGTCACCGGCGCCCGCACCGAGGCGAGCGGCGCGTTCGCGCACCAGGGTGTCGGGGTGGACCGCCTCGTCGCCGAGGTCGCCCCGCACCGCCGCGACGGCCTGGGCACGCTGGCCCGACTCAGCTTCGCCGCGCGCAGAGGCGGTGGCACCGGCCTGGACGCACGCGGCCTGACCACCCGTCGCGCCGACCTTCACGCCGCGGTCGCCCAGGTTCCGCTCGGGCTGATGGTGGAGTGGTCCGACGCGGGCGCCACCGTCGAGGCCGAATACCTCACCGAGGTGCTCGCACCCGCGGTGGTGGAGAACCTGCTCGCGCACTACGTGCGCCTGCTCGACGCGCTGGTACACCACCCCGACGAACCCCTGCGCAGCCTCGACATGCTCGGCGACGAAGACCGCGCGCGGTTGCGGGCGCTGGCCACCGGCGCCCGGTTCGACGCCGCCGCGGTCACCCTGCCCGCCCTGGTGCAGGCGCAGGTGGCGCGCACGCCCGACGCGGTGGCGCTGGTCGCCGACGACATCGAGATCACCTTCGACGAGCTGGACGGGCGTGCCAACCGGGTTGCGCACTGGCTCATCTCGCGCGGAGTCGGCCCAGAGGACCTGGTCGCGTTGTCGTTCGGGCGCAGCGTCGACATGGTCGTCGTCGCGTACGGCGTGCTCAAGGCGGGTTCGGCGTACGTGCCGATCGACCCGACCTACCCGCCGGACCGGATCGAGTTCATGCTCTCCGACGCGGCGCCCACGGTCGCGCTGTCGCCCGGCGACAACGTCGAGGGCCTGGCCCGCGACTTCCCCGACACCACCCCGACCGATGCGGACCGGGTACGTCCCCTGCACCTGGACAATCTCGCCTACGTCATCTACACCTCCGGGTCGACCGGCACCCCCAAGGGTGTCCCGGTGCCGCACATCGCGATCGTCGAATACCTCGACTGGCTGCGCGACGAATACGCGGAGGGGCCGGAGGATTCGCTGCTGCAGGTGGCGTCCACGAGCTTCGACGTCTCGGTCGGCGAGATGTTCGGCACGCTCGCCGGCGGTGCGCGGCTGGTGATCCCGAAGCCGGACGGGCTCGAGGACATCGGATACCTGACGGATCTGCTGCTGAGCAAAAAGGTCTCGGCGATGCATTTCGTGCCGTCGCTGCTTGGGTTGTTCCTGATGCTGCCCGGGGTGTCGGAATGGACGTCGTTGCGCCGCATCCCGATCGGCGGCGAGCCGCTGCCGGGTGAGCTGGCAGACAAGTTCCGCGCGACGTTCGACGCGATGCTGCACAACTTCTACGGCCCCACCGAGACGGTGCTCGCCGCGACGCGCTACAAGGTCTCCTCGCCCCAGGGCGTGCGGATCGCGCCGATCGGCCGGCCGAAGATCAACACCGAGGTGTACCTGCTCGACGAAGGGCTGCAGCCGGTGCCGTCGGGCGTGATCGGCGAGGTGTACATCGGCGGCAGCCAACTCGCGCGCGGCTACCTGCGCCGCCCCGCGCTCACGGCCGAACGGTTTATCGCCGACCCGTTCACCCCGGGCGGGCGGCTGTACCGCACCGGCGACGTCGCCCGCTGGAACACCGACGGGGACATCGAGTTCATCGGCCGCGCCGACGAACAGGTCAAGATCCGCGGCTTCCGCATCGAACTCGGCGAGGTGCAGGCCGCGGTGACCGCGCACTCGGCTGTGGACGCGTGCATGGTGGTCGCGACCGAGACGCCGACGCTCGGCAAGATCCTCGTCGCCTACGTGGTCGGCGGTGCGCCGATCGACGTCGACGCCGTGCGTGGCGTCGCGGCGGCCGGCCTGCCGGAGTACATGGTGCCGACCGCGTTCGTGCAGGTCGATTCGATCCCGTTGACCGCCAACGGCAAACTCGACCGGGACGCGCTGCCGGAACCGGCGCTGGCGCCGCAGCCGGCGTCGCGGCCGCCGTCGACGGACACCGAGGAGATGCTGTGTGAGGCATTCGCCGCCGCGCTCGGCGTCGAGTCGGTCGGCGTCGACGACTCGTTCTTCGAACTCGGCGGGCACTCGCTGCTCGCCACCCGGCTCGTGTCGCGGTTGCGGGCCGAACTCGGTGTGGAACTGAGCATCCGGGAGGCGTTCGACGCCCCGACGGTCAGCGGCCTCGCCGCGCTGATCGACGCGAAGATCGCTGCGGCCGAGATGGTTCGGCGCAAGCCGCTCACCCGCGCGGTGCGCGAGGAGAAGATCCCGCTGTCGTATGCGCAGCTGCGGCAGTGGTTCCTGTACCGGCTCGAGGGACCCAATCCCACCTACAACATCCCGTTCGCGGCGCGGCTCGAGGGCCCGGTGGACGTGCCCGCGATGGTCGCGGCGCTCGCAGACGTTGTGCGTCGGCACGAGGCGCTACGCACCACCTTCCCCGACGAGAACGGCACACCGTACCAGGCGATCAACGACCTCGACCACGACGCGATCGTCGCCGGCATCACCGTTTGCGACCTCGCCGCGGGGGAGACCGTCGACGACGTGCTCGCCGCGGCCCGCAACCACTGCTTCGACCTCGACGTGGACGTGCCGATCCGCGCCCAGATCGTCGCGGTGGGCGAGCGGCAGTGGGTGCTCTCGGTCGTCATCCACCATATCGCCGGCGACGAATGGTCGGTGCCGGTGCTGTTCGGCGACCTGAGGACCGCGTATGCGGCGCGACTCGACGGGAACCCGCCGCGGTGGGGCGAACCCGAGATCCAGTACGCGGACTACGCGCTGTGGCAACGCGACATGCTCGAGGCCGAGGGTGAGCACCAGATCGACTACTGGCGCAAGCAACTCGACGGCGTGCCCGAGGACACCACCGTGGTGCGGGACCGCACCCGCCCGGCGGTGGCGTCGGCGCGCGGCGTGACGGTGCCGTTCACGGTGTCGCCGGAGGTCCGCGCCGGGCTCAGCGAGCTGGCCCGCGACACCGGCGCCAGCGAGTTCATGGTGCTCGAGGCCGCCGTCGCGGTGCTGCTGTCGCGGCTCGGCGCCGGGCCGGACGTCCCGCTCGGCACTCCGATCGCGGGCCGCAACGAGGCCGCGCTCTCGGAACTCGTCGGCTTCTTCGTCAACACGATCGTGCTGCGCAACGACCTGTCCGGCGACCCGACGCTGCGCGAGATCGTCACGCGGGCACGGCAGACCGCGCTGGATGCGTACGCGCACCAGGAGCTGCCGTTCGAGCGCCTGGTTGACGCGCTGAACCCGGAGCGCTCGCTCTCGCTGCATCCGCTGTTCCAGGTGCTGGTGCACCTGCGCGAGTCCGGTGAGTTCAGCGAAAGCATCGCCGGTGGCGCGCGATTCAGCACGATCACGCCGGAGTTCGATACCGTCAAGTTCGACCTCGCGTTCGACTTCTACCCCGACGGCGACGGTTACGGCGGTGGCATCGCCTACCGCAGCGAGCTGTACGACCCCGAGACCGTCGACACCCTCGCGCGCCGCGTCGATCTGGTGCTGCGCGCGCTGGCGTTCGCGCCCGAGACCCGGCTGTCGCAGGTCGACGTGCTCGGTGTCGGCGAACGTGCGGCGGCGCTGGGCGCGCGTTCCGACGGCGGCGCGCCGGTACTGGGCGCGGTCGGCACCATCCCGGAGGTGCTGGCGCAGAGCCGGTCCCACACCGGCACCGCCGTGGTGTGTGCGGGCGAGGAGATCGGGTATCCGGAACTGCACGAGCGCTCCGACCGTCTCGCGGCGCTGCTCGCCGCGCGCGGTGCGGGCCCGGAGAGGTTCGTCGGCATCGCGGTTCCGCGCTCGATCGACATGCTGGTGGCGCTGCTGGCGGTGATCAAGACCGGCGCGGGATTTCTGCCGCTGGACCTGCGCTATCCGCGCCAGCGCCTGGAACTGATGATCACCGACGCGGCGCCGGTAGTGGTGCTCACCACGGCGGCGACGCAGGGCGACCTGCCGGTCGTCAAGGGGTCGCCGGCGCTGGCTTTCGACGCGGAGGCCGTCATAGCCGAACTCGAGCGTGCCGAACTCGCGACCGTCGCGGTGGGCGAGTTCGCGGCACCGAGCCCGGACAGCGTCGCGTACTTCCTGTTCACGTCCGGGTCGACCGGCCTGCCCAAGGGCGTGTTGGGCACGCAGCGCGGGTTCGCCAACCGGGTCTGCTGGCAGCCCGTGCGCTACCCGGTGGCGGCGCTCGACGTCCGGCTCGCGCAGGGTGCGTTGAGCTTCCTGGACTCGCCGCTCGAGCTGATCGCCGCGCTGTCCGCGGGCGCGACGCTGGTGCTCGCCGACGATCGCGAGGCCCGCGACCTCACCGCACTCGCGGAACTGCTGCGGCAGTTCCCGATCGCGCAGGTCACCGCCGTCGCGAGCGCGGTGTCCGCGCTGATTGAGATCGCCCCCGACGCGGTGGCGACGGTGCGGCGTTGGGTGTGCAGCGGCGAGCCGATGACGGCGAGCCTGCTGGAGCGGCTGTCGGCGGCGGCGCCGCACAGCGAGATCGTCAACTCCTACGGCACCACCGAGACCTCGGGTGCGAACGTGCGCGGCACGCTCACACCGGAGCGGGTGCGGGTCGGTTCGCCGGTGCCGGGTGTGCGGGTGCTGATCCTCGACGAGCGGCTGCAGCCGACCCCCGTCGGGGTGATCGGCGAGGTGTACGTCGCGGGGGCGCAGCTCTCGCGCGGATATTGGAACCGGTTCGGGCTCACCAGCGGTCGGTTCATCGCGAACCCGTTCCCGGCGGTGCCGGGTGAGCGGATCTACCGCACCGGCGATCGCGCACGGTGGAACAACCAGGGCGAGATGGAGTTCGGTGGCCGCGTCGACCACCAGGTCAACGTGCGCGGGTTCCGCATCGAACTCGGCGAGGTGGAGGCGGCGCTGCGGGCCGCGCCGCGCGTCACGCTCGCCGCGGCGCGGGTGCACGAGGTCGACGGCGCCCCCGCCATCGCGGCGTACGTGACGACGGCCGACCCCGACGTGGACGAGGGCTCGTTCGTCGCGACCGTGCGCGCCCACATCGCCTCGCAGCTACCGGGTTACATGCTGCCGGCGACGGTGACGATGCTCGAGACGATGCCGCTTACCGGGTCGGGCAAGCTCAATCGTCCGGCGCTGCCCGCCCCGACGGTACGCACCTCCGGTGCGTTCGCGCCGCCGGTGACCGACACCGAGCGCGCCCTCGCGACCGTGCTCGAGGACTTGCTCGGCGTGTCGCGGGTGGGCCGCGCCGACGGGTTCTTCGCGCTCGGTGGGGATTCCATCGTGTCGATCCAGTTTGCGGCCCGCGCCCGCGTGCATGGACTCGAACTCACCCCGCAGATGGTGTTCGAGAACCCGACCGTCGCGGAGTTGGCCGACGCGCTGGACCGCGGCGCCGCCGCCGGTGCGCAGGAGGTCGCCGAGAGCACGCCGATGAGCGCGTCCGGGCTCGACGACGACGCCCTCGCCGCGCTACAGGCGTCCTGGAACACGAACCGATGAACGCTCCCGCCGCGATCGAGGACGTCCTCGCCCTCAGTCCGCTGCAGGAGGGTCTGTTCACGCTCGCCCGCCTGTCCGGCGACGCCGCGGACCCGTACGTCATCCAGTTCGTCGCGGACATCGACGGCCCACTCGACATCGCGCTGTTGCAACGCAGCGCCGACGCGGTGCTGGCGCGGCACCCGAACCTGCGGGTGTCGTTCTGGGACCGGGACGTGCCGCGGCCGGTGCAGATCGTGCCCAGCACGGTGAAGATCCCGTGGGAACTCGGCAGCGCGGACGTCGCGGAGCTGGGCGCGATCGCCGAGGCGGAACGGCGGCGGCACTTCGATCTCGCGGCGGGCCCGAGCATCCGGTTCCTGCTCGTCGACGTGGCGCCACAGCGGTACCGGCTGATCTGCACCGCGCACCACCTGATCATGGACGGGTGGTCGGTGCCGGTGTTCGTGCGCGAACTCGTCGCCGCGTACCTGGCGGGCGGGTCGCTCGCGGCGCAGCCCGCGCCGCGCCTGTACCGCGACTACATCGCCTGGCTCGCCGCGCAGGACCGCGACCGCGCCGACGCCGTGTGGCGCGAACACCTCGACGGGTTCACCGCCCCCACCATGCTGGCCGCACGCGGCGCCGCCGACGCCGATCCGGATGCGGATCCGTTGCCGCGCAAGGTGGAACTGAACCTCGGCCGCGCCGACACGGCGGCACTGCTGGACTGGGCGCGGACGATCAACCTCACTGTGAACACGCTGGCCCAGTTCGCCTGGGCGGTGGTGCTCGGTCGCCTCACCGACCGCACCGACCTGGTGTTCGGCAACACGCATTCCGGCCGCCCCGACGACCTCGCCGGCGTGGAATCGATGGTCGGGCTGTTCATCAACACGATCCCGCTGAGGGTGCGTCTCGACGAGCGTCCCGTGCTCGAGCAGTGCCGCGACCTGCAGCGCACCTCGGCCCGCCTGCGCGCGCACGGCTACGTCGGCCTGTCCGCGGTGCAGCGGCTCGCCGGGCACGGCGACCTGTTCGACACGCTGATGGTGTTCCAGAACGCCCCCCGCGGGTCGGTGGACGACATCGTGCGATCGCCGGAGGGCGTGGAATTCGTCCCGGTCGAGATGGAGAGCCTGACCCACTACCCCCTCGTCGTGGTGCCGTTCCGCTACGACGACGACCTCGTGGTCACGATCGAGTACCGCGCCGATCTCCTTGGCCCGCTCGACCCGGAATCGATCGCGTGGCGAATCCTGCACGTGCTGCGCCAGATTCCCACGCTCGCCACCGCGTCGCCGCGGCGCCTCGACGTGCTGCTGCCCGGTGAGGCGGCGCGGATCCTGGCCGCGAGCACCGGGCCGGTCGGACCGGCTGTGCAAACGACGGTGCACGAACTGTTCGAACGGCACATGAGCGCCGCGCCGGACGCGCCCGCGATCGGGTTCGCCGGGCGTCCCACACTCAGCTACGCCGACGTCGACCGTGCAGCCAACCGGCTTGCGCACCGCCTGCTCGAGGCCGGCGTGCGCGCCGAGGACACCGTCGCGATCGCGCTGCCCCGCACGCCCGAGTTCGTGATCGCGATCCTCGCGATCGCGAAGGCCGGCGGCGCGTCGGTCCCCCTCGACGTCACCGCGCCGCGCGAACGCGCCGAGCTGGTCGTGAGCATTTCCGGGACCCGATTTGCTGTCACCACCGACGAATTCGCGGATCTGGTCCCCGTCCCGGTGATGATCGACGGGGCCAGCGTGGCACTCACCTCCCCGCCCGCGGTGACGGTGCACCCCGACCAGGCGGCGTACGTGATCTTCACCTCCGGATCCACCGGGGAACCCAGGGGCGTCGTCGCCACCCACCGCGGCGTCACCGCCCTGCTCGCCGACCACGCCGCGCGGATCTACGCACCCGCCACCGCCGCGCTCGGGCGAAAGTTACGGGTCGGGCACGCCTGGTCGCTCGTGTTCGACGCCTCCTGGCAGCCGACGCTGGCGTTACTCGACGGCCACTGCGTCGAACTGTTCGACGTCGACGAGCAACGCGATCCCGACCGACTCGTTGCCGGCATCATCGAACGCGGCGTCGACATGATCGAGACCAGTCCGTCGATGTTCGCCGCCCTCGGCGCGGCCGGGTTGGTGACCACCGACCCCGACGGGACCCGGCGCTGCCCGCTCGCCGTGCTCGGCCTCGGTGGCGAGGCCCTCGGCGACGCCACCTGGAATGCGTTGCGGCACCTGCCCGGTACCCGGGTGATGAACTTCTACGGCCCCACCGAGACGACGGTCGACGCCGTCGTCGCCGACACCGGCGACTATGCGCTGCCCGCGATCGGGGCGCCGCTGGCAGGGATGACGGCGCTGGTGCTCGATTCGGGTCTGCGCCCGGTGCCCGACGACACGGTCGCCGAGTTGTACCTCGGCGGCCCGCAGGTGACGCGCGGCTACATCGGCCGCCCGGGCGACACGGCGTCTCGCTTCGTGCCCGACGCCACCGGCATGGGCCGGCGGTTGTACCGCACCGGTGACCTGGTGCGCCGGCGCGGCGCGGACGGTGCGCTGGAGTACCTCGGCCGCTCCGACGACCAGGTGAAGATCCGCGGGCACCGCATCGAACTCGGCGAGGTCGAGGCGGCGTTGGCCGCCCTGCCCGGTGTTCGTGCGGCGGCGGTGGTCGTGGTGGCGCGCGCCGCGAGACCGGCGCTGGTCGGATTCGCGGTCACCGCAAAGGATCCCGCGCGGCTGCGCACCGAGCTGACGGACCGACTGCCCGGCTACCTGGTCCCGACGCGGATCGCCGCCATCGACGAACTGCCGACCACCTCGAACGGCAAACTCGACACCCGCGCGCTGGTGGCGCACGGCACCGAGGCGCTCGCCTCGGGCGGGACCACAGGGCCGCGCACCGACACCGAACGTGCGATCGTCGACGCCGTCGCGGGCCTGCTCGACGGCATGAACCCCGGCATCGACGACGATTTCGGCACCCTCGGCGTCGACAGCATTGTCGCGATCGGCGTGGTCACCGCGCTGCGGAAGGCCGGGCTCGGCATCACGCCGCGGATGGTGCTGACCTGCCCCACGATTCGCGAGCTCGGCGCCGCTGTTGACGCCGCCGCGGCGCCGGAGGCGCGGGTCGCAGAGGAGGACAGGTAGCTCGCCGACCGCGCTACTCGGCTGCCGCGCGGCGGTAACCCCGCACCGCGAGCCACCCGAACACCGCCACCAAGCCCACCGTCCACGCCAGCGTCTGCAGCACCGGCACCGCCACCGGACCGCCCTCGGACAGGCCGCGCATGGCCTCGATCGCGGGACTCATCGGCTGCACCCGCACCACCGGCTGCAGCCACCCCGGGTACTCGTCGGTGGGGACGAAACCGGAGTTGAAGAACAGCATCAGCAGGCAGACCGTCGACATCAGTTCGAGCACAGTCTTGCCCGACGACACGACCGCGACCGCGATCACCATGGTCGCGAAGCCGGTGATCAGCAGCACCGGGATCAGCACGAAACCGACTGCCGCCCAGCCGCCCTGCTGGAACCGGAAGCCGAGCAGGTAGCCGATCCCGAGCATTACCACCGTGCTGGCGAGGGTGCGCACCATTTCGCCGAGCAGCCTGCTCGCCAGCCCGGACGCGCGGTGCACGGGCAGCACCCAGAACCGGGCGAGCAGGCCGGCGTCGCGTTCGGCGGTCAACGCGATGCCGGTCGTCAGGGTGCCGAACATGCCCGCCAGCAACGCGATCAGCGGGACCTGGCCGTAGATGCTGTCGCTGCCGGAGAACAGTGTGATGGTGCGGCCGAGCACCCACTGGAACACGACCAGCAGGAACGCGGGGAAGACCAGCGACTGGATCAGCACCGCGGGTTCGCGTGACCAGCGGCGCAGCAGCCGGGCGGTCTGCAGCTTCGTCGTGGACGCCAGTGAGTGCAGCGAGGTCTCGGCGGGGGGGTTGGCGCGCACGTCAACGCTCCTTCGTCGCCAGATGCAGTGCGGCGGAGGCGAACACGACCAGCATGCCGAGGATCCACGCGAGCGCGATCGTGATGGTCGTGGCGTCGACCGTGTCGCTCGCCAGGCCCCGCAGCGCGTCGGCGACCTTGGACACCGGTTGGTTGCGGGCGAACGGCTGCAGCCACTCCGGAAACCCGACGGCGGGCACGATGCCGGTGGAGACCATCGTGAACAGCAGCTGCGGCACCATCAGCATCTGCCCGGTGGCCTCGCGGTTGGTGGCGATCGAGCCGAGTGCGTCGGCGCCGAACGACATGGCGACCGCGAAAAGCAGGGCGATCACGACGAATCCGATGATCGAGCCGAGCCCGCCGTGGAAGCGGAACCCGGCCAGGTAGCCGATCGCGATCCCGCCGATCAGCGAGAGCACCGCCCGGATCAGGTTGGCGCTCATCCGGGCGAACATCGGGATCAGCCGCGGCACGGGCAGGGCGCGCAGCCGAACCGCCATGCCGCCCAACGCGTCCGTCGCGGAGCGCTCGCCCGCCGCGATCCCCGTGAACAGCATCGACTGCAGCACGATGACCGGCAGCAGGTACTGCGCATAGTTCACCCCGAGGGTGTCGGCCATGTTCTGCAGGGGCACGTAGAAGCAGACGAAGAACACCACGGGGGTGAACGTCGCGAAGACCAGGTCGCCCTCGCGGATGCCGCCGAGCACGGACCGCCCGCTCAGGGCCCGCCACTGGCTGCCGGGGTTGGTCGCGGTCACGCCGACTGCTCCGCGCCGGAAGCCGCGTGGCCGGTGAGGGAGAGGAAGACGTCGTCGAGCGACGGGCGCCGCAGTGCGACGTCGGCGAGGTCGATGCCGGCGGCGTCGAGGCGGCTCATCACGGTGCCGAGCGTCGCGACGCCGCCGGGGGCGGGCAGCGCGAAGCGGTCGGCGCCCGGCGTCAGCGGCGACGGATGCAGGTCCGCGAGCAGTTCGTGCGCGCGCGGCACCAGGCGTGGCTCGACCGGGACCACCTCGCAGTGAGTGCCGCCGGTGCGTTGTTTCAGTTGCGCCGACGTACCCTCCGCGACGACGGCGCCGTGGTCGATCACGACGATCCGGTCGCTGAGCACGTCGGCCTCCTCGAGGTACTGGGTGGTGAGCAGCACCGTGACGCCCTCGTCGCGCAACCGACCGATGAGCGACCACACGTGCTGGCGGCTGCGCGGGTCCAGGCCTGTGGTGGGTTCGTCGAGGAACACCACGGCCGGCTTGATCACCAGGCCGCACGCGATGTCGATGCGTCGGCGCATCCCGCCCGAGTAGGTGCCGACGCGGCGATCGGCGGCGTCGGCGAGATCGAACTCGTCGAGCAGGTCGGCGGCGCGTTTGGCGGCTTCCTGCTTGCGGGCCCCCAGCAGGCGGGCGAACAGTTCGAGGTTCTCCCGGCCGGTCAGCAGCTCGTCGACCGCCGCGTACTGTCCGGTGAGCATGATCGAACGCCGCACCGCGGCGGCGTCGTCGACGACGTTATGGCCGGCGACCAGGGCGCGGCCCGCGTCGGGGCGTCGCAACGTCGCGAGAATGCTGACCGTCGTCGTCTTGCCGGCGCCGTTGGGGCCGAGCAGTCCGAGCACGGTCCCGGGCGCGACCTCGAAGTCGACGCCGCTCAGCGCGACGTGGTCGCCGAAGCGCTTGTGTAGTCCCTCGACGAGGACCGCCGGGGTGCCCGTCATGCCGGTTGGTTGGCGACGGTCGCCAGCTCCGGCTCGATCTGGTCCAGCGCGTACGGCAACGACAGCGGCGACGGCAGGTTGAGTGCGACCCCGGTCACGATGTCCAGCATGACCAGGCCGCCGTTCTGCACCGCGGGAAGCGTCGAGTACCCCGCCATCTGTGCGAACGCATCGTCCAGGCCGGCAGCGCTGGTGACGACGAGCAGGTCGGAGTCCAGGTCGCCGACCCGCTCCGGTGACAGCGCGATGCGGCCGGTGGCGGCGCCGGGCGAGTTCGCGATCTCCGGGTCGAGGACCATGCCGAGGCGGGTGAACAGGGCGTTCGCGCCGTCGTTCGGGTCGGCGACGACCATGATCTGGGTCGGGCTGGCGACGAACGCGTAGAGGAATGTCTTGCCCTGCAGGCCAGGGTTGGTCTCGGCGATGCCGTCGATGCGGCCGTCGAGGTCGGCGACGACTTGTGCCGCCTCGTCCTGTTTCTGGTAGATCTCGCCGAGGACGGCGACCTGGTCCTCCCACTTCTCGACCTGCGCGGTGGACAGGGCGGGGATGGTCGGTGCGAGGGCCGAGAACTTGTCGAGGGTGCTCTTGTCCGCGCCGAATCCGGGCGCGAGGATCAGGTCCGGGTTCAGCGCAGCGACCTGCTCGACGATGTCGCCCTGGATGTCGACCTTGGTGGAGTCGGCGAGGCCGGTCTCCCACGGTGCACTCTGCCCGCCCGAGGACATGCCGACGTTGTCGATGTAGCCGACCGGGGTGACGCCGAGGGCGAGCGATGCGTCGGCCCACTGGCTGCTCAATGCGACGACGTTGTTGGGCACGCCCTCGATGACCGTCTCGCCCTGGGAATGCGTGATCGTGACGGTTTCGCTGGCGCCGGACGAGTCGCCGGAACTGTCGCTACCGCATCCGACCAGCCACAACGCCGCGATGCCGGCGAGCAGGACGGCCGCGAGGCGGCGTCGTGGCGGGGTCTGTGAGGTACGTGGGCTCACACCCGGGCTCCTTACTGTGGGAGAATCTTTGCCTAGCCTAACCTGACCGGGTGACCGGAGCGAAAGACGGCAAGACGCCTGCGAGGAATGATGAGTGAACGCGAACGTTCGGTTTCGATTGCCACCGTGGCCGTTTCGGCTGCGGTCTCGGCGGTGGTGTCGGCGATCGTCGTCGCGGTGGGCGTGGTCGGCGTGACCTTGATGAACGACGACTCGCCCCCGACGCCGCAGACGGTAGTCGCGCTGCCGGCCGGCTATCCGACCTCCCCCTCCGCGGTCCCGTCGACGTCGGCGGCTCCCGCGCCGCCCGCCAACTCCGATCCCGCGGCGGCGCCGGCCGCTCCAGCTCCTGCTGAGCAGGCTCCGGCCGTCGCCGCCCCGGCTCCGGTCGAGGTGGCGCCGACGGCGGAGGCACCCGTCGAGGCAGCGCCCACACCGACCGCGGCGGCGGTCGCTGCCCCGGCCGCGCTGTCGGAGGGCCAGCTGGTGGCGAAACTGCAGATCCTGCTCAACCCGGGCGCGTCCGACGACGCGAAGGCCGCCGAGCTCGAGGCCGGCTACGGCGGGCTGTCGTCGGTGAACCAGGTCGCCGGCGCGCTGGCGACCGCCGGCCCGGCGTACTCGTGGACTGTCGTCGGTCCGGTGACAGCCGACAGTTCGGTGATGACCGCGCAGTTGCAGACCTCGCTCGTCGGCTTCGGTGACCGGCTCGCGCCGATCTCGTGGAAATGGCTCGACGGCACCTGGAAGCTGTCCAACGAGAGCGCCTGCTACATCGCGTCGCAGGCCATGGTGCCCTGCTCGGTGTAGCCGTAGCGTCGGGGTATGTCGCCCGAGGACGTCATCACTTTCGTGTCCGGGTTTCCCGGGGTGGTCGCGCAGACTCCCGGGCCGGGTGACGGCAGCCCCGAGATCGCGTGGGGCGACACCTTCTTCTTCTACGATCCGGACGACCGCGAGTCGGCGCGGCGGATGCCGTTCGCGACGATCGTGGTCAAGAACTACCCGGGCTTCGACGAGTTCTCGGACCTCGATCGCGAGGGCGTGTTCCGGGTGAACGTCGGGGTGGGACGTGAGCGGGTCCCGGATGTCGCTGAGTTCGACTACGCCGCGTTCGACGTGCTGCTGCCGCATCCGACATATGCGAAGCAGGGGTGGGTGTCGATCGTGAATCCGGGGGCGGCCACGGAGTCTGTGCTGCGGTCGTTTTTGATCGAGGCGTACGAACGGGCGAAGGCACGGCACCGGTGATCGCCCTCACCCCCGTCCCAGCCGTTCGCCTCACCCCCGAGGACCGCGACGACCCACCGTTCTAGGGTGGGGACATGAGCGACTGGACCGAGCGCGACATCCCCGACCAGACCGGCCGCACGGTCGTGGTGACCGGCGCCAACAGCGGCCTCGGTGCGGCCGCCGCGAAAGCGCTTGCGGCCAAGGGCGCACAGGTGGTCCTGGCGTGCCGCAACGTCGGCAAGGCCGAGCAGGTCGCGGCGCAGATCGGGCCGAACGCCACTGTGCGCGAACTCGACCTGGCCGATCTCGCCTCGGTCCGCAAGTTCACGGAAGCCACCGACGTCGTCGACGTCCTGATCAACAACGCCGGCGTCATGGCGATCCCGAAGCGCCGCACTGCGGACGGGTTCGAGATGCAGATCGGCACCAACCACCTCGGGCACTTCGCCCTGACCGGCCTGCTGCTGCCGAAGATCAGCGATCGCGTGGTCACTCTGTCGAGCACGGTGCACACCATCGGGACCATCGACCTCGACGACCTCAACTGGGAGCGCCGCCGCTACGACCGCTGGCGCGCCTACGGTCAGTCGAAGCTGGCGAACCTGTTGTTCGCCTACGAATTACAGCGCCGCCTGAACACGGCCGGCTCGGCGGTGCGGTCCGTCGCCGCGCACCCGGGATACGCGGCGACGAACCTGCAGTCGCACACCGAGTCGATCCAGGACTGGTTCCTGGCGGTCGCGAACCGAATCGTCGCGCAGAGCGCCGAAATGGGCGCGCTGCCAGAACTGTTCGCCGCCACGTCGCCGGAGATCGAACCCGGAGCCTATTACGGCCCGGGCGGGTTCAACGGCATGCGTGGGCACCCGAAGCGAGTCGGCTCCAACGCCAAGTCCCGCGACGAGGTGATGGCGCGCAAGCTGTGGGACGTGTCCGAGCAGTTGACCGGGGTCAGTCTTCCGCGACCGTGACCTCGACATCGATGTTGCCGCGGGTCGCGTTGGAGTACGGGCACACCTGATGCGCCTTGTCCGCGAGGGCCTGAGCCTCATCGCGCGACAGGTGGGGCAGCGTCACCTCGAGCTCGACCGCAAGACCGAAACCGCCGTTGTCGTTGGGCCCGATGCTGACCTTCGCGCCCACCGCGGAGTCGTCGACGTTCGCGTTCGCCCGCTTGCCGACCAGCCGCAGCGCACTGTGGAAGCAGGCGGCGTACCCGACCGCGAACAGTTGCTCGGGGTTGGTGCCGTCGCCGCTGCCGCCCATCTCCTTCGGTGGCGCGAGCACGACGTCGACCCGGCCGTCGCTGGTGCGTCCGTGGCCGGAGCGACCTTCGCCGGTGGCCAGCGCTTCGGCGGTGTACAGAACCTTCATGGTTGTTGTGCCTCTCTGTGTTCGGGATCTTGCAGTGTGAAATCGTGCAGAGCGAAATCGTGCAGTGAATCGGTCAGTCGGACAAGGGTTTCCCGCAGTGCGACGAGTTCCTCCAGCGGCATGTTCAATGCCGCGGCGAGGCGACGGGGGACCGCGGCGGCACGCTCACGCAGACCACGTCCTGCCTCGGTGAGATCGACGACGACGCGGCGTTCGTCGCTCGAACTGCGGTGGCGCTCGACGAGCCCGAGACCCGCCAACCGCTTCAGCAGCGGCGACAGCGTCCCGGAATCGAGTTGCAGCCGCGCGCCGAGATCGCTCACCGAGATTCCGTCGCGCTCCCACAGCACCAGCATCGCCAGGTACTGCGGATAGGTGAGCCCGAGTTCGTCGAGCACCGGCCGATAGACCGCCGTGGTGGCACGCGACGCGGCATGCAGCGCGAAGCACAGCTGCCGGTCGAGTTCCAGTTCGTCCACCACACGATGAAGTATTGCACACAATTCAATTGTGTGCAATATGAATGGCGTGCGTCCGCACTCACCTGATACGGTGCCGACGTGCAGCGAGCGTATTTCTGGTTTAGCAAGCCGGCCCCGGGTGGGTCGGTCTGCGACGCCATGTCCTGACGCGCTGACCATCACCCCGAGCCGGAACCCCCGGCTCGTTTTTCGTTTTGCGGGCCGGCTAAGCCACAAGGAACGCAAGATGACCACCACACTGATCACGTCGGACCTCGACGATCAACGGACGATCGGCATCGATCCGCTCGTGTCGCCGGCACAACTGCGGGCCGAGCACCGCCCCGACGCCACCGCCGTTGCGACCGTCCACGCCGGTCGTAGGGCGACCGTCGACATCCTCGACGGCGTCGACGACCGCCTGATGGTGATCGTCGGGCCCTGCTCGGTGCACGACCCCGACGCCGCCCGCGACTACGCCGCGCGCCTCGCCGGCAAGGCCGCCGCCCTCGCCGACCGACTGCACGTCGTGATGCGGGTCTACTTCGAGAAGCCGCGCACGTCGCTGGGCTGGAAGGGCCTGCTCAACGACCCGCACCTCGACGGAAGCTTCGACGTCAACACCGGGCTGAGCATCGGCCGGCAGTTGCTCGTAGACATCAGCGGCCTCGGGCTGCCGGTGGCCTGCGAGTTCCTCGACCCCATCACCCCGCAGTACCTCGCCGACCTGGTCAGCTACGGCGCGATCGGCGCCCGCACGGCAGCCAGTCAGGTGCACCGCCAACTGTCCAGCGCGCTGTCGATGCCGGTCGGCATCAAGAACGGCACCGACGGCGACGTTCAGGTCGCCGTCGACGGGGTCCGCGCGGCCGCGGCGAGCCACGTCTTCCCGGGCACCGACCTCGACGGCCGGATCGCGCTGATCCGCACCACCGGCAACCCGGACTGCCACGTCATCCTGCGCGGCGGCAGCGCCGGCACCAACTACGACGTCGCCGCGGTCACCGAAACACATCGCCGGCTCGCCGAGTCCGGCCTGCCGCAGCGGGTCGTCGTCGACGCCAGCCACGGCAACAGCCGCAAGGACCACAACCGCCAGTCGCTCGTCGTCGCCGACCTCGCCGGCCGTATCGCGGACGGCGAGACCGGGGTGGTGGGCTTGATGCTGGAGAGCTTCCTCGTCGGCGGGCGCCAAGACCTCACGCTCGGTCGGGCGGACGCTCTGACGTACGGGCAGTCGATCACCGACGCGTGCCTCGACTGGGACACCACCGCCGCCCAACTCGACATCCTCGCCGCCGCCGTCGGCGCCCGGCGCACGGCCTCGATGGGACGGATCGACGCCGGTCTGTGACGATGGAGCGGTGTCCCTACCGATACCGAGCCGGGTTCCCCAGCACGTCGTGAGCCGGATCGGCGAGGTCCTCGCGGCGGTGGACGCCGGTCTCGCCGAGCGCTACCCCGGCGAGCGGGCGGAAACCCAACCGGCACACACCGTGTACGTCAGCGCCGCCGACGCCGGGCCGGACACACCGGGCCGCTGGGGGGCCGAGGCGCTCGACCTGATGGGTCGGCATTCGCCACTGTTCGACGAGTTGGACACCGAGGGCGTGCTCGGCATCGTCGCCCGCACGCTGGAATCGCGGCCCGTCCAGGACCTGCGGCTCGACTTCGAGGACGGCTACGGGACGCGCTCCGACCACGACGAGGACCTGCATGCCTCCCGGGCCGGCGCGACGTTGGCCACCCTGCACGACACCGCCAACGGGCCGGACTGGTGCGGGATTCGGATCAAGGGCCTGACGAGCGCCGAATTCCCCAGGGCCCTGCGCACGTTGGAACACGTCCTGGACGGCGCGGGCGGCGTGCCCGAGGGGTTCGTGTTCACCGTGCCGAAACTGCGCGTGGTCGAACAGGTGGATGCCGCGGTGCTGCTGTGCGAGGCGCTCGAAGCCGGGCACGGGTTGTCCTCGGGCGCGCTGCGTTTCGAGTTGCAGATCGAGAGCCCGCAGGCCATCGTCGGCGCCGACGGCACGGCAACGGTGGCGAAGGCGATCCACCGCGCCGATGGCCGCTGCTCCGGTCTGCACTACGGCACCTACGACTACGGCGCCGCCTGCGGGATCGCCGCGCAGCATCAGTCGCTCGAACATCCCGCCGCCGACCACGCCAAGGCCGTCATGCTCGCCGCTGCCGCTCAGACCGGGGTCTGGGTGTGCGACGGCTCCACCCAGGTGATGCCCGTCGGCGACCTCCACACCGTCGCCGCGGCGGTGCGCCGCCACCACCGACTCGTGTCCCGGTCGCTGGCGCGCGGCTTCTACCAGGGGTGGGACATGCACCCCGGACACCTCGTCACACGCTGGCTGGCCACCTTCGGGTTCTATCGCACCGCTCTCGTCGCGGCCGCGCCACGCATCCAGCGTTACCTCGACCGGCAGGGCGGCACCGTCGTCGACGAACCCGCGACCGCGCAGGCGCTCGCGACCGTCGTGCTGCGCGGCCTCGCCGCCGGTGCCTTCGTCGAGGCGGACGTGACCGCCATCGCCCCCGGAGCGACCGAAACCGTGCTGCAGCAGCTGCGTACCCGTGAGGAGACAAGCGAGTGACCGCGCCCGACCGGCCCCTGCCCGACTTCACGACGCTGCCCGACCTGGCATTGCGTCCTCTCGGCGGCGCCGTGATCTGGGCCAACGACGAGACGTTCGCGGAGAAGGAGAACCTGATCAAGCCGGGACCGGCGAATTATCAGGCCGCGACATTCGGGCACAAGGGGCAGATCTACGACGGCTGGGAGACCCGGCGGCGCCGCGAGCACGGCGTCGACGAGGCCATTGTCCGGCTCGGGGTGCCCGGGGTGGTCCGCGGCGTCGTCGTCGACACGTCGTGGTTCAAGGGCAACTTTCCCAGCGAGATCTCGGTGGAAGGAATCGTGGTCGACGGGTATCCGCCCGCGGACGAGATCGCCGCCAGCCCGGACTGGGTCACCCTCGTCGAGCGGTCCAAGGTCTACGGCGACGCCCGCAACCCGTTCGGAGTCGAGTCCGACCGGCGCTACACCCACATCCGGCTCACCATGTACCCCGACGGTGGGGTCGCGCGGTTCCGGGTGCACGGCGAAGGACGCGCGGAACCGCACTCCCTCGGCCGCGGCACCCTCGACCTCGCCGCGCTGGAGAACGGCGGCATGGTCGTTGACTGCTCCAACCGGTTCTACAGCTCACCGCAGAACCTGCTCTTCCCCGGCGTGGCCCGGGTAATGGGTGACGGCTGGGAGACCGCGCGCCGACGCAACGACGCCAACGACTGGGTGCGGGTGCGCCTCGCCGGGGCGGGCACCGTCGAGATCGCCGAACTCGACACCAGCTATTTCATCGGCAACAGCCCGGGATCGGCTGCCCTGCACGGGTTGACCGCGGCCGGGACCTGGACCGAACTGCTGCCGCGCACCGACCTGCAACCCGACACCCGGCACCGTTTCCGCACCGACTCGGACGTCCCGGTCAGCGAGGTGCGCCTCGACATCTTCCCCGACGGCGGCATGGCACGACTGCGGCTGTACGGCAAGCTGACCGACGCCGCGCTCGCCGAGTTCGAACGGGCATGGGGCGGTTGAGGTGACGCGGTGAGCGAATATCCCCGCGACATGGTCGGCTACGGCCGCACGCCGCCGCACCCACGGTGGCCCGGCGACGCCCGGATCGCCCTCCAGTTCGTGCTGAACTACGAAGAGGGCGCAGAGAACAACGTCCTCGACGAGGACCGCGGCTCGGAGACCTTCCTGTCCGAGATGACCCCGGCCGAGAAGTTCCCCAACCGGCACATGAGCATGGAATCGCTCTACGAATACGGCTCCCGGGCCGGATTGTGGCGTGTGCTGCGGGTATTCGAGCGGCGCGGCCTGCCGCTCACCATCTTCGCGGTCGCCAAGGCGATGCAGCGCAACCCCGAGGCAGTGGCCGCGTTCGACGAACTCGGGCACGAGATCGCATGCCACGGACTGCGTTGGCAGTCCTACCAGATGATCGACCCGCACGTCGAACGCGCGCACCTGGTAGAGGCGGTCGAGATCCTGCGCGAGTTGACCGGCGCGGCCCCACTGGGCTGGTACACCGGCCGGGACTCGCCGCAGACCCGGCAACTGGTCGTCGAATACGGCGGGTTCGTCTACGATTCCGACTCCTACGCCGACGACCTGCCGTACTGGGTGCAGGTTCCGCGCGGCGACGACGTCGTCGACCATCTCGTGGTGCCCTACACGCTGGACACCAACGACATGAAGTTCTCCTCACCGGCCGGATTCTCCACGGGCGTGGACTTCTTCGACCATCTTCGCGACGCGTTCGACACGCTCTACGCCGAGGGTCTCGCGGGCGCGCCGAAGATGCTGTCGGTCGGACTGCACTGCCGCCTCGTCGGACGCCCCGCCCGCACCGCCGCGCTCGAACGCTTCCTCGACCACGTGCAGTCCCACGACGGGGTGTGGATCGCGAAGCGGATCGAGATCGCCGAGCACTGGCGCACTGTGCACCCAGCGGGGGCATAGGGTTTCGGTGGGGGAGTGGCGAATTCGCCGCTCCCGGACATGGGCGGCGACGCCGCCGACGGCCGGTAGGCCGATCTCGGCGCCGATGAAGGTCTAGTCGCCCCCTCGGTGTCGACGGCGTGTGTGTGCGCTGCGGCGAGTGCTCTTGTCGGGTTGGCGCCGGGTGCCGTCGTTGTTGAGGCGACGGTAGATGGTTTCGCGTGAGACGGCGAAGGTCTCGGCGATCTCGTCGACGGTGTAGCGGCGGTTGCTGTCGGGGGCCGGCCGGTCTCGGCGTGCATGCTGCGGCGACGTCGACCTGGCGGGCGGTGAGTGTGTGGGGACGGCCGCCCGTGCGGCCGCGGGCACGGGCAGCGGCCAGCCTCCTTCGTGGGAAGGTGACCCGGCCGGCCGTGGTGGTGATGATGTGCTGCTCGAGTACCGACCTGGAACAGGAAATTGTAGTCAGGCGATTTGGAAGCGTTCGTCGCCAAGTTCGACCTCGACGCGCAGCGATCCACCGACCGCTTCGACATACCGGCGCAACGTATCGATCCGGACGCGCTCGAGGTCGCCATGCTCGATGTTGGACACTCGGTTCTGTCCGACACCGAGCCGCTCTGCCAGCTGCTCCTGGGTCATCGACACCGACTTGCGCAGCTCCTGGAGCCGGTAGGCGCGCACCTCGTCGATCATGCGCGCCTTGTGCGCCTCGACGGCAGCACGATCGACCGGCCGCTCTGCCAGCATCTGTTCGAGGTTCTTCGCCATCATGTTCACCTAACCTCTCAACCCGTCGAGATGAGCGTCGAAACGGTCATCGGCTGGCCCACGCTCACCGAGCAGCTCGAGCGCGGCCACGACCTGCTCGTAGCTCGACTGATCCAACGCAATCAGCCACTCCTCGACCAGACTGACATCCACGGTCCACTTCGACACCGCATCAAGATATCACTACTACATGATATCACTTGAATATGATCTTTGGAGCTCGCCGTGATCGATCATGGGGGGCGAACCGGCCCTCGCTCGGCAGCTCCTAGCTAGTCTGGGTAGCGGTCCGCGCCCTGACGGCGTGGGCGTCGACCCGGTCGGCGTCGACGATCTGCGGCGCGTTGGGTACCAACCGATCGGCACGGCGCAGCAAGTCGGCTGCGGCGTCGCGGTCGCCGCGATTCGCCGCGATCCGGGCGAGGGCGTCGAGGGTGAGCACCGCGGCCTCGACGTCGGACGCCGAACGGGCCAGGTCGAGCACCGCGGTGAGTTCGTCCGGATCGTCGGTCATCGAAGCGAGCAGGACCCGCGTGAGCAGCGCCCCGTCGCCTCCGCCCGCGTGCCGGTACCAGGCCGCGTTCGCCCGCAGCAACTCCACCGCCTCGTTGCGCCGGCCGCCCGAGCCCAGCACCCGCGCGAGGTGGATCCGCGCGGTCGCCGCCATCCGCAGGTCGCCGCACCCGGTCGCACTGTTCAACGCGCGCACCAACATCGCGGACGCCGCCGCATCGTCGCCGGCCTGCTGGAGGATTCGCCCCAACCGGGTGCGGTGGTAGGCGGCCTGCCCCGCGAAACCGAGACGTTCGGCGGCGGTGGCGGCCGCCTCGAGGTGACGCGCGGCGGCGTCGAACCGGTGCCCGGTCTGCGCGATCGCGCCGAGGATGGCCTCGCCGTGCACCAGACCCCACGAGTCACCCAGCCAGGTGAGCGCACCGACCGCTGCGGTCGCGTCCGCCCGCGCTGCCTCGAGGTCCCCGACCTGCAGTGCCGCGGAGGCGCCCAGCAGCAGGTTCGCCGCGTCCTGCCACTCGTCCCCGGAAGCGCCGCGCGCCGCCAATGCGCGTGCCTCGGCGGGACGGCCCTGCATCAACCGCAGGAACGCCTGATGGCGTAGGGCATCGGCGCGCAGGTGGGCGTCGTCGAGGCGGTCGGCCTGATCGAGGGCGTCGGCGAGTTCGCGCTCGGCACGGTCGACGTCGCCGGCCGACGCCTCGAGCCACCCCGCCAGCAGCAACGACCGGGCGCGGGCGGGGTCCGGATCCGGCAATGCCGCCGCGTCGAGTGCACCCCGCACCCGGGTCGCGGCCTGCACCCCCGCGCCGAGCACCACCCAGGCCCAGCCGAACCCGTTCGCGATACGGACCCCGAGTGCGGGATCGTGGCGCGCGCACCAGTCGAGGGCGGCGTCGATGTTCGCCTGCTCCCCGCGGACGAACGACACGCAATCCGGTTGGGCGACGCCACGAACCGAGGCGGCCGACCAGTCGGCGCGTTCGGCGTACCAGTGTGCGTGCGCCGCGAATGCCGCGGCGTCGCACCCGGACGAGCGCAGTCGGTCGAGGGCGAAGGCCCGCACGCTGTCGAGCAGCCGGTACCGCGTGGTGCCGTCGTCGAGGAAGGCGGGCGCGGCGAGCGAGCGGTCGACGAGCCGGTCGACGACATCGAGAGCGGAGCTGCCCGGAACGCCCAGGGCGTCGAGAACCCGTTCCGCAGCGGCCAACTCGGCCCCGCCGGCGAAGCAGGCCAGCGCCCACAGGCCGCGCTGGTCGTCGGGGACGAGCAGGTCGTAGCTCCACGTCAGCGCCGCGGACAGCGCACGCCGGCGCGGCGCCCGACTGCTCGTCGGGTCGCTCAGCAGTGCGAACCGATCGTCGAGTCGGCGCGCGATGTCGAGCACCGACAGCGACCTCACCCGGGCGGCGGCGAGTTCGATCGCGAGCGGCAGCCCGTCGAGCGCACGGCACACCGACTCGACGGTCGCGGCGTCGGCGCTGAAGCCCTGTCGCGCCGCCGCAGCCCGGACGCCGAACAGCCGGACCGAATCCTCGAGCGGGAGCGGCGCGACCGCCTGCACGTGCTCCCCGTCGAGGCCGAGCGGTCGCTGGCTCGTCGCGAGCACCCGCAAGCGGGGCGCGGAGTCGAGCAGTCGCGAGATCGCGGCCGCGGCCGCCGCGACGACGTGCTCGCAGTTGTCGAGCACGAGCAGGCTCTCGGTCTCGGCCATCCGGTCGATGAGCGCGCGCTCGCTTTGCACCTGCAGCGTCCGCGCGATCACCTCGAGGATCGATCCCACGGGGTCGACCTCGTCGAGTCGCACCAGCCACCGCCCACCGGAGACGTCGACTCCGTGGGCGACCTCGACGGCGAGGCGGGTCTTGCCGACCCCGGCGGGCCCGACGAGCGTGACCAGGCGCTCGAGTCCGACCAGTTCGACGACGTCGGCGAGGTCGGCCGATCTCCCGATCAGCGGTGACGACAGCGCTGGCAGGTTCCCGGCCGCCGCCCGCGGGCGGTTCGGGACCGGCACGGTCTGCCGCAGGATGTCCTGTTCCAGCGTGCGCAACTCGGGCCCGGGTTCGAGCCCGAGTTCGTCGCGCAGCAGCGCCCGTACCCGCGCACACGCAGCCAACGCCTCGGCTTGGCGCCCGGTCCGGTACAACGCGGTGACGAGCGTGTGCCAGAGCCCTTCGCGCAGCGGGTGCTCGGCAACGAGCACCTCGAGGTCGGCGATGACCTCGCTGCCCGCGCCGAGGCCGACCCGCGCCGCGGCCCGGACCTCGAGCAGGCCGCACCGGACCTCCTCGAGTCGGGTCCGGTGCGGCACCAACCAGTCGCCGTCGCCCGCGAGGATCTCACCCCGGAACAGGGCCAGCCCGTCGTCGGCGACCGCGAGCGCGGCGGTCGCGTTGCCCGACCGGTGATGCTCATCGGCCTGCGCCGCCAGGCGGATCGCGCGCGCTGCGTCTACACAGTCCGGGTCGATCACCAATGTGTAACCCCGGGCGCCGCGGGCGAGCAGCGCCGGATCACCGAGCGCGCGGCGTAGCTGGGACACCTTCGACTGCAGTGTGTTGCGGTCGACGTCGATCGCGTCGGTCCGCCACAGGTCCTCGATGAGGCGGTCGGCGCTCACCGGCGTCCCGGCCTCGAGCGCGAGACGGACGAGGAGTCCGGTGGGCTTGCCGGACGGCACCCGCAACGGCCGCCCGTCGCGGCGTACCTCGACCGGCCCGAGCACCGCGATGCTGAGCATCAGCCAAGCGTAGGGTCGCGTCAGTCGCTCGTCAGCGTCTCGTCAGCGCACGCTGCGATTGTGAGGTCATGACCAATCGCACCGCCTCCCGCACCGCCGCCCTCGGAATGGCCGGCGCCGCTCTTCTCGCCATCGCCGGGTTCACGGCCCTGGGGTCGCTCTTCGACTACCCGGACATCCTGAAGGAGCCGACGGCCGAGATCCTCGCGGCTTACGGCCGCAACCCGACCGCGATCAGCGCCTGGTTCGGCGTCCTGACGATCGGTGCCGCGCTGCTCGCGCCGGTCGGCATCGCCCTGGGCCGCATCGTCGGCGGCACGGCCGGGCGCTGGATCGCCGGACTCGGTGTCGCCGCGGCGGCCGTGCAGGCCGTCGGCCTGTCACGCTGGGTGCTGTTCGTGCCCTCGTTGAGCGCCGACGGCTCGTCCGACGCGTGGCACACCTTCGAGGTGCTGCACACGTGGCTCGGCACGATGCTCGGTGAGACCGTCGGCTACGCGTTGACCGCGGCGTTCACCGTGGCGGTGGCCCGCGTGCTCGGTCCGCGCTGGTTGGCCGTCCTCGGCTACTGCTGTGCGGTGCTCATCGGGACCGGCGTCGTGATCCCACTGGGCGTCGGTGTCGCCGAACTCACCAACTTCCTCGGCTACATCGGCTGGTCCGTCTGGCTGCTCGCGATGGCAGTGGTGCTGTGGCGCGGCCGGGCGGCCACCGCGGAACGGTTGCCGCGCGGCGCTTCCGCGCTCGCATAGGACGGTTCAGTCGGTGAGCCCCGCGACCAGGTCGGCGATATGGTCGAGCTGGTCGCGGGCGGCGGCGTTGTCCTCGTCGACGAGCCAGCGCAGCACCAGGCCGTCGATCAGCGAGAGCATCAGCCGCGACAGTGTCGGCAGCGGGATGCGCCACTGCGTGCCCGTCACGTCGCGCATCTTCTCCAGCAGGTCCGCGAGCGTCGCGTCGTTGAATGCATACTGGTCGCGGGCGATTCGGATCTTGCCCGGGTCATGGGCGCCCTCCCGCAGTGCGTAGGTCGTGGTCTCGTAGGTCAGCAGCTGGCGGTCCCGGGTGGACTCGACGTCGTGCCACATCGCGGCCAGCGCCAACCGGACCAGCTGGCGCAGCGCGTCCGGTCCGGTCGCGCCGGGCGCCTCCAGCGTGGCGGCCTCGTCGGCCGAGTCCCGTAGCTGGATCGACAACGCCTTGACGACCTCGGTCATCATGGCGTCTTTGCTGTCGAAGCAGTAGTGCACGACGCCGAGGGAGACCCCGGCCTCCCGTGCGACGTCGCGTGTCGTCACCGCGGCGACCCCGTTGCGTTCGGCGAGCACGATGGCCGCCTCGATCAGCTGCGTACGGCGCTGATCGATGCTCAATCTCGATGACACCGGAAAAGTCAACCGTCCAGCACGTCGGGTGTCAATCCGGCCGCTGCGGCGCCGCGAGGTGCCCGGTGCCGTCCGGCTCGAACCAGAACGGGACCGCCGCAACGCCTTCGACCGCACCGAAGAGCCGAACCCGGAACTCGTCGTGTACGACGAGCCGCCCGGGTGTCGGCGGCCGGCCCGCCGCGAGCTGCGCGAGAACCCCGAAAGGGTCCGCGAACCAGTCGGTTTCGCGCCCGGCGCCGAGCACCTCGGCCCCGACCGCCTGCGAGGCCAGACGCAGGTCGAGCAGCGTCGCGAGCGCGGGTGCGCTCTCCAGGGCGCCGACGACGAGCTGGTGCGGTGGGATCGCCGCGGCGAACCACGGCCGGTCCAGCACCACCACGTCGTCGGGGTCGGCGAGGGTGCCGGCGATGGTGCGCACCTGCGCCGGCAGCGCGACGTCTCCGGGTGTCAGCATCCCGGCCGTCACCGCCTCGGCCAGGCGGCGGTGCACGTCGGCGACGGTGCCGGGCGCGGGGCTGCGATCGGGGTCGGCGAGCCGCTCGACCAGCACCTGGGCGAGCTCGATGTCGAGGCGTTCCGGATCGGCGAGAGCGCCGCGCACCGCCTGTGCGGCGGCATCGAGGTCGGGATCCGCGAGCGGGTCGAGCAGTCCCGCGAACGTCGCATCGTCCGCCGGCCGCAGCAGCCCCAGGAGTTGTCCGTCGACGACGGCGTGGTGACGCAGCCACCAGGCCGTGTAGCCCGCGGGGTCGGCCAGCAAGGGTCGGATCCGCCGGTCGGCGGCGAGCAGCACCAGCGCGCGCGGCCACTCCCGCGGCGCGACGAGGTCGAGGTCGCGCACCGCGACGAGTTCGGGCGGGTCGTCGGTAAGCGAATCCCACCAGCGCTGCTCGTCGTCGAGATGGTGGTCGGGTCCGGTCGGGTTCGGGGCACGCAGCACCCCGAAACTCCACGCCACCCCGACCGCCTCGAGGGCGGCGCGGCCGTATTGGCGTTCGAGCGCCGGGTCGACGACGGCGAACGGTGCGTCGGCGAGCAGTACCTGCGCCAACGGGGCGCCGGGCAGCAGCAGTTCGTCGGCCGGGTAGAACTCGCCGTCGTCGGCAGGCAACGGGATTGCGCCCAGCCAGGCCGGTAGCTGCGTCGGGTCGGCGACCGAACCGGCCAGCGTCAGCACCGCGGCGCCGAGGTCCGTGACGGTTTCGAGATCGTCCCCGCCGTCGACATCGAGCCGGTCGGCGGCGTCCTCGATCGCGGCCTGCAGCGCGGGGTCGCAGAGCAGGTCCAGCGGTGTCGACTCGTGTGCGCCGAGCCGGGTCAGCAGCGGGTGCCCGGCAGCGGCGTGCACCAGCCGCGCCCAGTGCACGGGGATCCCGCTACTGCCGCCCGCATCCTGGCTGGTGACGGTCGTGCGCGGACCCGTCACCGTGCGCCCGTCGGCGAGCGGCACCGGCAGCGCACCGAGTTCTTCGACGGCGATCCGGTCGATCACCAGCGGGTCCAGCGCCGCATACAGCCGGGCCCACCACGGCGGCGGCCGGTCCAGCCCGGCGAGCAGATCGGCCAGGCGCGCCAGCCCGAGGCGGTGCACGTCGAGTTCGGCCAACGGCCGCTCCTGCTCGCGCCCGGACAACTCGGGCGGCAGCAATGCGGGAATCACGTCGGCGAGCAGGTCGGCGAGGTCGGCGCTGAGCCCCGGCAGCATGCTCGCCTGCGCCGGTGCGACGGGTTCGTCGGAGCCCACCACCGGCAGCCACGGGGTCTGGCGCAGTTCCGCGAGCACCGCCTCGCGCAGCACCCGGTCCACCTCGCTGCGCGCGAACGACGGCCGCGGTACCAGCACCAGGTCGGCCTCGGCGAGGGTCGCGCGGGCGAACCCGGCGTAGCCGCGGGCCAGTCCGGCGATGTCGGTGCCGGGCATGATCCGGCGCCGGTCGGGCTGCATCTCGACGTCGGCGATCAGCATGGTCGGCAGCGACAGTTCCTCGTCGGAGCGGGTCGGCGCACGCAGCACGTCGTTGCCGAGCGCGGTGGGCCGGCCGTCGACGATCGGCAGCAGCCACCGCGCCCGCTCGGTGCGGTACTGCCACCAGGTCTGCGCGCCGACGGTGACCACATCCACCCCGTCGGGGCGCGCGGCGCGCCGCACTGTGCGCATGACGGTGGCGCCGATCGCGATCGACTCCAGCGCGGGCAGTTCCAGCAGCAGGTCGCTGGACTCCTCGGCAATCGTGTCGAGCAGTGCGGACGCGTCGACGTCGGGTCGCAACCGCGCGACCACCTCGGTGGTCACGCCGGGCGGCGGGGCGGTGTCGACGGGCCACGGCAGCCGCAGCGTTGCCGGAACTGCGATGCGCTCGATGCCGAGGTGGTCCAGTTCGGCCGCGGTCCGGGCGGCGGAGAAGCGGATCGACCCCGAGGTGGAGCGGATCTCCACGTCGTCGCTGATGGTGAGGACGGCGGTGAACCCGACGCCGAACCGCCCCACACCGGAGCCGTCCTTGGCCGAGGCCCGCAGCGCCGCGAGTGCGTGTACGCCGGCGCGGTCCAACGGCGCGCCCGTGTTCGTGACGTGCAGGGAGTCGGCGACGAGGCGGACCCCGACGCGCCCCGGCACACCGGCCCTCGTGGCGGCGTCCGCCGCGTTCTGGGTCAGTTCGGTGAAGACGCGGTCGCGGTAGCCGGCGCGCATCAGGTCGGCCTCGGCCGCCGCGTCCTCGCGCAACCGGGTCGGGGAGGAGGCCCACGCCTGCAGGACCGATCGGCGCAGCGCGGCGGTGCCGAAGACGTCGGTCAGGGCATCGCCCCGGGGTCGGCAGGAGTCTCGGGATCGGCAGGAGTCTCGGGATCGGCGGGAGTCTCGGGATCGGCGGGAATCACCGTGTCGGCGGGAGCCTCGGGATCGGCCTGCTCGAGGCGCGCGACGATCTCGATCGCGGCGTCGTCGTACGCTTCGTGCACCGGGGATCCGCCGCCGCTGGGCAGCACGGTGTCCGAGTGCGCACCGCACCCGTACGCCGCGTGCACCACCCGGCCGTCGGCGGCGTACTCGTTCGCGCACACCCCGAACGCGGCGTGCAGTGCGCCCGCGACGGGGAGGTAGAAGCCACACAGCCCGCAGGTCGACGGCGCCGACCGCGCGATCTCCGTGTTCGGGCCGAACTCGCCGTCGTGCCAGCGATGCGCCGCCTCGGCGCGGCCCTCCGGGCTCAGCACTCGACGTCGGCCCAGCCCGACCTCGTAGGCGAGGTCGTCGATCTCCGGGTCGCCGTTGGCGGCGTAGCCGGGCACGAGGCGGTCGTCGTCGGCCGGCGGGGCGAGCAGGTCCCCGGGGCCGAGGTCGCCGACGCGGATGCGTCGCTCCCACGGCAACCATTCGGGACCGACGAGCGCGTCCGGTCCCGGCAGCAGGGCCGACTCGCTGACGGTCACGTGGTCGGATTCGGGCGCGGCCGCCACCACGACGGCCCACTGCCAGCCGCGGTAGCCGGGCTGCGTCGCCGCGAACCGATGGGTCGCCGCGAAGTCGCCCTCCGCGGTGACCCCGAGGTACTCACCGACCGCGGACTCCCCGACATCGATCAGCGCCGCACGGGCGATATCGAAGGCGTCGGCCAATGCTGTGGGACCCGGCGATACAGAACTCACGCTCACGCCAGCCATTTTGCCGCATGCTGGTGCGATGCGTGTGTGCGCCGTGATCATCGGAGCCGTCGGGTCGCTGGTCGTCGCGTGTGGGGACGCCGAACTCGCGGCCGCGCCAGTCCCCGCGGAGTTGCTGCGGGTCGAGGTGGTTGCGACCCACCCGCACGACCCGACCGCGTTCACCGAGGGCTTCGAGATCGCCGACGGTGTGCTGCTCGAGGGGACCGGCCTCGTCGGCGGGTCGTACCTGAAGGCGAGCGACCTCGCGACCGGTGCCGAGCTGCGCCGCGCCCCGCTCGATCCGGTGTTGTTCGGCGAGGGGATCACCGCGACGGACACCAGCATCTGGCAACTCACCTACCGCGACCACGTCGCGATCGAACGGGACCCGCAGACCCTCGAACAACGCCGCCGGATCGACTACCCCGAGGAGGGCTGGGGTATCTGCGCACTGCGAGACGGCTCACCCAACCTGCTGACCAGCAACGGCACGGACACCCTGACGGTGCGGGAACCGGAGAACCTCGCGCCGCTGTGGACGGTGCAGGTGCCCATGCCGGTGCGGCTCAACGAACTCGAGTGCGCGGCGGACGGGTCGGTCTACGCCAATGCGTGGCCGACCGACACGATCCTGCGCCTCGACCCCGACACCGGTGCGGTGCTCGCCGTCGTCGACGCGAGCCGGTTGCGTTCCGCGCTGCCGGTCGGCGATGACGTCGACGTGCTCAACGGGATCGCCGAGGTGCCCGGCACCGACCGGTTCCTGCTGACCGGGAAGTACTGGCCGACGACCTTCGAGGTCCGCATCGTGGGATGACGCGCGACGTGCGGGATCGGAGTGGTCGATTGTCGGTGCAGTGCGCGAGAATCGATGTGTGACCGATTCCGCCGACCCGACCGGCCGTCCGCCGGACAGTCGCAACGGTGAGGCGGGCGCCGGTGCCGGGTCGCGGCACCCCGGTTACGACAACTATCCGCCGCGGCACACGCCGACCCGGCGCACGCCGCTGCCGCCGCTGCATCCGGTGGGCGAGCGATCGGCCGAGCCGGAACCGGAGCCGGAGTCCGAGTCCGAGCCGGAGCGGGACACTGAGACAAAGGCGGACGAGCGGGACCCGGAGACAAAGGCGGACGAGCGGCGCGTCCGCGCCCCCCGCAAGCTGACCGTCACCCGCGTCGCCGCCCTGCGCGGCCGCGAACTCACCGGCCGCGGCATCGCGACCTTCCAGCGCGCCGCGAAGGCCGACGGTGCGGACAAGTCGGGCCTGACCGCCCTGATGTACGCCACGACGGCGAACTTCGCCACCGACGCGGCGGTCGCCGTCTCGCTCGCCAACACGCTGTTCTTCTCCGCGGCGACCGCGGAGAGCAAGGCCAACGTCGCCCTGTACCTGCTCATCACGATCGCGCCGTTCGCCCTCATCGCCCCGCTGATCGGGCCGCTGCTCGACCGCCTGCAGCACGGCCGCCGGGTTGCGCTGGCGTCGTCGTTCGCGGTGCGTGCGGTGCTCGCTGTGCTGCTCATCTACAACTTCGACAGTTGGGCGCTGTATCCGATCGCGCTGGTGATGCTCGTGATGAGCAAATCGTTCTCCGTGCTCAAGAGTGCGGTGACCCCACGGGTGCTGCCACCGGAGATCGACCTGGTGCGGACCAACTCGCGGCTGACGGTCTTCGGCCTGCTCGGCGGGACGATCGGGGCCGGCGCGGTCGCCGCCGGCATCGCCTGGCTCGCCGGGTCCGTCGGCGCGCTGTGGTTCGCCGCCGTGCTCGCCGCCGCCGGTGCCTATCTCAGCATGAGGATCCCGGCGTGGGTGGAGGTGACGGAGGGCGAGGTGCCCGCGACCCTCAGCTACCACGGCGACCACTTCGCCGGGGACGGGGCGCAGACCGAGGTGCTGACCCGGGAACGCGTGGCTGCGGTCAAACCAAGCAAGCGGCGCCAGCCGCTGGGGCGGGCCGTGGTCACCGGGCTGTGGGGCAACGGCTCGATCCGGATCCTCACCGGGTTCCTGACCTTCTACATCGCCTTCGTCGCGAAGTCGCGCACCGAACACGAACCGCTGCAGCAGGCGATGTTGCTCGGCATGGTCGGCGCGGCCGCCGCGATCGGCAACTTTTCCGGCAACGCGACCGGGGCGCGGTTGAAGCTGGGCCGGCCGGCGCTGATCGTGCTGCGCTGCACGATCGCCGCGACGGTGGTCGCGGTCGTCGCTGCGTTCGCCAACGCCGTGTGGATGGTCGGGGTGGTGGCGCTGGTCGCGTCGGCGGCGAGCGCGCTCGCGAAGGTGTCGCTCGATGCGTCGATCCAGGACGACCTGCCCGAGGAGTCGGTGGCCTCGGCGTTCGGGCGTTCCGAGACGGTGCTGCAGCTGAGCTGGGTGGTCGGCGGCGCGCTGGGAGTGCTGCTGCCGACCGAGTACTGGATAGGCTTCACCGTCGTCTCCGTGTTGCTCGCCGTCGGTCTCATGCAGACGGTGCTCAGCTACACCGGGCACTCGCTGCTGCCGGGGCTGGGCGGCAACCGTCCGATGCACGCCGAACAGGAGGTCCCGGCCCGATGACCGAACGAGGCGCGAGAACCGTGCTCTCGGTGCCGGCCGAACAGGAGGTCCCGGCCCGATGACCACGCGGACCAAACAGACGCTTACGGCAGTGACCGCGCTGGCGGTGCTGATCGTCGTCGTCGCAGCCGTGGTGCTGGTCGCCGCCCTGGGCCGGGCGGAGCCCCGGCCGCCGGAGATCACCGCGTACGCGAACGGTAAGGCGATCACCGTCCCGCCCGCGAGGTACTGCACGGTGCGCCTGCTCGACTGCACCGAGGACGAGATCGCCGAACTCGACGTGCCCGCGGGGATGCCGCTGCAGCTGTCGCTGCCGGCCGACATCGCGGACGCGCCGTGGCGGATGCTGAGTGTGTTCTCCACGCCGAACGGCCAACTGGTCGCGGTGGAACGGACCTACGAAGAGGGCTCCGCGCCGGCGCTCAGTGTGGTGTCCGACCGGGAGCCGCCGTGGCAGCTGAACGGCGTCGAGTTGCAGCTGCCGGGGATGGTGATCGACGAGAGCGGGATCCCGCGCGCCCACGCGGTGTGGGCGATCAAGACCGCCTAGAGCTCACTGATCCAGTTCGCGGGCGACCGCGCGCACCACCTCGGAGATCCGCTGCGCGGTCTTGCGATCAGGGTAGCGGCCCATGCGCAGATCGGGCTGCACCTTGCCCTCGAGCAGGGTGATCATGTCCTCGACCATCCCGTGCAACTCGTCGGGGGTGTGCCGCTTGTGGGCGGGCGCGTCCCTGCGCGCGGGCCCGCCGTGACGCACCGACGGCACCGGGTCGAGCAGCGTCAACGTCAGCGCCTGCGGCCCACGCCGCCCCGCCGCCATGCCGAACTCGACCCGCTGTCCGGGCTTGAGGGATTCGACACCGGCAGGCAACGCCGAGGAGCGGACGTAGACGTCCTCTCCGTCATCCTGGGAGAGGAAGCCGAAGCCCTTCTCCACGTCGTACCACTTCACCCGGCCCGTCGGCACTGTGCTCACCTGTTCGTCGCGTTTGTGCTGCACAACAAAGCGCCCCACTCGTCGCAGGGCGCGTGCAGGCAGAGTCTACCCGCACCGGGAGGCCGCGGCAGCCGAGGCTCTACGGTGTTGCGGTGGCCTCCGACCGATCGTCCCGCGCACGCAATGCCCTGCTCTACGTCGCGCTGACGCTATTCTCGATCGGTTTCGTCGCGATCGTCGCGATCTTCGTCATCGGGGTGTTCGCGCACACCGACCCCGGGCTGGCGCTGTACCTGATCGCCCTGGCCGCGCCACTGGGTCTACTGCTCGCGCTGGTGTTCGCGTTGCGTTCCGGCCGCCGTGCACGGCGGTAACGATGTGATCTTGCTCACATAACGAACGGATCACGGCACGGCCACTACGCCGTGTCTTCCGGTTGTCGACGCGCCTAGCTGCGAAGAGGTTCGGCCCGACCGGTTGCGACGGAATGACATCTGCCACACCAGGAGTTACCAAATGGTGACTTTTAGGCGGCTTCGTCGTACCGTCGACTCGGCCGCAACAGTGGCCACACTCCGGCCCGCAGCGCCCAGCCCCGTCCCGCGGGTGTCGGAGCCCGACGAACGAAACCCGGGACGGGGGCGGGGGACCCACGTCCCACCGGGAACCGGGAGCGCTACGCGCTTTCTTGGGGTGAAGCCGGGAATACCGGCCGGACGACCTCTCAGTCCGAACCCGACAGCTGACCTCGCAGGCGCACGGAGAGGTAGACAGCCATGAGTGGACGCCATCGCAAGCCCACCAAGACCGGCCGCACCGTAGCCAAGGTCGCCATCACCAGCGCCCTCATGGGCTCCGCGGGTGTCGCGTTCGCGGGCACCGCCAACGCCGCCCCCGATTCCGACTGGGACCGCCTCGCGCAGTGTGAGTCCGGTGGCAACTGGGCCATCAACACCGGCAACGGCTTCCAGGGTGGTCTACAGTTCTCGCCCAGCACCTGGTCCGGGCACGGCGGCGGCCAGTTCGCGTCGGCCGCGAACCAGGCCAGCCGTGACGAGCAGATCGTCGTCGCCGAGCGCGTGCTCGCCTCGCAGGGCTGGGGCGCGTGGCCGTCGTGCTCGTCGCGACTGGGCCTGAGCAGCAGCCCGACGCAGCGCGACGTTCCGGCTCAGCCGGCCGCCCCGGCCCTGCCGGCGCCGCTCGCGACCGACCCGAGCGCGGACGCGTTCAAGGCCGTCGACAACGCGATCACCTCCGTCGAGGACAACGGCACCGCGATCCCGCAGGGGTTGCTCGACGCCTACGACGGCGTCAAGAAGTCCGGCGTGCAGATCGACCCCGCGGTCGCCGGGTTCCTGACCCAGAACCTGCCGAAGTAGTCTGAAAGCCCGAGTAGTCCGAAGCGCGCGAAGGCCCCGCACCACTCGGTGCGGGGCCCTTCGTGTCGGCTCGGGTCAGCGGTTGATGACCGTGTGTGGGTGTGCGTAGAGCAGTTCCTCGATCGGCACCGGGAACTCGATGTCCTCGCCGAACGGCGAGAGGCCACCCGCGCGGGTGGACGACAGTTCGGTCACGGCGTTCTCGCCGTCGCCAACTTGGGGCCAGCCCCGATCGACGTACGGCTTCTTCGACTTGTTCACCACGACCATATTTTTACATTGTCCACAACCTTCCTGCAGCCGAACCCGGCGCGCGGACAGGTGTCGGCCGCGGTCTCTAGGCTGATTGGCGATGACCGCGACCCACACCGACACCCCCGACACCGAGACTCTCGCCGAGTGGCTCGGTGCGCGGACGGACGCGGAACTCGTCGAAATGCTGCGGATCCGGCCGGATCTGACCGTGCCCGTGCCGCAGTCGATGCAGGTCCTCGCCGGGCGGGTGGAGCAGCGGGCGTCGGTGCAGCGCTGCGCGGACGAACTCGACACCGTGGCGCTGTCGGTGATCGAGTCGCTCGCGCTGATCGGCGCGGACAAATTGGCCGTGCCCGTGATGCGGCTACGCAACGCGATGACCGGCCGGGCGAGCAAGGCCGTGGTCGACGACGCGGTCGCCGCGCTGCGCGTGCGGGCGCTCGTGTGGGGAAGCCGGTCGCTGCGGCTGGTCTCCGCGGCGGTCGACGCGGTGCCGTGGCCGGTGGGGCGTGCCGAGCAGCGCGCGGAGATGAGCGAGGACGACATCCTCTCCGCGCTGGTCGGGATCAGCCGCGCCGAGCGCGCGCTGTTGGAACGGCTCGCCGCGACCGCCCCGATCGGGCGCACCCGCGACGCGGCACCGGGCACGCCCGCAGACCGTCCCGTCCCGCGGTTGCTGTCGGTGGGTCTGCTGCGCTGGATCGACGACCAGACCGTCGAGTTGCCGCACGAGGTCGGGCAGGTGCTGCGCGGCGAGGCGATCACCGATCCGGGGTCGCTGGCGCCGCCGCCGACCGAACCGGTGCGGCTGTCCGGGGCGGAGGTCAACGGTGTCGTCGCAGGCGAGGCGCTCGAGTTGCTACGGCACTGCGCCGACCTGATCGCCGCCCTCGGCGACGCGCCCGCGGCCGCGTTGAAGGCCGGCGGGATGGGCGTGCGGGAGATGCGGCGGCTGGCCCGCGCCACCGGCGTGGACGAGGACCGGGTGGCGCTGCTGGTGGAACTGCTCGCGGCGGCGGGATTGATCGCGGCGGGCGTACCCGACGACGCGGTGCCCGCCGACCCCGGCGACGAGTTCTGGGTGCCGACCGTTCAGGTCGACGCGTGGCTCGAGGTCCCGCCCGAGCGGCGCTGGGCGGCGTTGGCCGGTGCGTGGCTGGACCTGCCGCGCCGGCCCTGGTTGATCGGAATGCGCGACGCCACCGACAAGCCGATCGCCGCGCTGGCCGACGAACTGCGCAGCGCGCTCGCCCCCCGCGACCGGCGCAAGGTGCTGAGTGTGCTGGCCGACGCCGGCCGCGAAACCGGGATCGCGCCCGGTCGCGTCGCGCGCCTGCTCGCGTGGCAGCGGCCCCGGCTGGCGGGCCGGTTCTCGCAGGAGATGGTCACCCGCACGCTCGCCGAGGCCGCCGCGCTCGGGGTCGTCGGCCGCGATGCGCTCGGTGACCCGGGCCGGGCCCTGCTCGCCGGCGAGGATGCGGAGGCCGCGATGCGGATCGCGCTGCCGGCGCCGGTCGACTACGTCCTGCTGCAGAACGACCTGACGATCGTCGCGCCCGGGCCGCTCACCCCGGACTTGCAGCACAGCATCTCGCTGGTCGCCGACCTGGAGTCGGCGGGCGGCGCGGCCGTGTACCGGGTGGGTGACGCGAGCGTGCGGCGTGCCCTGGATGCGGGGATGACGGCGGCCGAACTGCACGCGCTGTTCGAGACCCACTCGCGCACGCCGGTGCCGCAGTCGCTGACCTACCTCGTCGACGACGTCGCCCGCCGGCACGGTCGGCTGCGCGCCGGGGTGGCACAGGCGTTCTTGCGCTGCGACGACCCGGCGCTGCTCGCCGAGGTGCTGGCCTCGCCCGCCGCCGAGGACCTCGCGCTGCGCGCGCTCGCCCCGACCGTGGCGATCGCGCAGGCACCGCTGCAGCATGTGCTGGAGAAACTGCGCGCCGCCGGGTTCGCGCCGGCGGGCGAGAACTCGGCCGGGGCGATCGTCGACCTGCGCCCGCGCGGGGCACGGATCTCCACGCGCCGGCCGCGGCCGCAGTTGCGGGCACCGCTGCCGCCCAACGACGAGCAACGCTCCCGGATCGTCGCCGACGTGCGGGCCAAGGACCGCGCGGTCGCGGTCGCGGAGGAACACGCGGCGGGATCGCCCGGCCCGCGCGCGTCGGGGCAGGCGACGATGCCGCTGCTGCAAGTCGCGGTCCGGGGCCGGCGCAGCGTGAGCATCGGCTATGTCGACGCGGCGGGGACGGCGAGCCAACGCATCGTCGAACCGGTGAAGGTCGGCGGCGGTCAACTCGACGCGTTCGACCCGGCGAGCGGCTCGATCCGGCACTTCTCGCTGCACCGGATCTCGTCGGTGACGATCGTGGAGTAGGAGATCGAAGGATTCGGATCACGCACGTCGGTGCCGTTCGACGGCTCTGTCACGAAGGGCCCGTGCCTTGCGCTTCCCCTGTTTGGTCAGGTTGTACGACACCGAGCCATCGCCACGACCTCCCACAATGAAGCTCGTGAAGTCGATCGAGACGTGATGCTCCGGCTTGCCGTTCTCACCACCATCAAGAGTCGGCTGTAGCGCCTGCTCGTGGCATTCCGTGACCGAGACGGCCCAGATTCCGGCAACGTCGCGAAAGTTCTCGTCGCACCACGCTTTGTACCCGGCTGCGGATCCTGGACGGTCACCGTGCTCGGTAGAGAGGAGACCCTTGTCCTTGTCACCCCTGGGTGTAAAGGCCAAGCTGTCGATCTGGACAGGTGCGAACGCGGTTTGCGAGACCGACCCGTCGAGGACGCTGACCTCGTACGTGAAGACACACCTGAGCAGAAGGGTGTGTCTTCATGCAGCGGTAGACGATCCAAGCGTTCCTCGCTGAACGAAGTCGCGGAAGTCGGTTGGGGTCGGGGTGTCCAATTCGACCTCGATGTCGTCGCTCTCGTCCGGTGCGAACACGTTCAGGACGAGGTGCCCGGCGGTCGTTATCTCTGCCGAGTACTCGGTTTCACCCCGTCGCCACTCCATATGCAAACCGCCATCGGCTGTTGGCGTCGGTTCCGCTGCGGGCAGGCTCTCCACGGACAGGTCTTCGATGAGATCGACGTACAAGCGCTTGGCTGTTGCTGATGGTGCGAGCGAACCGGGACCGCGCCACCCGTCCTCCAACTTCCAGATGCGGTCGATCTTGTCGCCGATGAGCCGGCCCGCGCGCGTCTCGTTCGGCGCTCCCGCGCCCGCCGGCGCGCAGACCCGGTGCTGGTTCGGTGGTTCGGTCACTTCATCCCCATCACGCTTAGACTGCTCGATTCATGATCCCGTACCCCACGCACTTGTCAATCGGATCGTGCTTGTGCAGGTCACGGTCTTATTACCAAGTCCGACGACAGCGCACCGCTGTCGGTTCCCCGAGAGGCCGCCGAACCTGTCGTGGCAGCCTCTCGCTCTGGTCTGGACAATGGACTGGTTCCCCCGCACCGCCGAAGAAGGTAGGACCGTGACCGACGGACCGCTGATCGTCCAATCCGACAAGACGCTGCTGCTCGAGGTCGGCCACGAGCAGGCGAACGCGGCGCGGGCGGCGATCGCGCCGTTCGCGGAACTCGAACGCGCGCCCGAGCACGTGCACACCTACCGCGTCACCCCGCTGGCGCTGTGGAACGCGCGCGCCGCCGGCCACGACGCCGAGCAGGTCGTCGACGCGCTGGTGCGCTTCTCCCGGTTCGCGGTGCCGCAGCCGCTGCTCGTCGACGTCGTCGAGACGATGGCGCGCTACGGCCGCCTGCAGTTGGCGAAGAGCCCCGCGCACGGGCTGACGCTGGTCAGCCTCGACCGGGCGGTGCTCGAGGAGATTCTGCGCAACAGGAAGATCGCCCCGATGCTCGGGGCGCGCCTCGACGACGACACCGTGGTCGTGCACCCGAGCGAGCGTGGACGGCTCAAGCAGATGCTGCTGAAGGTCGGCTGGCCCGCGGAGGATCTCGCCGGCTACGTCGACGGCGAGGCGCACCCGATCGACCTCGACTTCGACGGCGGCAACTGGCATCTACGCGACTACCAGGAGATGGCGGCGGACTCGTTCTGGGCCGGCGGCTCCGGAGTCGTCGTGCTGCCCTGCGGCGCCGGCAAGACCATGGTCGGCGCCGCGGCGATGGCCCAGGCCAAGGCGACGACGCTGATCCTCGTGACCAACACCGTCGCGGGCCGGCAGTGGAAGCGTGAGCTGATCGCGCGGACCTCGCTGACCGAGGAGGAGATCGGCGAGTACTCGGGCGAACGAAAGGAGGTCCGCCCGGTCACCATCGCGACCTACCAGGTGATCACCCGCCGCACCAAGGGGGAATACAAGCACCTCGAGTTGTTCGACTCACGCGACTGGGGCCTGGTCATCTACGACGAGGTGCACCTGCTGCCCGCGCCGGTGTTCCGGATGACCGCGGACCTGCAGTCGCGGCGCCGGCTCGGGTTGACCGCGACCCTGGTCCGCGAGGACGGCCGCGAGGGCGACGTGTTCTCGCTGATCGGGCCGAAGCGTTACGACGCGCCGTGGAAGGACATCGAGGCGCAGGGGTGGATCGCGCCCGCCGAGTGCATCGAGGTACGGGTGACGCTCACCGACGCCGAGCGGATGGCCTATGCCACCGCCGAACCGGAGGAGCGCTACAAGCTGTGCTCCACCGCGCGCACCAAGATGGCTGTGGTCGAGTCGATCCTGGACCGGCACAAGGACGCGCCGGCACTGGTGATCGGCGCCTATCTGGAACAGCTGGACGAACTCGGCGAACACCTCGACGCGCCGATCATCCAGGGCTCGACCAAGACGAAGGATCGCGAGGCCCTGTTCGACGCTTTCCGCCGCGGGGAGATCCCCGTGCTGGTGGTGAGCAAGGTCGCGAACTTCTCCATCGACCTTCCCGAGGCGTCGGTCGCGGTCCAGGTGTCGGGGACGTTCGGGTCGCGGCAGGAGGAGGCGCAGCGGCTGGGTCGGCTGCTGCGGCCCAAACAGGACGGCGGGCAGGCGCATTTCTACTCCGTCGTCGCGCGCGACACCCTCGACGCCGAATACGCCGCCCACCGGCAGCGTTTCCTCGCCGAACAGGGGTATGCCTATCGCATCACCGACGCCGACGACCTGCTGGGCCCGACCATCGGCTGAGCCCGGCACTGCGCAAGGGGAGGAGGGGTCGATGCGACACTTCGAGTTCCCCGTCGACCGCGAACACGCGAAGACGGTCAACGAGACGATCACCGACGCGCGACGGCTGCGCGTGCTCGCGCTGGTCGTGGCTTTGCTGCTGGTCGCGGCGGGGGTGTGGCTGGTGCTCGCCGCGCATCCGTGGTCCTACATCCTCGCCGCGGTGGCGGCACTGGGCGTGGTGACGGCGGTGTGGGTCGCGGTGGCCGCGCCGGGACGGTTGTCCAGCGTCGATCGGCTCTATGAGCGGGGGCCGCTGGTAGCGGCCGTGATCGCCGAACCCGGACCCAACCGGATGGTGTTGCTCGCCCTGGTGGACGTCGCGAAACCCGCCGCGCCCGAGGCGCGGTTCGCGCTCGTCGCCCGACGGGTCAAGCAGTTGCCGGGACACGACCCGAGCGTGGGCGAGCGGGTGCCGTCGGTGCTGATCGTCGCCGACCGGTCGGCGCACAGCCCGCGCGCACTGTGGCAGTCGGTCGCGCCGATGCCGATCGCGTGGGGCACCCGCGACCCCGACGTGCTCGCGGGTGCGGTCGCCGCCATCGACGAGGTCGAGTGG